>JASLZG010000055.1:19743-19986 GCA_030754995.1 Lentisphaeria bacterium
GTCAGCAGCTCGGTGAGATGCTCGATGTAATGCTCCACCGTCGGGTACGCATCCGTACTGAAATCCTCGTGCCACTTGCGGATCGCTATCAGGAACGGGGAAGGCAGCGCGTACTTCGTGTGGCGGTCGGTGTGGTTGACCAGGAACTCGGCGTCGCCGACGAACAACGGCTCACCGCCCTGCATTCTGCTGTTGCAGACGAGTGTGCGCTTGGTCTCCCCCTGGTGCTGGAATTCACGGATC
>JASLZG010000056.1 GCA_030754995.1 Lentisphaeria bacterium
AACGATGATATCGACGTTGCCACAAGCCGTGACGATGTCGGTGTACATCTGCTCGACGGCGGCCCGGTCGGTGACGTCGACGAGCACCGCCATTGCCCGGCGCCCGAGGCTCTCAACCTGTTCCACGACACGGGCTGCCTCGTCGGGCACACCGTAGTCGCAGACCACCACGTCGGCGCCGGCCTGGGCCAGCTTCACGACGATTGCTGCGCCAATGCCGCCGGCACCGCCGGTGACCACGGCTACCTTTCCTTTCAACTCACTCATCGTGCAATCCGCTCCAATCGCCGCTGAATCCCGCCGCCAACCCCTTCACCTCGGCCTGGCGCCCAATCGACTCCATGCGCAAAACTGTCCTTCCCGGTCATCGCCTTCTCGGCCGACACTGTCCCGCAGGCTGCCGAGGGTCTGGCGATTCGTCTCGGCGAGGATACAATGATACCACGTCACCCGCCGGACAACAACTGCGGCGGGATACTGTTTCCGGCCGGGCTGTGCGGCGCCTCTGTTAAAGTCGTGCGTGCCGCCCCCGACCAGCCGCCCGGCCGCTCAGCTGGTACTTCAGCACGAAGTGCGCCTCTCCACCAACCGTTGCCCGGGAACCAATCGCTTCCGTCCGGCACGATCCCGCTGCCGGGGTTGTCAGGACTGTTCAAGCGCGGCCATTGCCTCACGGATCGAGGTAAACTCGAATTGCTCGATCAGCCGGGTGATCTTGGTGCGGGAGGCCGCGAGATTGACGTTGCGCCGCCAGCGGGTGAGGCCGGTGAGGCCGGTCTCGGGGGGGGCCGGATCCCACTCGCGCGGGTGAAAGTACAACATGACCGGCAGGCCGGCCCGGTTCTGCCGCCGGATCGCCGCTGCCAGCACCGGGTGCGGCGTGATGCGCAGGTAGCCGCCGCCGAAGACCGGCAGCCCGGCGCCGAGGCATTTGACGATCGAGTACGGAAACTCCCAGAGCCCCGACGGCAGCCGGTACGGTGCCCGACCGGCAGTTGGCAGGGCACCGTTGAGCCAGCGACCGGGCAGGACACTGGCGTCATATTTGAAACCACGTGCCGTCAACTCCTCGAATAACCACGCCTGGCTGACAAATCCCGGCGCCCGGTAGCCCTCCACTTTGCTGCCCGCTTGTTCGATGGCCGCGATCGAGCGGTCGAGGTCGGCTGCGAACTCGTCGCGTGTCTGCTGATCCAGCACGACATGGCCGTAGCCATGTGTCGCCACCTCGTGGCCGGCCGCAACAAGGCGGCGCACCACCGTGGGATGGTGCTCGGCGATCCAGCCGAGCACGAAGAAGGTACACGTCGTCTGCAGCCCGTCGAGAACCGTGATGATACGGTCGATGTCCGCCTCGACGCGGCTTTCGTAATCGGGCCACCGGTCCATCGGTTTCATCAGGCCGGGGTCGAGATAGTGAAACCAGTCCTCGACGTCGACAGTCAGGATGTTGGCGGGAGTTTTCAGGTTTCAGGTTCCCCCGCGGCAAGGCCCGGGGCCTGCGGCAGGTTCAGGTGTCGGGGGTTGGTCGGATTGGTCGGCATTGTTTCAGGGAAGATACTTGACGATCGGCGGGCCGATCAGTTTGGTCAGTGGCACCGGCAGTTTCTGCCAGATTCGAATGGCGAGCTGGAACTTGGGGTTGGCGGGACTCAGGTCCGGGGCATCGCCGGCCGGCGCCCAGTATTGCCAGAACAACTGGTGCGGCTCGGCGCCCCAGCGTTTCTTGAACTGGTAGGTACCGGCTTCCAGCGTCGATCGGCCGAAATCGAAACTCTTCATGCCGCGTTCGATGGCGTGCTTCATGGCGTGCCAGTACAGCAGATTATTCGGCGACAACTCGAAGTATCGGCGCCGCGAAGATACCCACGGCAGCTCAACACGGTGGCGCCAGAAGACCATGATCCCGGCGCCGATGACGGTTTCCCCCCGGCGCACGCGGACGATTCGGATGTCCTGGTCACCGAATTCATCGAACATGTTCGCAAAAAAGTTCCGGCCATAAGCCGGGGTACCGAGATCGCGCATGTTGGTCGTGAAGCAGCAGTAAAAGTCATCCAGGCCTTCCGCTCCGCAGATGTCCGCAACCAGTCCGGCATTCTCCGCCTTGTGCACGCGGTTGCGGATCTCGGAACGAAATGATGCAAACATGTCATCCGCTGTGGCCGCCAGCGGCAGCCGCATTGACACTTTGTGTTCCCGGGTCACCAGTTGCGGCAGGACGTTGCTCTCCTGCCGCAGTTCGAGGTGCCCGGCGCCGAGCGACTCGGCCGTCGCCACGGCGCGCTGCAGCAGCGCCTGGGCCACGGTCTCGTTGTCGGCGCAAACGCCGCCGGAAGTCACAAACGGCAGGGAGCTCACGAAGTTGCCGAACAGCAGGCTCTTGAGCTGCACCAGCGGCAGGATGCCGCGGACGGTGCCGCCTTCCATGGCGGCCAGGTAAATCGTTCGATGCCCGAAGCTGCGCCCGACGACGGTGCGCCAGGCGGAGGTGTGAAACAGGAAAGCCTCGGGATGCTGTCGCGCGTATGCATCCCACGCATTCGGCTCGCAGTTGTCGATCACTTCCATGTGTGTATGATCCGGTCACACTGCAATTGTCAGGCCGCCGTCCATGACATTGTGCGTCTCTTGAGCCGCACCCGAACCGACACTGTGTAAACTGCCGGTGACCGTTTACTGTATCGGCTGCCGGCGGAAAGGGAAGAAGTGCGGCGAACTGTTCGGTGTTCGGTGTTTGGTCTATCGAGCCGGCTGCCGGCGGAGCCAAAGGTGTTGAGCAGTTCATCGATGCCTTCCCGCTGGTTCCACAACCAGACGGGATCGATAGGCGAATTGGGGATCAGGTGGATACGCATGTGGAAGTATTGGACGTCAACCGGCAGACGTCAACTGGTGGCCCTGGCAGATCGCATGAGTGCGGCGCGGTATTGGACAAATATCTGTCGTCAATTCCTTCCATGGATTCGACTGTCACGGTTTTCGTGATATGATCTTCACACTTTTTCTGTCTTCGGTCAAAGAGTTCTCATGAATCTCCACGAAAAAATCACTGCGGCGTCCCCGGAAGCGATGGCGGGACGGCTGCTGCCATCGCGAATGTTCTTATCCTGCTTTACTGCTTTATCCTCAACCAGGGAGTTTTGATCATGGCCAAAACAACCACCGGCTCGATTCCAATCGGCATTCGCTGCAACTGTGAGTGGATGTCCGATATCGGCGACCTGGCAACGTTTGCCAAGGAAAACGGCTTCGAATGCGTCGACCCCGGTGCCTGGGCACCGGAGCAGATCAAGGCACTGTCCGATGCCGGCGTCGCTATAGGTTCCGTTGACCTGCCGGAGCCATGGAGCGAGCTGGCAGCCGCTGACAGTGCCCGTCGTATTGACGCCGTGGACAGGTGTGTCGACTACGTGAACTCTGTATACGAATACGGGGCCCGGGTGTTTTTCGTGTGCCCGTTCGGTGACGATGCTGCAGAGAATCGCCGGGCAGCCATGGACCACGCCATCGCCGGCTACGGCCGGTTGTGTGAGCAGATCGCCGGATTGCCCGGCGGCGGTGCGAAGATCGCGCTCGAGGGCTGGCCGGGGCCGGCGCCGAATTTCCCGGTGCTCGCATGCACGCCCGAAGGCTGCCGCACCATCATTGAAGGAACCGGTGCGGCGAATCTCGGGGTCAATTTCGATCCGTCACATCTGATCCGCATGGGCGTTGACCCGGTCCGGTTCCTCGAGGAGTTCGTCTCGGTATCGTTTCATGTGCACGGCAAGGACACCGAAATCCTGGGTGAGAATCTCTACGAATACGGCACCCTGCAGACGGCTGTCGAGCCGCCGTCGATATCGTTCGGGGAGACCTATTGGCGGTACACCATTCCCGGTCACGGCGGCACCCGCTGGGGCAAGTTGCTGGGCATCCTGGCAGACGCCGGTTATGGCGGCCGCATCAGCATCGAACTGGAAGACATGAACTTCAACGGTACCGAAGAGGGCGAGAAGCGCGGCTTCATCGCCTCCCGCGATTTTCTCGCAAACGTCTGACGCGGTTCTGTTCGTCCGTCTCCGGCACCAGCGGTTGTGCCGCGATGGCCGGCGGGCGCCGGGGCGATCGGCGTCGGTCTTCCAGGCCTTTTTATCGGAATCTGAATCCGTTGTTCAGGTGATCGACCAGCGGATAGTGGTAGCGTTCGACGTTACCGTCGACCATTATGACGTTGGTCTGGCCGGCGTGCGGATATATTGGCTGGCTCGAATCGTCGAAATAGCCGATCCGCGAGTCGACACCCTTTATCTCGCCGATCAGAAAGTGCGCCGCCGGGGCGGGCGCGGCGCGCCGGACAGTCTTTTTCACCCAATAATCCTCAAACGGCTGCAGCACCGACCAGGCAGAATTCGGCACGTTCCACGCCATCCCCATGTTGCCGTACCCGAAGTACGCGCTCGTCATGTAGTTCGTGAGGCGCCACGAGTCGATATGCGCGTATTCCCAAACTTTTACGGCAAGGGGCGGAGGATCGACCACGTATCCGTTGCCGGGACATAGAAAGTAATTGTCGCCGGCGGTGGAGCCCCAGTCGGTTGTGGCCAGTCGTTCACCCATATAGGCCTTCAGGGCGTTTACGAACGTATCGTAATGCTGGGGTGAATCGGGGTTCGGAATGTCGGGCCCTTCCGGGCCCGGTCCCCATGTACGGTTCACAACCAACCACATGTCGTTATCGACGCGGTAGAGGTGCTGCCACTGATGAAACGAACGCAGGCGCGCCATGCACTCGACGGTCCTGGCGGTTTCCTTGGCATTCTTCAAGGCGCCCATGAGCAGCGATATCAGGATGGCGATCACAACGATAACGACGAGCAACTCGATGAGCGTGAAGCTCGGCCGACAAATTTTCTGCCGCTGTTCGTGCATGGCTGGTGGGGTTTGAGTGACTTGAACGGCTGGAGAAAATACCGTCAGTGATATGGCAAACATACATTTTGTGCGGCGCCATTGCCAGAGCATCAATTTCGCCGCCGGCCGCCCTGCCTTGGACAGCGCATCTTGCACGACAGCTACTTGCGGGGTAAGATGGGGGCCGCGGAAATCAATCAAAAAACCCAATGGAGGTTGCCATGCCCGGCCTGTTGCCCAACGTCGATCCCGAAGGTCTGCTCGAATACTCGGTTGTCTACACCGACCGTGCAGTGAACCATATGTCGCAGCAGTTCCAGGGTGTCATGAACGACATCTCGACGACCCTGCGCCAGGTCTACAACGCCGCCGCCGTCGTTGTCGTGCCGGGCAGCGGCACGTTTGGCATGGAAGCGGTTGCCCGCCAGTTCGCTACCGGCAGGAATTGCCTGGTCATCCGCAACGGCTGGTTCAGCTTCCGCTGGACGCAGATCTTCGAGACCGGCAACATCCCGGCGGCCCACACCGTACTCAAAGCCTGCCAGATCGAAGACGGTCCCAACGCCGCCTTCGCCCCGGCGCCGGTCGAAGAGGTTGTCGCGGCGATCGCCTCCGAGCGACCCGACCTGGTCTTTGCGCCGCACGTTGAAACCGCTTCCGGCATGATCCTGCCGGACGATTATATCCGCGCCGTTGCCGACGCTGTGCACGCCGTCGGCGGTATGTTCGTGCTCGATTGCATCGCCGCCGGCGCCATCTGGGTCGACATGCAGGCCTGCGGCGTCGACATCCTGGTCAGCGCCCCGCAGAAAGGCTGGAGCGGTTCGCCGTGCTGCGGCCTGGTCATGCTCAGCGCTCTCGCCCGCGAGCGCATCGACGAAACGACCAGCACCAGTTTTGCCTGTGACCTGCGCAAATGGCTGGAGATCATGGCGGCGTATGAGGGCGGTGCGCACGCCTATCATGCCACCATGCCGACGGACGCGCTGATCACCTTCCGTGAGGTCATGAAGGACACCCAGGCGTACGGCTTCGACAAGGCCAAGGCGGCCCAGGCGGAGCTCGGGGCGAAGGTCCGCGCACTGCTTACCGGTGCAGGCTTCAAGAGCGTCGCGGCCGAAGGCTTCCAGGCGCCCGGTGTCGTCGTCAGCTATACCAGCGATCCGGACATCAAGGCGGGCAAAAAGTTCGCGGCACAGGGCATCCAGATCGCTGCCGGGGTGCCGCTGCAATGCGATGAGCCGGCCGATTTCCAGACCTTCCGCGTCGGTCTTTTCGGACTCGACAAACTGCAGAACGTCGACCGCACGGTGGCGACACTCGAAAGCGCCCTGGACGAGATCCTCTGACTTGATGCGCCGGCGCGCATGACCGGGGAACGGGACGAGGGCCAAGGGCCCGCGGTGCAGCCGGTCTCGAGGCGCGGCGGCTTGCCGCATGCCCTGGAAAGGCGCCGGCACATCGAACTGAAACTGCCTACTCGAGTTGTTTGAGATCGCTCTTCGTGCGATACTGGAAGATGGAGAGGGCGATCTGATTCTCCTCCTCGAGGTGGACGCAGTCGATCTTGTACTGAAAGCACAGGCGCCCGATTTCTTCGTTGTGGCCGATCGGATAACGCCATCGGCGTTTGGCGCAGATACTGCCGTTCTCGATGACGAACTTCGGACCTTTGATATCCTTGCTCTTGTTGAGAAAATCCACCACCCACTCGAGCATGTCGTGGTCGCGCAGAATGATCTCGGCCAGCGAGAAAAACCAGAGGCGATACTTGCGCAGCCGCCATTGAAACGTCAGTTCCTTGCGCCCGGCATGGAAGGCGGTGCGGAGCAGCCGGAACTTTGAGGGAACTTCGAACTGGATGTCATAGACTGACCACGGCACCATGCCTTTCGTGCGGACCTCGCAGCCGGTCATGAGCTTGAGAACTTCTTCCGGGTCTTCCGGGTCCTTGTCTGAAAAGTGGCCGCGGAACCAGACACACACTTCACTCTGTGGCGACAGATAGTAGGCGGAGAGCAGCTCGAACCCGTCCGGCATGGTATACAGGTGGGCGCCCCAACCACTGGGCAGGCCGCGGTACTCGAACGATTTGGTGGCGTGCTTCTCGACTCCCTGGGCTTTCTTGGCGTAGCGCTTGCGGATGCGGTCGAGATTGAGTTTGGCGTGGGGCCGGGTCCATTCGACTTCGAGGCGGATGTTGTAGTCGTCCTCCAGTTGGATGGAGGTCACGCCTTTCTTCTTGTAGGAGTACGAGGCGAAGCTCCAGCTCTCGGGCACGAGGAAGGAGATTCCGTCCCAGGCAATGGAGTGGCTGTTTTTGAAGGTTCGCGCCATCAGCGTCCAGTCAACGTAATTTACGGCCTATTGCCATAGGACACTAAGCCACCGTCTGGCCGTCGATGGAACCGACTTCGATCTCGAACTCGCCCTTGCCGGCGAGGCGTTCGACGGCGCCGTCCTTGATCCACGCAACGGTGTCGGATGCGGAGAGCATCTTCATGTCGTGTGTCGCCGAGATGATCGTGATATCGAGTTCGCGTTTCATCTCGTTGAGCAGGTTGATGATCTCCTGCCCGGTCTTGAGGTCGAGGTTCCCGGTCGGTTCGTCGGCCAGAATGATCGCCGGCCGGTTGACCAGCGCGCGGGCGATGGCGATGCGTTGCTGCTGGCCGCCGGAGACCTCTGACGGCAAGTGGTCGAGCCGGTGGCCGAGGCCGACTTTCTCGAGCACATCGGCGGCGTCCCGGCGGGCCTGGGCGGGTGCGACTCCGGCAAAAATCCGACCGATCGCGACGTTTTCCAGCGCGGTCATCGCCGGAATCAGATTGAATCCCTGGAAGATGAAACCGATCTTGTGGCAGCGCACCCAGGCGAGCTGGCGGTTGTTGAGTTCCGACAGCTTGTAGCCTTCCATGGTCACTTCGCCGGCGGTCGGCGTGTCGAGGCCGCCGATCATGTTGAAGAAGGTCGACTTACCGGAGCCTGACGGGCCCATGATCGAGACGTACTCACCGCGCTTGATGTTCATTGAGATGCCGCGCAGCGCGTGCACCTCTTCCTCGCCCATGATGTAGACTTTCGTAACGTCTTTCGCTGTGATGATAAAATCGCTCATTCTTCCACTCTCATTGCTTCTACAGGTTGCTTGCGGGCGGCGAAATACGCCGGGCCGATGGCCGCGAAAACGGATATGCCCGAACCGATCACCAATGCGGCAAGCATCGATATGACGATACCGTTGAGCGGCAGGTAACTGAAGGTGTAGGCCCCGTAATTGACCAGCGCGATACCGACCGCCACGCTGAGGCCGAGAATGATGCCGATTATCGTTCCGATGACGCCCTGCAGCGACGACTCGATGAAATACGTCTTGACGATGAACGAGTCGAGTGCACCGAGACATTTCAAGGTGCCGATCTCCTTGACACGCTCGGTCACCGCCATGAGCATGGAGTTTATGATGCCCACGAGGCAGGTAAGCAGCGACAAGCCGATCAGCAACAGCATCATCGAGTCGGTTGCACTGCTGGCGAAGATGTCGACATTGGATTTCTGCAGAAGATCGTTCAGTTCGTCGTCCTTGGCGGCGACCAGGGCAACGATGATCTTGTCGGAAATCAACATGTACGCCAGAAACGCGATCGCCAGGATGACGCCGGCCATGGTGATCAGCGAGCGCATGAAGCGGCGCTTGAGGCCGCTCCAACTGACGGTGAAGGCGATGCCCCAGGGGATGCCCACCTGTTCTTCGATGTTGTGGTTTGCCATGCTACCCTGAGTCAGCCGGATCAGTTTCGATTAAGGTCGATTGGCACATTGTTGCCGGTCACAAGAGACCCGATCAGCGCTGCCAGGATGATCATCAACTCGCCGACGATCAGCCCGACGAACAGGCCGCGGACGATGCGATATGTATCCTTGTTACCGTATCGGGTCACCAGCACCTTTGCCAACCATCCGATGAGGATCGAGAACCAGTAGGCGTTCATGATGGGATTGACCAGCATGATCATGCCGATCGGGTGCGGCAGCCAGAAAAGCATTTGCCGGAAATACAGCAGTGCCACCATGGCCACTGCACCGCCGCCGAAGAACCAGCTGGTCTTGGTGGTGTCGATCGGCGATGTCTTTACCATCGCCCCGACCTGCTCGAACATGCCTTTCGGGAAACCGGTGTAGAACCAACCGTTCATGTTGTCGCCGCCCTTGTTATAGGTCAGCAGAAGGTGGGTGGTGATGGCAACGATGGCAGCGACCACGATGCAACTGAAGATGGCAATGTGGAAACGGAACCGCTCCATCTTCAAGTCATCACGGATCTTGATGCAGTTCGCCATTGCCGGGGCGATGAACGTCTTGATGTCCAGGAAGAACACGGAGTAGTAAATGAACAATGGCGCAAACAGCGGCGGTGCCGTCCAGACCTTGTCCATGCCCCACAGTGTGCGGATCAAGTGGAACGGGCTGACCCAGGCCTGGAATCCGAGCACGCCGCCCTCGGTGACAGCACGAACCAGGCCGATAGTGATGATGAGGATGACGATGAAACCGAAAATACACCAGAACAGATTGGCCCCCATGCCGCGCCACAGCATGAGAATCAGGCCGGCCGAGCCGAAGATGAAACAGAACGAAGAGATACGCAGCTCTTTCTGCTCGCCGGTCTCAAGATCGGACACGGCCGAGGGGTTGAAGAAACAGAACAGGTATTTTCGTGCTTTGTAGAACACGACAGCTGCAAATATCATCATGCCGCCGGCACCTTCCGCACCGCGGAAGTTGAGGGTATACCACCACTCCGTCGGAAATGAATTTTCCGTCTGCCCGTAGCCGAGCCAGCACAGGATCAGGACCTGGATCATGTACAGAATCGTGAAGAACCAGAGCGAAAACGAAATCTTCGCCGGAATCAAAAAAGACAGGCCGATCATGGTAAAGAAAACGGTCGACTTGGTTCTCGAACTGAGCGGCTGCAGCACTGAATCCTGGACGATCTCCCGCCACGCGTTGTTCAGATCGAGGGGCGCCAGGCCGGGGACCACTTCCAGAAAGCAGACAAGATTCCAGCCCAGCACACTGCCGCTGATCGCGAAGCCGACCCAGAACAGCGGGTTGGTGAACAGGTCCGGCATCCGCCGGCCGCTCTCTTCATCGGTGACTGCCAGCAATTCCGGCAGCTCGGCCAGCGGGTAAATCAGGCGCTCGTTGTGGGCCCATTGCCGGAAGATCAGCAGGTTGAAGGCCATCAGTACCAGGTAGGTGAGGAAGATGAGCCCGGCCCAGCGCAGGAAGGGCGGCAGCACGTCGCCCCACGGGATGTCACCAACCAGATAGCGGGGCAGCGATGCATCGAGAGCCGGAAATTTTGCAATGATGGTGCCCAGCGTGGCCCGGAGTTTTTCCGGTTGAGCCTCGGCGTCGAACAGCGAATTCTTCCATGCCGTGATTTCACTGATGACCGTGACGATACCCCCGGTCGTGATCAGTTGCTGCCGCATGCTCGCCTGTGTGCTCTCGATGCCTTTGAGTACGCCTTTGAGCTTCTTGGCGCGATGCTTCAGGTTCGAAATGTCCCGGTCCAGCGCATCGAATTCCCTCTCGACCGCCAGGCGCCGGGCGTTTTGCTTCTTCAGTAGATCATCCTGTGTTTTCAGGAGCTCGGCGTTGTTCTCCTGCCATTGCTGGTCGACACCTTGCTTGGCTGCTTGGATTTCCGCTTTGATGTTGATCGGTTCCAGCGCCGTCGTCGTCTGGTCAGCCAGGCTCTCGAGTTGTTGCCGCTGTTCGGCGGTGATCGTCATGCCCGCCGTGGCTGTCTCGTTGAATATCGCATCGGCTTTTTCCAGATGTCCGAGCGCCTTGCGGCCGTGTTGCAGCCGGTTGAACCGCTGTACATAGCTGTCCCAGGAGTCCCCGGGGCGAAAGAAGAAGCCGGGCATCGCGACCTTGCCATCGGGCAGGCCGCGACGGAAGACATCCACTTTGTCGAAGGCGCGCTGCTCGAGTTTCCGCAGGGCGTTGCGCAAGCTGTCGGTTTCCGCCTGGAGCGACTCGATCTTTGGCTTCCAGGTGTCGATGATTGTCTGTGCCGATGCCAGGTCGTGCTCTTTGCTCAGTTCGGCCCATTCCTGCGCGGCCTCGGCACGCACGGCGTGAGCAGCGTTCAGCCGCTCTTTGGCACCGCCCAGTGCCAGGGCATCGGCCCCTTCCGCATTTAGTTTGTCCAGGGTGGCCGTGGCCTCCGTAACCGCGGCTTCGGCATTCTGGTCGCGCAGCGCCACGTCGTAGATCGAGCGCGCCTCGTCGACTGCCAGTTTTGCCTCGCGATGGACGATGGCAGCGTTTTGGATACCGGGCTCGGAGATGAAGAACGATTCATTGACGAACGGCGTGACGTTCAAATGCCAGGCGCTCTGGTCATTGTTCCAGTGCCGGTTGAACATGCTGCCGATCACCGGGCCGACCTGCGATGTCAGGCCGAAGGTCGAGATACCGGCGGACACCGAGCCCATGATGAAGATGATCAACGTCTCGGTCGATGAAAAGCGGGGCAGGAAGCGAATGGCGCGAATCAGCGGATTGATCAGCAAAACCATTGCCAGCAGCAGGATGTACGGCAACACGGCAATCTGCGTCGCCGACAAGTACAGGCTGCGACGATTCTCCAGGTAGGCCGTCACGAATGCGAAGAAGCCCGCAAACAGCGCTCCGATCAGGAGGGCGCGGATCGTGATCTTGCTATATTCCTTGGTGGATTCAGCCATAGTCAGAAAATCAGCGGGTTGACCATTTTCTTGATGATTGTAAAGGACACAGCCAGCATGGCCATCAGTCCCATACCGCAGGAGAAACCGGCCAGCAGCACCGGCGCAAACTTGAGCCACATGTCACCGAACTTGCGGCGGAAGTAATAGCGCCCGAGCATGGCGCCCAGCAATTCCAGAAGAATCGCCGCCGGCGTCCCCTGGCCCAGGCCGCGGACAACACCGAAAACCAGCAACGTCGGCAGTCCCAGCGCCGCCAGAAACACAAAAGCCGCGACGCCTGAACCCATGCCGACAAAGAAATAGTCCCACTTCCACGCCTCCATGAACAGCGAGCCGCCCTCCACCGTGGCACTGTACATAAGGCACGCGGACTTGGCCTGCAGATCCCACATCTTCTGGGCAAAGGGATACGCCTCCGACGGTACCGGAGCGATTTGCCACATCAACTGTGAGAAAATCACCGTAGAAACAATCACGATCGGAATAGTCACCAGCTGTGTCTTGACCTGGCTCATCACCCGGGTACCGGTCAGTTCGAGAATCCGGAATTCGACTGTCGCCCGGCCGTAATCGTGCAGCGGCGCCGGCGTAAACCAGATCTCGACACCTCGATAGCCGCTGAGGATGAAGGTTGCTTCCTTGACCATCGGTATGCTGATTGCCTGACCCACGAGTCCCTCGATCTTGGCGGTCGCGTACGCCGTGATCGGCGTGTAGACGAAAGCGTACACGAGGAAGAAGATCAGCACCCGCGGTTCAGCGAAGTTGGGAATAAGCCAGCAGGAAAGACCGATCCAGGACAGGCTGCTGAAGATATAGAGGCCGATTGCGATGAACACGGAAAAATCGCCGCGCTCGATGTTGTTCGTGACCAGCCGGCGCCAGCCCGCCCGTGCCCGGCTGACGAACGATTCTCGTGGCTTGCCGTCCACCACCTTCTGGCCGATGATTGCTTGCAACAGCGGTTTGAGAATCTCCAGGCAACTGACCAGCGTGATCGCTACCGTCAGGCCGATGCCGAAGGACAGGTAAAAATCGATGTTGTTGATGAAGATCGTGTCGACCACGTCCATCTGCGGTCGCCAGTTCGACAGGATCCCGACATCGTGCAGCATTGGATTTGCGATGCACGTGATGATGATACCGACGACGCCGCCGATCACGGCCCAGAACGGCAGCACCATACCGACCAGCACCAGCCCCAGGTCGAAGGTGATGTTGAACGGCGTCGCCTCGAGCGTGCCGCTCAAGGACTTGGTGAAGTCTACCCATGGAATCGGTATCAATTGGATCGGCTGGGTCAGGAACGCTCCGGTGATTGCGGGAATCCCTATGTATATGAACCCGAACAGCAATCCGAGCACCCCGCCGATCGAGAAACATCGCCATCGCCAGCCCTGCGCTGTGTCGCGCGTATTCGCCAGCGCCGTGATCCCGGAGGCCGATACCGGCGCCATCGGAAACGGCAACTCCTCGACGTCGTTGGTGATGCGGTAGAAGGCGTAGCCGAGCCCGAACTGATCGACCTTGGTGATGATCATGATAAACGCCACCATGAGGATCGGCGGCAGCCAGGAGGCGGTGAAAAAATTGGCGCCCTCTGCCTGGATCGTCGCGGCAGATGGCGCAATCCAGGTCGGGATGTCCTGCGCGATACCCATGGCATGGGCGTAGTCCGACTGCACCAGATACTGATTCCACAGCAGCCCCTGTCCCTGGAAATGCGATGCCAGCGCCAGGCCCGCCATGTAATACAGGATATAAACCTCCTGCATGCGCAGGTCCTTGAACGAACGGCGGGCGACTTCTGCGAACAGAATGATCGTCACCCAGCGGGCTGCCTCGGTGATGCTGCCGCCCGTTCCTACGACCAACGACAGATACATGGAACCCGGCATCATTATGAATCCGAGAAAGACAGCACCTAGGACAGTCTTCCAGTTGAAGCCGTCCTCGAACGTGTCGGGCGGCTGCATCAGGTTTCTGTATTCCTGAATTTCCTTGTCGTGTCCGAATGCCATCAGCTATCTGCCATTGACTGGGTTATGCCTGTACGTGCTCAAAATACGCCTGTGCCTCGGTGACGTACTCGTGGTGCTTCGTTGCTTCCAGATTGCGCCAGTGCATCATGTACTTGCGCAGCTTCTCCATGAACGGAATGTTGGTCGTCGACCAGTTCGAATCCTGGCCCGACAGCCGCGTGATCGTCATATGCACCCGATAGCTTTCGACGACCTCGTCAAATCTCGCGACGAACTCAATGTGCTGGGTGACACCCAGGTCGAAGGGCGCCAATGCCATGTCGTAGGCGACCGAATACGTCGTGCGGCCGGCCTCGTCCTCACCGACGGCGTGGAATTCGTTGGAGACCACCAGGTTGCCGATCGAGGCCTCGGTAAAGCGACCGAAGTACTCGGTCAGATACCCCATGATCCCCGCCACCACGTTGCTGCTGTAGATAAATGGAAAGACCAGGTGCATTTGATTGCCGTCGTGGTCCGGCAGCGACCACTTGCGCTTGCCCGAAGGCACCGCTGCGGCCGACGCCACCCAGGTGGGATAAATGGTCGAAGCCATGACCACCAGGATGGCGAAGAAAATGACAACGAACACGGTCAGTGACGAGAAATTCAGGTTGATCCCCTGCACCATCCCGCTCTTGCTCAAGCCGATACTCAGCAGCTGACCGATGAGATAGCCGCCGACCGCGCCGATGATGCCGTAGACAAAGGCCTCGGCGTAGAAGAAAATCCGGATATTCTTCGGATTCAGACCGATGGCGTTGTAAATGGCGATCTCGCCCTTGCGCTCGAACACGGTTCCCAACATGGTGTTCAGAATGATCGTTGCGGCGATCAGCAGCGGAATGATCAGCCGTGACAGACCGCCAACCGATGTCTTGAAACCGGTGCCTATGTAATACGTCCCGGCAGACGTCTTGTGCCCCGCCGAACCGACTGCCATCCGATTACGGCTGCCGATGAAAAACTTGGCCCTGGTGACATGCAACAGTGACTCCACATGCGGCCACAAACCGCCGGGCAGGTCGTCGTCGAACTTCACCGACACGCTGTACGGTTGCCCGCCCATCCGTCGGCAGGTGCCCTCGGGTATCAGCATCAGGGCGGAGGTGTCGGCACGGAAGACGGCGGAATCATCCTGCATGGTCAAATCGTTCACGAGGTTGGCCTCGTCGACGTTTTCGACGAACGCCGAGGTCTGGATGTTCTTGATCGGCAGAATCGGCCGGTCACCGAGCTCGCGCAGCGCCCGCAACTGTTCGTCGTCTGCCAGGCCGACGACCGTCAGTTCATAGCCGCGCATGGTGACCTTGGCAGTGCCGATCATCTCTTTGGTGATTTTCAGGGCGTTGGCGGTGCCCACCGGAAGCACTGCTTCGGCCGCTTCGTTGCTCGAGAAAAAGCGGCCGCCCTCGATCATCGGAATGCCATTCGGCAGAAGCTCCGCCTCCGCCGGCTCCAACCCCAGTACGGCATCGAGCTGGATGTACTGATCACCAGACTCGAGCGGCAGGGGCTGAACCAGATCTTTCGCCGAGCTCTGTTTCGGCAACAGCCAGCGGCGCACTGCGATGTGCGCGGCGCTTTCGCTGAACATGTCTATGATTGTCTGAGTCGTCGGCTCGTCGAGCCGAATGCTGCCGGGGTAATGAAAGTAGATACCCGTGTACGGCGCCTGCCTGGCGATCGGCACCACGGTCGGGCTCATCGTTTTCGAGACGCTTGAAAAGGCCAGCATCGTAAAGGTGATCAGCACGATCGTCGTCGTCGTCAATACGGTACGTACGCGGCGGCGTTTCATGTTGTTGACGCCGATCATCATTGCCTTCTGCCCGACCGTCGAGGTGCCGACGTCGGACGTGTCCATGCCGCTGTACGTCTGAAAAAGCAGCTGCATCTCGCCTTCGAATCGGGAGTACAGAATGAAAATGACAAAGGCGCCAAGGGCGCCCATGACGAAAGCGATGAAAATCGCCTCCGGCGCCTCGGCGACGCGGAAGGCCGGATGCACAAAGCGGAAGACGACAAACGTCGCGACGAACATCGCGGCGAACGCCGCCATCTGCGCTTCGATCCGGACGAACTTGAACAGGAGTCGCTGCGTGAAAAAGCAGAACGGCAACAGCAGCGCCATGTAAAACACGATTGCCATCAGCATGTCATTGGTCATCGAGGAGATGCGCTCGTAACCCTTCCGGGCGGCGCCCAGGGCCCCATAGGCGGCACGCAGATACTCATTGTGATCAGCCGCTGCCGTTGCCGAATCCATCCGCGCCAGCTGTTCTTCGCTGAGGGTGACATAGTTTGTGGCCAGCTCGTTGGTGACGCCCCGCAGGCTCTCGAGCCGCTGGCGGTTCAGATGCGTCATGTCACGCGCCGTGGCCGCCATGAAGTCGGGCTGCTCGAGCTGGTCCGCCCTCGTCAGCCCGATACCTTCGGGATCGTCGGTGCTGGCGTTGGTCCTGGCCAGGCGTACGGTTTTCGTCCCGGTCAGCAGCTTCAGGAACTCACCGTCCGCCAGGTAGACGGCGTACGGTGCCGGCAGCGGCCGGTTGTCGATCGTACTGAACTTCTTACTGGACCTCGAGTTTACCCAGGCGCTGATGCCATAGTTTCGCGGCGGCGTGTTGCGCCTGCCGTCGATGACGATGAACTCGATTTCACCGATCGCCTTGTATTCGATCCTCGACGTGTCGTTATTTTCATAGATGGGGAATTCACGGCACGACATCAAGGCAAACACGATCGAGTCGTCTTGCTTGATATCCCCGTCGAGGTTGCTGCTGACTTTCTCGTGTACTTCACCGGCGTCGATGATGTAATCGACGCCGGTGAAGTCGTCATCGAGATGGTAGGCGTGTGTCGGGACGCCGTCCGAGAGACCGAACATGAAGGCGACAGCCCGCTCATCGGTAAGCTGGAAGTAGGCCTGAATAACGTCGCCGTCGATGATCCCCGAACGCCTTGGATTGATCGGATTCGACCCCCTCCCTTCGATTGTCGGCAATACCATGATGATGCTGTTGGGCACCGGTAAATCCGGCTGCACGGATGCCGTGAACTCGTCGAACATGAAGGCTTTGAACTGGGACCCGAAAGTCCTGCTGGCGATTGAGAGCTTCTCGATCTCCCAGCCGGTAGTCAGCCTCGGGTTGTCGAGGAACGCTCGAAGCAGTCGGGGAACGTAATCGAGCAAGGCATCGACATTCTCCACCGGCAGCGCCGCGACAGTGTCGCCGGGTGAAAATTTGCTGCCGGGATTCGTGAACGGATTGCGCAGGGTGAACGCTGTCACCTCGGCAGCCATGGCAAAAGCGTTGGAGCCGCTGACAGCCCCCGGTGAGTAGTAATTCTCAGTCAACCCGCCCAGCATGGTCATCGTGTCGACGAACGGATTTTTCTCCAGCTGCAGATCAGCCGCGAGCTTCACAGCGGACTTCGTTGTAATGGCGCCGATCGGCCGGGACCACATCTCCTTTTTGTGCGTGCTATTCATCCCTGTCAGCAGACAGACGCGGTCGTTGGACCATGTGAAGTCGAGACCAAGCACAATCTTGACGTGCCAGCCCTGCAACGCCGTTCGCACCCTGCCGTTGGCGTTGTCGCGCTCGAGCTCGCGACGATTGCGGTCCAACCAGACCTGGTTACGCTGAATAATCTGTCTGACGTAGCTGCGCAGGATCTCGAATTCCTTTTCACTGAGTTCACTCAGCTCAGTACGCGGCTTCACTTTGTTGAACAACATCAGAACATTGACGTAGGACTGATTCTCCGCCCGCAATTCCTTGATGTGTTTTTCGCGCTCATCATCGTCGCTGATATCGCGGATCTCACGCATCAACTCCGCCTTGCGGCCGTTGACGTCCGCCTTCGCCTGCGCTACGATCGGCTCCTTGATGGCAACCGGCGTGCCGGTTGATGTGTCCTCGAGCGTCCGCATGTCGACCAACAGGGCAGCATCATCAGGGTTGTCGACGCTGTCGAGCTTGAGCTTGGAGTACGCATTGACATACAACTCCTGCAGCCGCATGTCACGGCCGATGATGTTGCGGATCGACTCGACGGACAGCTGGTCCTGCACCAGGTGCCATGCCAGCTTTCTTTCGCCCAGGAAACCGTGCGTATGCCCATTGACCGCGGCCAGCAGGATCGATCGCTCGGCGGGCTTCTCGGTCAGCCTGGCCAGCAATTCCAGCAGCAGGTACAGATTGGCGCCGGACTGGCCGCCTTCCGCCAGGGACGGCACGATGCAGTTTGAATCCATCGGTGCCGTCACGACGATCACCTCTTTCTGCAGGTCCGCATTGCTGCCCGGCACCAGTACCCAGAGATCGCGGATATCGACATTTTCCCAGCGCGACGGTTCCGCCTCCACTTTGCACGGCAACGGCGATGTTGCAGCCTTCAGCCGCTGGCGCAGCCGGTCACCCGGCACAGCGTCGAGGAAGAACCGCGGGACAGCCACTTCGGAGGTGAAGATCTTGCGATGGCTGTCGATCAGGTCGTAACGATCCGGCTCGATGAAGATGAAGCCGCGCACGCCGAACCGCATGAAGCGCATCCACGACTCGCCACAGTCATACTCCATCACGGCAAGCGTGCCGTTCAGTTGTTGGCCTTTGAGCGCTTCGAGGTCGTCGTAACTGCCGTGGCCGAGGTAAACCAGGCTGGCGTCGAACTGCTTTTCCGTGAAATTGCCGGGGCGCACCATGGTCGGGTGCATCGGCAGGATGTCGATCGGATCGAAACCGTCGATCTGCAGTTGTGTCGCACCCGTACGGAAGGACGGCGCAGTGAAGTTGATCTCGCCGTGATGATCTTCATCCACCGCGCTGGCGGCGAAAATCTCTGCGACCTTCTTCTCCACAAGCAGGTTGCCCGGGCTGCCGACGTTGCGCGGGCCGACGTCTTTGAAGAAGTCCTCGACGTCGGCGACCGTTGCCGCGACCGTTGCCAACGGCAGCGGCGAGAGCAGAGTGAAGAGAAGGATGAGGTGACGAATCATGCAGCTATTTGACGACAATGGAAATGACCCGGCGCTGGGCCAGAGATTTGAGGAAGGCCGCGACACTGAGTTCCGACTCGCGCCGGTCGGTGCGGAAGCGGCGGGTGAAAGCCTCGATGATTGCCTTGACCGTGCGCTTACCGTCGATCTGCTCGAAGACAAAGACGCCGAGCTCATCGAGGCGCACACGCTTCTTCATGATCCGCGGCTGGAACCGCGAAAGAAAACCGCTGCCCCGCTGGATCTCAATGGTGAGCTGCAGCCGGCCGTTCTCGTCGATGGTATGGCTCACGCAGTCGTTGACGACCGGAATGCTCGCCAGTGACCGACGACGATCGATTTGCTCAGGTTTAGTTCCGCTGGAAAGCATTAGTCAGCTGGCCTCATTCGATACGACCGATGTGGATGTCCAGGTCCTTGCGCTCTTCGAGACGGTCGACTTGGCCGTCTCGAATCCACAGGATGCGGTCAGAGACGTCCAGCATCTTCATGTCGTGCGTTGCGGAGATGATCGTGACGCCCCGGGTCTCCTTCAACTCCAGCAGCAGGTCGATGATTTCCTTGCCGGTGTTGACGTCGAGGTTGGCGGTCGGCTCGTCTGCCAGGATGATGACCGGGTCGTTGGCGATCGCCCGGGCGATCGCCACGCGCTGTTGCTGGCCGCCGGACATCTCGTAGGGGCGGTGAAAGATGCGCTCACCGAGGCCGACCAGCTTGAGGATGTCGGCCCCCTTGTCGCGGGCGTCGTCAGCCGAGAGCCCGGCAAAAACCATCGGCAGCGTGATGTTCTCGAGCGCCGTCAGCACCGGCAGGATATTGTAGCTCTGGAAGATGTAGCCGATCTTGTGACAACGCATCCAGGCCAGTTCGTAGGAGTCGAGCTGGGCAACGTCGATCTCGTCGATGAACACCATCCCCTCGGTCGGAGAGTCGATGCCGCCGATCATGTTGAACAGGGTCGACTTGCCGGAGCCGGACGGCCCCATGATCGAGAGGTATTCGCCGCGGTAAACATCCAGCGTCACACCGTCGAGCGCCTTGGTCACAGCTTCGCCGCTGCCGTAGTAGCGCTTGACGTCGATTGCCCGAATGACAATGTCCTGAACCTTACTGTCGTCTGTGTCCGGCATCTGCTCCAGTCTCCCGTGAAAACAAGGGAAAAAGGTACACCCGCCACATGACGTTGCAAAGCGCCGCGGTCAATTGTAGGTTGGTCGTTCAACCTGCCACAGGAGAAT
>JASLZG010000057.1 GCA_030754995.1 Lentisphaeria bacterium
AGAGGATACACACAATGAAAATGAGCATTACTACGAAGACCGGTGACCGCGGCACGACCCGCCTGTTTTCCGGCGAGGAAGTGTCGAAGGACTCGTTGCGTCCGAACGCCTACGGCGATCTCGACGAGCTGGTCTCCATCCTCGGCGTCGCCCGTTGCCACTGTCCGGCGGCAGACACGCAGCAGGCGATTCTGGAACTGCAGCGCGAACTGTTCGTCGCCGGCTCCGAAATGGCCACGACACCGGGCGCCGTCGAGCGTCTTGACCAGCGCATCGATGCCGCGCGCCTGGCCGAGCTCGAACGGCGTATGGCCGAGCTCGAAGCGGCAATCGAGGTCCCCGACAGCTTCATTGTCCCCGGCGGTTCGCCGGCTGGGGCCTTTCTCGACCTTGCCAGGTCAGTGTCGCGGCGGCTGGAGCGGCGTGCCGGCGGCATGTGCGCCGACGGTGAGCTGGACAACGACAACCTCATTGTCTGGCTCAACCGCCTGTCAGATTATCTGTATCTCCTTGCCCGCAGTGCCGAGGACAAACCGACATTGGTTAAATCAGAGTGAACGCTGCTGCCCTTGAGTCGATCGCCCGCGAGCTCGCAGCCGGCGGTATCTGCTGCGAACGTGCTGCAGCGCTGAAGGGGCGGACCACGTTTCGGTTGGGCGGACTCTGCCCGCTGCTGATCCACTGTGAGCGCCCCGAACAGCTCGGGCAGGCTGTCGACCTGTTGCATTGCACCGGCACCGGGTTTGAATTGATCGGCGGCGGTTCGAATCTGCTTGTTTCTGATGATGGCGTGGACTGCCCGGTTATCTGTTATGCCACGGGCGTCCCGGAGATTTCCCACGACGGCCTGGAGCTCACTGTCTCCGGCAGCACCGCACTGGATGCGGTGGCTGGCTATGCTGTCGAGCATGGGCTCGGCGGATTAGTCAATGCCAGCGGCATTCCCGGCACGGTCGGCGGCGCTATTGTTGGCAATGCCGGCGCCTTCGGCTGGCAGGTTGGCGATGCCCTGGTATCGGTTGACTTGCTCACACGCGACGGCGGCCGTGACACCGTTGGGCCCGGGGCACTGGGGTTCAGCTATCGCGATTCGCAGCTGAAGCGAACGCGGCAGATCGTCCGGAGTGCCGTTTTCAGGATGCCCGGAACCGATCCCGCTGCCGATCGTGCCGAGCGGCAGCGGATCCTCGACCTGCGCGCCTCGAAGCATCCCGACCTTTCGGTGTTTTCCTGTGCCGGCAGCTTTTTTCGCAACATTGAGCCGACGTCCGCTGCCGACCGGCGACAGGCGGCCGGTTATTTGCTGGACAAGGCCGGGGCGAAGGCCATGAAGTTCGGCGGCGCCGGGGTTTATGAGAAGCATGCCAACATCATCATCAAGGACAGCGACGACTGTTCCGCGCAGGACATCCTGGAGTTGTCCCGGATGATGGCCGCGGCAGTGCACGAAAGGTTCGATATCGAGCTGATGCGCGAGGCGCAACTGCTCGGCGATTTCGACGATGCCGGTGTTGCATCGGACCGTGCCTGATTCCATCGCAGGTTTGGCGAACCATGGCAGCAAACTCCAGTAATCCGGAAATGCCCGGGCATCCGATCGTCTTTTACGACGGCGCTTGTGTGCTGTGCAGCGGCTTTGTCGCCAAGGCGATCAACGCGGACACCCGCGGGGTTTTTCGTTTCGCCCCGCTGCAGGGGGACACTGCCGGCGCGATGCTGCCGCCGCTGCCCGGGGACCGGCGCCACTGGAGTGTCGTCTATCTCGATGCGGACGGCCTGCGCACGTCCTCGGACGCGGCGCTGGAGATCGCCCGGCGGCTCGGCGGCTGGTGGCGGCCGCTGGCCTGGTGCCGGATTGTGCCGCGCGGCCTGCGCGACTTCGTGTATCGGTTCATCGCGCGACACCGGTACCGTGCCCTTGGTGAGCGCCACTCCTGCACCCCGCTGACCCCTGGGCAGCAGGCCCGAATTCTTCCCTGAGCCTTCCGCGGCGCCTTTGGACATGCGGCCGCCCTGGCGGTAACTTCGATGATGGAACAGTTGTCATTAATTGCGACCTCCGCATTCGGCCTGGAGGCAGTTGTCAAGCGTGAGTTGTCGGCGCTCGGCTATGAACCCGGCGCTGCCGAGGCCGGTCGTATTTTTTTCCGCGCCCCGCTGGTTGCCATTCCGCGCACGAACCTGTGGCTGCGCAGTGCCGATCGTGTGCTGCTGCACGTGGGGACCTGCCGGGCCGATGATTTCGACCAGCTCTTCGACAACACCCGGGCCCTGCCCTGGCACCAGTGGGTGCCGGCAGACGCGGCGTTTCCGGTGCGCGGCAAGTCGGTGCGGTCGAAATTGACCAGCGTCCCGGCGGTTCAGCGGACGGTGAAGAAGGCTATCGTCGAGAAGCTGCAGGAGGCCCACGGTACTGGCAGTCTGCCGGAGACCGGCGCCAGGTTCCAGGTTGAAGTGGCGCTGCTGCAGGACCGCGCAATCCTGACCATCGATGCCAGCGGCAACGGTTTGCACAAGCGCGGCTATCGCACCCACTCCGGCCCGGCACCGCTCAAGGAGACCCTGGCGGCCGGGCTGTTGCAGCTGAGTTTCTGGCAACCGGGGCGGCCGTTGCTCGACCCGTTCTGCGGCACCGGCACAATCCCCGTCGAGGCGGCGATGATCGCCCGCAACATGGCGCCCGGGTGCCGCCGGAGCTTTGCCGCCGAGGCCTGGCCATGGCTGCCGGGGGAACTGTGGCAACAGGCCCGCGACGAGGCAGCGGATCTGCAGCAGGCCGCGGGCGCCGGCCGTATCGTCGGCAGCGATAGCGATGCGGGGGCAATGAAACTGGCCGAGGCCCATGCCGTGATCGCCGGGGTTGCGGGCGACATCCATTTCCGGCGTCGCGACTTTGCCGAGCTGCACACGGCCGATCGTTTCGGCTGCCTGGTTGCCAATCCACCCTACGGCGAGCGCCTCGACAACGATGAAGCGCTGCATACACTGTATCGCGATATGCCGGCGGTCCTGGCACGGCTCGATACCTGGTCGCATTTCATCCTGACCTCGTACCCGGATTTCGAGTCGATCATGGGCCGGAAAGCGGACAAACGCCGCAAACTCTACAACGGGCGGCTGGCCTGTACCTACTTCCAGTTTCACGGACCGCCGCCCGGGCATGACGAACCCGATGAGGCAGGGGCGCTGCGACCGGCCTTTGGCCGGCTGCCGGCGGCTGCCGGGAAGCAGGCGGACGAATTCCGCCGCCGCCTGCAAAAGCGCGCCCGGCACCTGCGTCGCTGGCCGGGCCGCGGCATCACCTGCTATCGGTTGTACGACCGGGATGTGCCGGGCGTGCCGCTGGTGATCGACCGCTATGACGATTGTCTGCATGTCTCCGAGTATCATCGACCCGAGGCTTCGAGCAGTGACTCGCATCAGGCCTGGCTCGACCTGATGATCAGCGTGGTGGCAGAGGTGCTCGAGGTGACGGACGACCGGATCTTCCTCAAGCAACGGCAGCGGCAGAGCGGCGCGCGGCAGCATGAGCGCGTGTCGGATGCCGGATTTGAGCGGATTGTCGGGGAAGGCGGCCTGAAGTTCCGCGTCAATCTTTCCGACTATACCGACACCGGCCTGTTTCTCGATCACCGCATCACCCGGTCGCTGGTGCGCCAGCAGGCGGCCGGTGGTCGCTTCCTGAATCTCTTCGGATACACTGGCGCGTTTACGGTCTACGCCGCCGCCGGCGCCGCCGCCGCGACAACGACCGTCGATTTGTCCGCGACCTACCTGCGCTGGGCGGAGGACAATATGCGGCTCAACGAGTTCGCCGATGCCCGCCTACACCGCTTCGTGAGAGATGATGCAATGGCGTTCATGCGGGAACTGCCGGAGACGGAGAAATTCGACCTGGTCGTGGTCGACCCGCCGACTTTTTCAAACAGCAAGGCGATGACGGATGTCTGGGACGTCCAGCGTGATCACGGCGAGTTGCTGAACCTGGTACTGTCCCGTACCGCCGACGGCGGCGTCGTTTTTTTCTCGACCAACTACAGGAAATTCAAGCTGGACGCCGAGCCGACGGGTTGCGACCTGCGTGAGATTACCCGACAAACGATGCCTGAGGATTTCAATGACAATGGTGCCCACCGCTGCTGGCTGTTGACCCGCAAAGGGTAGCGTGCCGCCCGCCGGGCGTTGCGGCAGACGGGCCGGCCCGCAAAAAGTTCGCGCCGCCGGTGCATACGGACCTACGGTGACCAGTGGTTGTCCAGTAGGCGATGGGTGTACGGCTGCGGCTGATCACCCTCGAAGTCGTCGACGACGTGGCCGTTGCCCAGCAACACGTACTTGTAGCTGGTCAGGCCCTCGAGTCCGACCGGCCCGCGGCTGTGCAGGCGGTTTGTGCTGATCCCGACCTCGGCGCCGAGACCGTAACGGAAGCCGTCGGCGAAACGCGTCGAGGCGTTGTGCACGACGGAAGCGGAATCGACCGCGCTGATGAACTGCGTCGCGGCGTCCTGGTCCTCGGTGACAATGGTGTCGGTGTGATGGCTGCCGAACGTGTTGATGTGATCGATCGCCGACCCGATGTCATCAACAACCCTGATGGCGATGATGTAATCGAGGTATTCCGTCTTCCAGTCGTCGTCCGTTGCCGGGACCACCTGCTCGCCGAGGATTTCCCCGGTGGCCGCGTCGCCGCGCAGCTCGACGTTTCCGGCGCCAAAAGCGGGCGCCACCGCAGCCAGGAACTTCGGCGCGATCCCACGATGCACCAGCAGTGTCTCGGCGGCATTGCACACGGCGACGTACTGCGTCTTTGAATCGACGGCAATGCGGACGGCGCGATCGATGTCGGCAGCGGCGTCGACATAGACGTGGCAGATACCGTCGGCATGGCCCATTACGGGAATGTTGGTGTTTTCCATGATGTGCTGGACAAACTCGTTCGAGCCGCGCGGAATGAGCAGGTCGATGTCATGATGCAGGTCGAGAATGGCGGCCACGTCCTCGCGGGTCTCGAGCAGGCCGATCCAGCCGGACGGCATGCCGGCCTCGACCGTTGCCGCTTCGATGACCTCGGCAAGGATGCGGTTCGAGTTTGACGCTTCCCGGCCGCCCTTGAGCAGCACCGCGTTGCCTGATTTCAGGCAGAGTGCGGCAATTTGCACCAGGGCGTCGGGGCGCGATTCGAAGATGACGCCGATGACCCCGATCGGCACGGAGACCCGGTAGAGCTCCAGGCCGCCGGCCAGTTCCATCGCCGACTGCGTCCGGCCCAGGGGGTCGGATTGGCTGCGGACGCTCCGGACCATCTCGGACAAGCTCTCGTACTTCTTGTCGAGTTGCAGACGCTTGAGCAGCGGCGCCGCAATTTCGCCGGCCTGCACCATTTTCTCGGCCGCCGCGATATCCCGGCTGTTGGCTTCGAGGATCTCCGCCTGACGCTCGGCCAGGGCGGCGTCGATGGCGGTCAGGGCGGCGTCCCGGCTTTCGGCGGACCTGGTTGCCAGCTCACGCGCCGCGCCGCGCGCGTTGGCCGCCATGGTTTGGATCAAAGTGCTCATTGTCAAGGTTGTATTGGGATGGTCGGGTCGGGCGGTACAAGGTCAATATATCCGCCCGACACTGAATGTGCCGGAAATTTCCGCGGACAATGCCTTGTCCGGGGCGTGGCGCCCCGATCTAGACATCACGCCGCCGTGGGCGGAACGCTGCTGACAAGGGCCTACGGCTCGAGCTCCGGATACAGCGGCAGCGCAATGCCGTCGCCGCCGTTTTCGACGGAGCGATAGGCCGCTTCCATGAGTTCGACGCAACGCAGGCCCTCGACCCAGGTAAGGCAGGGCTCGCGATCCTCGCTGACCCAGCGGGCGAAATCGTTGACCTCGAGCCCGAAGGCGTGATCGAAACCGAGATCGTCGAAGCGTTCGTGGTGCGCTTCGTCTTCGTCGAGCCGCTGCCAGTACAGGTCGAGGTGATCCATGAAAGGTTCGAGCTTGAAGCCGCCGTGCCGGCACTCGACACGTGGCCCCTGGGATTCGCGGAACTTATGGATCGGGTACGACAAGCTGCCGGTCAGCGTGAACACCGCACCGGACTTGTAACGCACGGTTACATGCAGGCTGTCGGGGAATTTGTACCGCGGATCCTGCTGCGGGCCAGTGACCGCCCACACCTTTTCCGCATCGCCGAAGACGGCCCGTGACCAGTCGAGCACGTGGACCCCGTGCATGTGCAGAAAACCGCCGGACAAGGCCGGGTCGGACCACCAGCAGTTCCAGAACTCGTACGGCCGGTTGTCGGTATGCTGGGCGACGGTCCCGGACACCGCGGCGCCGAGCAGGGCGTCGTCCGTCAGTTCGATCATCCGCGCCCACGGCGGCCGCAGCCGGCGTTTGTGCCCGACCATCAGCTTGACCTGGTTGCGCTCACAGGCGCGGACCATGTCCCAGCACTCAGGGACGGTGCGGGCCATTGCCTTCTCGCAGTAGACGTGCAACCCGGCATCGGCGGCCGCAACGGTGATGTCGCGGTGCAGAAAATTGCCGGTGCAGACGGCGACGGCATCCAGCCCGCCGGCGCTTAACATGGCGTTGGTGTCGGTGTACTCCCGGGCCGTCAGATTACGGTGGGCCGCGACCGCCGCGGTGCTGTCCGGATTGACATCGCACAGCGCAACGATGTCGGCGGTTTCCAGGAGGTAGCTGCTGAATTCCTTGCCGAAGCTGCCGCAGCCGATCAGGCCGAACCGAAGTTTGTCGCTCATGATGAAATCGTCGTGGTTGTGGGTTCGAAGGTTGTCGAAAGTACGACAGGATTGATGCATTCCCAGAACACCGTGCCGATTTTCGGGGCGGCGTCGTGGGCCGGCGGGGATTCTCCCATCCAGCGTCCGTCCGGCGGTTCATCCGCCGGCTGATGCCTCGAATCGGACGACAACCGCCAGCGACTGCGGTGGTTGTCCAGGCTGGCGTACCCGGGGCGCATCGTCAAGGCCGGCAGTTCTCCGACGGTCCCGGGCGAGGTCTCCGGCTCGTATCCGAACGATGTGATTGGCTTGGTCATGGTGTTGGCGGATCTGCCTGGCGCGACGACAGATGCATCTTGCCATGCTTTGCGTTTGCCGGTATCGCACCGGCAGTGCCGCGTGTATCCGCGGCGATGAACATGATCGTCTACCGATCGAGCAAATCTTCCGGCTGCAGTTTGATCGGCTGGCCGCTTCGGACGCTTTCGAGCAGGCGCAGCGCGATGTTGGTGACCTCGATCGCCGACTCGAGCGGGCAGGGGTTTTCGCCATCACCGCGAAGATGCGCGGCGAACCGGTGCAGGTGTGAATTGTGGCCCTTCTCCGGAAACGCCGACATGGCCGGCAGCTCGCCACCCTGCCGCCGGATTTCCTGGAAACGATCACCGGCCTCGTAAAAGGATTCCAACCCGATCTTGTCGGTGACCTCAGCGCCGCTGCCGAGTGGGAAACTGGTGCGAAACGGTTCGCTGTCCAGGCCCCGTTGGCGGACTTCCATGTGATGGTCCAGGCAGATCGTAACATTGCGCAGCCCGACTTCGATCAACTCCTTGGGATAATCGAAATTGCCCACCATCGAATGCATTAGTGTCGTCTGCGAACCGTCCTCGAAGCTGATGATCTCCGTGAAGTTGCCGCGATTCGAACCACTGGCGTACACCTTAGAAGGCGCGCTGTCGTTGAGCCACAGCGCCAGATCGATGAAGTGCACCATCTCCTGCAGGATTATGCCGGCCTTGTCATCGTAGATCCAGGCTTTCCAGGTGCGCACATCGTCATTGATGCGAATCAGCGTCTGGGTCTGGTCTTCCTCGTCGAACTTGAACTTTTTTTCGTGGAGTCGATCGATGATGGCGCCGCGGTCGGCACCCTCCACTCGCGCCTTGTCCACCAGGCGCTTGAACTCGAGCATCGCCGGGCTGGAGCGTCGATTGTGCCCGACGCATACCGGCACGCCGGTCTCCTTGTGGGTCGCGAGGATCTCGGCCATCTCCGACGTCGACTCGGCCAGCGGTTTCTCGGTATACACTGCAATGCCGTGCCGCAACGCTTCACAGATGATTTCGCCGCGGAGGGAGGAATGCGTGCACAGGACGATCAGGTCAATGTCGTCGGCGTCAGTGATGGCGCGCCAATCCGTTTCGTGCCGCCCGGCGCCCCACTCTTTTTGCGCCTGCACCGCGGTTTCGCGGCGGACATCGCAAACGGCGCACAGCTCGATCTCGTCACTGGTGGCGATGTTCGGAAGGTGGGCACCGTTGGCCAGGGCGCCGCAGCCGATCACTGCTGCTGGCATTTTCATTGATACATCTCTACTCGCATGATTTCAACCAAGGAGGTGACAGTACGCCGCAGGTGCATCAAGTCAAACTGTTCCCCGGCCTTCCTCGACGGTATTCGTATTTCCAGTGCCCTGCGGTAAGTTCAAATCAACTCTACGTGCGGCTGAATTTTACAACTTTTTCCCGGACCATGGCCAACGGAATCAATTGGAACCCGGCTTTCGAGGCGTTGCCGTTTTCGCCGATCCGCAAGATGTTCAACACGGCGGCGACCATGGAGGATGTCCTGCATCTTTCGATCGGCCAGCCCGACTTTCCGACCCCGCCGCATATTATCGAGGCGCACATCGAGGCGTTGCGCGACGGCAAGACACGTTACGAGATGGACGCCGGCCTGCCGGAACTGCGCCAGGCGTTGGCGTCCTTTTACAGCGGCCGCTATGGGATCGGGCTGGAACCGGAGAACGTGCTGGTTACGACTGGCTGTTGCGAGGGCATGTTCATCGCCCTCACCGGCGCCGTGCGCCCCGGCGCCGAGATTATTCTGGCCGAGCCCTATTTCGTCCTGGCGCACGTTGCCGAGATGGCCGGCGCGACATTGCGATGCATCCCGACCACGGCCGCCAACGGTTACCAGCTCGACCCCCAGGAGGTGATCGACGCGATCAACGAGCGGACCACCGCGATCCTGCTCAACTCCCCAGGTAACCCGACCGGCACGGTCTATCCGCGGGAGACGGTCACGACGATCTGCGAGGCTGCCGCCGAGCGTGGCATCGCCGTGATCAGCGACGAAGTCTATGACCGACTGGTCCTCGACGATGTCAACTATGCCAGCGCCTTGACCTGCGCCCCGAGCCTGGACAACATGATCATGTCGAGCAGTGTGTCGAAGACGTATTCCATGGCCGGCATGCGGATCGGCTGGGTGATCTCCTCGCCCGAGAACATCGAGACCATGCAGCGGCCGCACATGTTCATAAGCACGACGGAGAACACCGCCTCCCAATGGGCGGCCGTCGCTGCGTTGAATGGCGACCAGGGCTGTGTCGGCGAAATGGTCGCGGCCTATCGTGAGCGGCGCGACCGGGTCGTCGAGCTGGTCGCGGCCGCACCGCACCTGACTGCCTACAGCCCGGGCGGCGCCTTCTTCATCACACCGTCATTGCCGGCGGGCACCGACGGTTTCGACGTCGCCATGCGCATGCTCACGGAAGCACGCGTCTGTACGGTGCCGGGCGGTGCCTTCGGCCAGAGCTGCGGCAACGCGTTGCGGATCAGCTTTGCAACGTCGATGGAAATAATCGAAAACGCCTTTGCGAGGATCATACCATGGCTCGGGAAGCAATCCTTCTGACCCGGCAGGATATCGCTGCCAACATCGACATCACCGCCGCCGTCCCGGCGATCGAGGAGGCGCTTGGCGCCTTCGAGAAGGGCGAGGACTATCTGCCGCCGAAAGCGATCCTCGAGATTCCCGTCGGCGAACCCGGCACCGCTTACGCCGCCTGTATCTCGGGCTACACGAAGACGACCAACCTGATGTCGATGAAGATCGGCCACGAGCGTACCCATAACCAGGCGCGTGGCCTGCCGACGACCGAGGCCTGGGTCATGGTCTTCGAGCCGGAGACCGGCGAGCTGCTGATGATCTGCGACGGCACATTGCCGACCATGCTGCGTACCGCTGCCGCTGCTGCGGTCGGCGCCGGGCAACTGGCCCGCGATGATGCACACACGCTCGCCGTGATCGGCGCCGGACAACTCGGCCGGCAGTGCCTGCGGGCGGTGAATACCGTGCGCCGGTTTGAAACGATCTACCTGCACGATGCCGTTGCGGAGTTCGCAGAAGCCGTCGCCGGCGACCTGGCTGCGGAGCTCGCAGTGCCCATCGAGGTGGCGGACGCGGAGACTGCAGCGTGCAACGCCGACGTGATCGTCACGGCGACCAACAGCCGCGAACCAATCATCATGTCCGACTGGGTGCGCCCGGGCACGCACCTGTCGTGCATGGGTACCGACCTGGCCGACAAGATCGAATGCGAAATGGCGCTGCTGCCGCGCTGTCGGCTGTTTGCGGACAAGGTCGAACACGCCTTGTTGCGCGGTGAAGTCAGCCAGGCCGTGGCGGCGGGGATTCTCGATGAGAACTGCTACCTCGGCTCCCTCGGCCAGGTCATCAACGGTGACCTGGCGGGCCGCAGCAGCAACGATGACATCACGGTGTTTGACGGTGTCGGCATCGGCATCCAGGACACGACGATTGGCAAGACGATCTACGACCAGGCCCAAGCCAAGGAGCTCGGCATACGGTTGGCATTCTCATGACGCAATGGGTGACGGGGCTGAAAAGTTGAAGAGGACATTCACACTCATGGACTTTTCAACCTTTTAACCTTCCAATTCCTTAACCTTTTACACGCGAACAATTATGCGCAAAAATCAACTGTTTGAGAAGCTGCGGGCGGACCAGGTCGTCCTTGGCCTGACCAACATGTACCCGGCGGCGGGCATCATCGAGGGCATGGGCCGCGGCTGGGATTTTATCTGGATCGACGGGCAGCATGGTGAGATGAGTTATGACAGTTGCCTGCATGCCACACAGGCCTGTGCGGCGGCGGGTATCGACAGTTTGATTCGCGTGCCCGGTGACGAATACTCGACACTGGGGCGCTTTGCCGATTTGGCGCCGGCCGCAATCATGGTGCCGATGGTCGATACCCCGGAGCAAGCCGAGGTGATTGTGCAGGGGTTGCATTTTCCGCCGCTCGGCAACCGATCCTACGGCGGTCGCCGGGTTATCGACCTGGACGGCCGTGAATTCTACAAGCGCAAGTTGCTCGTGGTGGTGCAGATCGAGACGCTCGGGGCCGTCGAGCGGGCGGAGGCCATCGCCGCGGTCGAGGGCGTCGATGTGCTGTTCTTCGGGCCGGACGACATGAAAATGCGGATGGGCATCCCGATCAACACCCAGATCACCGATCACCCCAAGTTGGCTGCGGCATTGGAGAAGACTGTAACCGCGGCGAGCAATGCCGGGGGCTGGGCCGCGACAGTTGCCGGAACACCCGCCGGCCTCGAGATGACGGTGGAGATGGGCTACCGCATGCTGGTCGGTGGCGGTGATATCGGTTTTCTCCGTACCTTGTCCGCTTCCCGAGTTTCGTGGAGTTCTCGAGGGGTTCCAGGGCGATCCCGGCACCGCCGAGGGCGGCGGTGTGTATTGAGGCTCGGCTCTTGAACCCCTTAAGCCGCTTTGAAATGCGGCCTGACGCCGGATTGACGTTCCGGCGCATGGCCGTGGTGCCAGCGATTGAGCCAGTGCCGTCAGGATCAAGATGGGATGGCACATCGTGCTTCGCCGTAATTGAGTTTGGCAATTAACCGTACCATCCACCGCCTTTGCGACCGGGACTCATGAAGATCGACCAACCAGACCCTGCCGAGACGCATGTGCCGCTGCTGCGGCGATTCTGCATCGGGCTGCGAATGATTTGCGGCGTCCGCAAACAGGACTTCCAGGCCGGCGCTACTTATCGCCGCATGAACTGGGGCGACCGCCCGTTTCTCGTGCGCTGGTTCTGCTTCTTGAAATGGGCGCTGCACCAGGTCTTTGTCGCAATCCCGGCCGCCGCGGAATGCCTGCGAATCGACGGGCCGGTATCCTCGACACCGCTGTGGCTGCTCGACGAGAATCCGCTGGCCAACCACCCCTGGCACAACGCCGATGCAAAGTTGCCGGACACCGCCGACGCAGTCGTCATCGGCGCCGGGTTCACCGGCGCCGGATGCGCCTATCACTGGGCTCGGCGGGCTCCGTCCGACCGGCGCATGGTCGTGTTGGAAATGGGCGATCCGGCCAGCGGCAGCTCGGGGCGCAACGAGGGGCTGGTAGTGGTGGGGCGTTATTTCAAAATGGTCTACGACCGTTTCCGCGAGCACCTTGAGAATTCCCGGGCGCAATTCGATGCCACGCAACGTGAGCGGCTGGCCCGGCAGTTCGCCCGCCGCTACTGCGAGGCGGCGTACTACAACGCCGACCTGATTGCCTCCACGATCCGCGACGAGGGATTCGATTGCGACTACCGGCGAGGCGGCTGGGTGCAGGGCCAGGAAGACGTGCCCACCGACAGCTTGCGCGATTCAGTGGCGATGGCGGTGGCCGAGGGATTTACGGATTGGACCAGTATTTCACCCGAGGAGGCGGGCGAGAGATCCGGCATGCGCCTGACGAACCCTGCCGGCTTCTCGATAGCGGCTGCCTCATGGCACCCGGCCAAGTGGGTGTGGTGCCTGCTGCAGAAAGCCTTGAGCTCGGAAAACGTCGAGCTGTTCACCCGTACAGAAGTGACCGTCGTCGACCGCGACGCGGACGGCTACATCGTCCGTACCGATCGCGGTGACATCCGCTGCCGGTCAGTGATCTATGCGACGGAATCGTACACGCCGAAGTTGCTGGCACAGTTTCGCGACAAGATTCTGCCGATGCAGGAACAGGCGGCCAGCGGCGACGGCGGGCCGCCGGGAATGAAGCCGCATGTCGGGATCAGCGGCACCTGGTGGTTCGGCGGTCGCTATGCGCAGCACGTGCTGTTCGGTGCCGGCGGCTCCCGCGTCCCGGACGAGGAAGCCGGGCGCAACCTGCCGTCGCGGTTCCTGTCACGGTTTGTCGGGTTGCAGATCTTGCACTATTTCGGGCCATATCGGCTGGCGATGAAAAACGAATGGAGCGGCACCGTCGGTTACACGCCGGACGAGTACCCGGTCGTCGGGGCGATCGACGGCAGGGGCCAGCACATCATTGGCGGCATGTGCGGCTCCGGCAGCGGCGTGTCCTTCAATGGCGCCCGCTGTATCTGCAATCGCATCCTGGGCCTGGCCGACGAGCCGGATCATTATCCGGCGGAATGCTTCGCGCCGAGCCGGTTGCTCGATCCCGATAACCACCAGTGGCCGGCGATGGATCAGCCGGAAAAGTGAGGAGGTTTCAGCTTTCAGTGGAATCGGTTTCCCCTGGCCACTTGCCAGCCTCCTGCCTGAAGACTGAACCCTCCAAATTTACCGATGGAGAGACCTGCAATGCCTGAACTTGTCTTTGAATCCGGTGACAGCCGTTACGCCTTGAGCCTGGACTCCGGCTGCAATGTATTTTCGTGGCAATGCGAGGGGGAGGAACTGCTGTATTGCCCGGACGGTTTTCCCGACGTCGCCGACGGCTTGTTTGGCGGCGGCAACCCGCTGCTGTTTCCATCGGTCGGCCGCACCTGGGACCGAACTGTTCCGCAACCGGTGGCGGATCGTTATCGGCTGTTCGGCTACGACGAGCCTTTCAGCATGCCGTGTCACGGCTACATCGGTCCCGGCAGCTGGAACACGCTCGACCGGTCTGTGGCCGGGGATGGCGTTGAGGCCCGGTTCGAGTTCGAGATTGCGGAGTCGACACGGCGGCGGTTTTCGCCTTTCGATCTCGGTCTGCGCATGACTTATCAGTTCGGTCCGCGGCGGCTCGCGATGTGCGCGGAATTGACCAACCGCGGGGATGCGCCGGCACCGGCAGCGTTCGGGATGCATCCCTACTTTTGCATCTCTACCAAACCGGAAATAGCTGTCGAACTGCCATGCACCGACCGCATGGACCTGGACGAGGAGCTACTCATTCCAAACGGGATCTCGCCGCTCGACAGTAACGTGCTGACCTTTGCCGCCGGCGAAGGGTGCGACTGCGGCTTTGTCGGGCCGGGCAGCGGCGAAGCCGTGCTGCGCGACAGCGGCGCCGGTCGTGTCCTCCGTATCGCCGGCGACGCTAACATCGACAGCTACGTGGTGTATTCTGATACGAGCGACGACTTTGTCTGCGTCGAGCCGTGGACACGCGGCTGCGGACAGTACGAAGATCTTGCCAATGACGGGTGGATGGAGCGACAGAACCTGATCATCCTGGCGCCGGGCGAGACCCGCTCAGTCAAGATCAGCTTCGCCATCGACTGAGTGCAATCGCAACCCAATTAGACCGGTCTCGAGTGCCTTCCGGAACAGTCCGTGATAAATCTCTGTTGCTACATTGCTGCGAGCATTGCCTTTCATCAGTTGTTCCGTTTCGGACAGCAGAAGAAGACGGACGTGCTGTCGACAGCAGCGGTAAACTACTTTGTTGCTGCTGTTCTGACATTGTCGTGGTACCTCATAGCCGGCCATGGGGAGTCCGACAGACGCCTGATCGTTTACGGCCTCTGCAACGGCGCCGTCTACTACGTGTCGCTGCCGGTACTGCTGCGTGCCTATCAGCTTGCCGGTGTTGGCGTCACCGTTGCGGTGCTGTGTACCTCGAACTTGCCGCCGGTGATCATTGCTTTCCTGGCATGGGACGAGCCGGTAACGAATATGCAGTGGGCCGCGCTGGCGCTGGTGCCGGTCGCGATTTTCCTGATGCGGCCGCGAGACGGGGGCACGGGGGGCGGCATCAAAGGCGGTGTCAAGGCGGATATCTTACTGGTGCTGATATTCGTCATGGGCAGCGTGATGATGACTACACACAAGGCTGCCAGTAGAATTGTCGAGAACGACAGTGAATTGCTGTACAACTTCTGCGTGTTCGCAGCGGCGATGGTGACCTCGGTCGGCTACGCGTTTTACGCGCGGCTGCGGGTCACGAGGTTCGACTGCGGGCTGGGCCTGGGCATCGGTGTTGCCAATACGCTGAACATCGTTTTTCTGCTGCTTAGCCTGGGCGTAATGTCGACCGCAATCGTCTTTACGACTGCCGGCACCGCCGTGATCAGTCTCAACCTGGCGTTATCCTGGCTGCTGTGGAAGGAGGCTATAGACCGGCGTCAGGCGCTCGGGTTGGTGCTGGCAATCCTGGTCGTGGTCCTGACTCATTTGACCTAGGATTCGGTCAAGCCGTCAAAACCCGAAGACGTCGAGTTTCCGGGTGTCGGGCAGTGAAATGTGCCGCGCCACAAGTCCCGGTCGAATTTCGCCGGGGGATTCACAGAAATTTTCCTGTGACCAGCTATATTCGGGGAGCTGAGTCAAACCGACAATCGTACTCACGGACATATTGCCATGGAACGTGGTGAAATCCGGCTCAAGAACGAGACCCTGACGTCTCTGGACAATTACGTGCTGACCCGTGGTGTGCCTTTGCCGCCGGGTGCGGTGACGAGGACCGACGGCGTATCGATCGTCGATGCGCGGGGACGTACGCTGCCGAGCTCCGCCAGGATCCTGCAACGCCGACAGGACGGCACTGTTGAATGGATGCTGATGGATATCCTGGTGAAGTTCGGCGGCGAAGAGAAAAAGAGCATCTATGTCGTCCCGAAGAAAGCTGCGAAGAAGCCGTCCGTCAGGCACCCGGTCGTGGTCAGCCGTGACCGCCGGGAGACGACGTTGTCGAATGGCTTGACCGAGGTCGTCGTCAGCCGTGCCGGCGGTTCACTGATCCGGCGGCTGGTAATCAACGGGCGATTGCTCGTGGATGGCAGCGAGCCGGTGGACCTGCTGGTTGTCGACGGCGGCGGCAAGATTCATCGGGCCAGTTTGGGCGGGTCGTATAAAGTATCGATTGCCCACAGGAGTCCGCTGCGTACCGAGCTGAAGATCGAGGGTACGCACAAGGCGCGTGACCGGTCGACTTTTCTGGATTTCGCCTTGCGCCTGTCGCTCACCGCCGGCAGCCCCGATCTCAAGCTGGAGCACACGTTTTACTGCCGTGAACCGGGCACCGGCAGTATCGACGTCCGGTCCATTCGCCTGGTCATGCCCACGACGATGGACGGCGGGGCGGGGAAGCTCATTCGCCAGCGCCTGCATGGGCAGGGCGGCAACCATCGAAGTGTTGTCGTCCGTGAGAACATCGAGGTTGTGGCCAGCAGCCTCGGTGATATCGACAACTACGCCACGTCGACCGTCTCCGCGATGGTTCGGCACCCATGTGCCGGCGGCAACGTGTTTATCCGGAACATCGAAAGCCTGCACGAGGACTGGTCGCTGTATCCCCATCATATGCGGCCGGGCGGCGAGTCGGGATTTCGTGCCGACCTGATGACTGGCGGCATGCGTGCGGTGTGGTCGGTTATCGGTTGGCAGGAGGACGATTTCACCGTCGCGACGACGTTCGAACATTTCCGGCAGTTGCACCCGAAGTCGATCGGGATCGATGAGAATCTCTTGACCTGGTCAATCTGGCCGGAATGGGCGACGCCGATGGAGATCGTGCAGGGCGTCAGCAAGAGCCACATCATCTGGCTTACCGGTGAGCCGCGGGCGCTGAGTGTCGACGATGTCATCGATGTCGGCGATCGCTGGGAATACGGCTATGTCGAGCCGCTTGATGTCTCCTTCGACCCGGCATGGCCGGTCTTTTGCGAAGTGATGGACTGCCAGCATCTCCTGACGCACGAGCCGGGGAGGTATCCATTGCTCGAGAACCTGGTCGAACCGGTGGCGAGTCCGGGCAATCCGGACCGGCACTGCTACGACCGGCAGCCGGCCATCGGCATGTTCCATTTTGGTGACCTTGTCAGTGCCGATGGTGTCCAGTGCACCAACAATGAAGACGACTGTCACGTTTATTTTCCACTCGAGCATTTCCTGCGCACTGGTCAAACATACGCCTGGGACTATGGCAAGGAGGCGGCTCGGCACTATATGGAAGTGGACTTCTGCGAGTGGAGCACGGAGCCGCTGCAGAAAGGCGGTCTCATCCCGCACGCTGGCCAGCACTACAACGGCAACGTCTATCCGAGCCACCAATGGGCTGAAGGCATCCTGTACTATTATTACCTGAGTGGCGACGAGCGGGCCCGAAACGTCGTGGTCAACGTCGGTGACAACAACGTGTGGTGGGCCTGGAACCGCATTGAGTACCTGTGCGATGGCCGCGAGGCGGGAATGCCGCTGATCAATCTGGCCGCCGCCTATCGCCTGACGCATGACGACAAGTACATCGACGCAGCGCGGCAGATTGTCAATGAGTTTTTCCTCAAGGCGGAGAAGAAGTACGGCGAGTTCAAGTACGCCTATCCGCAAAGTTCGAGGGAGCACCCGCAGAAGTTGATCACCGGTTACGGCGACTGGTCGAGCTTCACCGGACTGTACCGGCTGTGGGAGCAGACCGGCGACGATGATTTCCAAAAGCTGGCGGTGCGGCTGATGGACAGCGCCATGCAGCCGGGGTCGTTTGCGGTGAACGACGAGCGGGACATGGACTTCCTGAGCCTCTGGGCGTTCGGCATCATGACCGGGGATATGGACGCGGCGATTGAGCGCGTGGCGGCGGCGGTTCCGATGCTGCTGCGTCGTGGCGGGCATCCGCTAAGGCGCATGCATTTTCTCAAGGAGCTCGATGTCCGCGGCATGATCGACGAACGCGACGTTGGCGTTTCCTCGGGGATGCAAGGCTGGAATCGGCACGCGGACTGACACGGCCTGGCCGTGTCATGGTTTACAATACAGGCGGCCTCCCGCCCGGGGACGGCCCGTCGCCCCAGCGGACGACGAAGGGAAAACAAACATCACGAACGGTTGGCGGGGACTGTTTCAGTACAGTTCGCGATGGAACCCGGGGCGGTGCAGGATGGTTTCTTTCTCGCTTAGCTTGCCGTCCGCGACGGGGTAGTCGGCATTGTAGTGCAAGCCGATGCTCTCCTGCCGGGCGAGGGCACTGTCGATGATCATCTCGGCAACTGATGCCATGTTGCGCAGCTCGATGAGGTCGGCTGTGATTAGAAAGTCCCAGTAGAAGTGCTCGATCTCCTTGCGGATATTGCGGATACGCGTTTTGGCGCGTTGCAGCCGCTTGGTGGTGCGGAAGATGCCGACGTAATCCCACATGAACCGGCGGATCTCATCCCAGTTGTGGTAGATGACAATCAGTTCGTCGGGATCGGTGGCGTCGCCCTTGCTCCAGTCGAGCACGGGCCGTGAGCCGTTCTCGATATGCCGGCGGTCGGTGTCGTTGAAAACGCCGCGGCTGTGTTCGACGGCATTGTGCGCCATCACAATGGCCTCGAGCAGGCTGTTGCTGGCCAGGCGATTGGCGCCGTGCAACCCGGTGCAGGCGACTTCGCCGATGGCGTACAGATTCTCGATGCAGGTGACACCGTCGATGTCGACACGCACTCCGCCGCAGCAATAGTGCGCGGCGGGCACGACGGGGATCGGGTCGGTGGCCATGTTACAGCCGAACTGCTCGCACGTCGCATAGATGTTCGGGAAACGCTTGCGCAGAAACTCCTCGGAATGTTGCCGGATATCGAGGTAGACGCAGGGCTGGCCGCTCTTCTTGAGTTCACGATCGATGGCACGGGCAACGATGTCGCGCGGCGCCAGGCTGGCCTGGCTGTCATAGCTGTCCATGAATTCGACGTACTCCTTGCCGCGTTTGATCTTGAGCACACCACCTTCACCACGCACCGCCTCGCTGATCAAGTAGGAACCGGCCATGGGGTGGTACAGGCAGGTGGGGTGAAACTGATAAAACTCCATGTTGGCGATCTCGCAATAGGCGCGATACGCCATCGCAATGCCTTCACCGCAGGCGACGTCGGGGTTGCTGGTGTAGAGGTAGGCCTTGCCGGCACCGCCGGTTGCCAGGATGACGAAGCGGCTGAGAATGGTGTGCACCGTCTTGGTCCGCCGTTCGAGCACGAAAGCGCCCAGGCAACGGTTGGGTCCGTCCCAGTCGAGACGTCGCGACGAGATCAGGTCGACCGCCTGATAGTTCTCCAGCAGGGTGATATTGTCGTGCGCCTGGCAGGCAGCAATCAGGACCCGCATGATCTCCCGGCCGCTGATGTCGCCGGCGTGAAGAATTCGCCGGCGCGAGTGCCCGCCCTCGGCGCCGAGGTCGAAGGCCATGGTGTCGCTGCCGTCCTCACTTATGTCCCGCTGCCGGGTAAAATTGACGCCGAGCTCGACGAGTTCCTCGATACGCGCCGGCGCCGCGCCGACGATGCGGCGCACGACGTCCTCTTTACACAGGTAGGCACCCGCCTTGAGGGTGTCCTGGACGTGCGACTCTATGCTGTCGTCGCTGTCCATGACGCAGGCAATACCGCCCTGGGCCCAGCTCGAGCTGCATTCCACCGCGGTCTTCTTGGTGATCACCAGGACGGAGCCGAGCTCGGCAGCCTTGAGTGCCGCGGTCAGGCCGGCACAACCGCTGCCGATGATCAGGTAATCGCAATTCAGGCGTTGTTGTTCAGCAGGCACCGCAGGGCGTTCCTTCAGAATTCGAGTTCGACTTCATTGGCGTTGATGTCGAGGCTGACCGATTGTCCGACCATGTCGACGTTTACGGTGATGCGCGTCTTCGTCTTGAGTTTCCTGACGATGCCGGTGAGCCCGGTCAACGGTCCTGTGCGTACCATGACCGTGCGCCCGACGACGATCTCCGGGCGCACGAAGATCTCTTCGTCCAGCGTTGCCTGCTCGATGATCCGGATATCCCTGAGATTCTCCACCAGGCCGGGCTCGGAGAGGTCGTCGGTGAGAATCACG
>JASLZG010000058.1 GCA_030754995.1 Lentisphaeria bacterium
CGTGCACCAGGTAATGCACCGCCGGCTCATCCTCCTCGATGATGCCGAACCGCTCGCACGGCGTCAGGAAACAATTGTCGTCCCAATCGTCACAAACGCGGCTGACCTCGCCGCTGACGGTGTAGCGGCCGCCGCGGATCTCGATGCCGGTGCCCGCCTTGTTCCAGAACTGATGAATCAGGCCCGGCGGCACCGCCAGGCTCTGCCCGGGCTCGATCGCCAGGACCTCGCCGGCCGTGCAACTCCGGGTGACACCGTCGAGCTGCACCGTGAAGTCGTCCTGCGAGCATTCACCGGCGGCGGTCGACTGGTACAGCCTGATCATCAGGGTGCCGCCGCCGCGATTGATGATGTCTTCCATCTTGTGCCGGTGAAAATGCAATGGCGGCTTCTGGTTTTCCGGATCGAGAATGAGCTTCTCCGCGTAGTCCTTTGGCGTCGGGAATCTCGACGAGCCGTTGCGCATGGTCAGCAATACCCGGCCGTAGTTCTCAAAATCGTCAAGACCGAAATCGGTGACGTCCCAGCCGAGCATGCAGCCGCGAATTTCGTCAGCCTCCGGGCCCTTGTCCCGCCACTCATCGACGGTCCAACCAGCGAAAGGCGGCAGGGTGAACCCGACCGTCTCGAAGGCTTCCCTGGCGATCTCGATTATTTCGTTGATGCGTGACCGTTTCATCCCTGGCAATCTCCGGTTCGGGTCGAAAACTGTAGTGTTGCGCAACGCCATGTCCAGCTATATTCCTGAACGTTGCCATTGTGGCACAAACCCAGACATGAACAGTGCGATGAGAGGGGCTACGGCGAATGACTGACAATATCCGCGACTATGCCAGGATCGGACTGGCGCATTTCATGTTTTATCCGGACTGTGTCGCTGACGAGCAGGTCAACGTCACAACGCTGCCCGGCATACTGGCGCGCGACGACATCGAGGTGGTCGATTTCTGCCTGCCCTACGACGTCGCCGGCCGGGCCGGGCTGACCGCGGCACTGCGCGCCTGCGACAAGCACCTGGGATTCGCCATCCATCCTTTTCCGCTGGATAAAATCTGCCTCGGCACGACCGTCGACAACGAAAAGGCCCTGACTCGAATGATCCTCGAAGATCAGCTCGCGGCCGCGGCCGCGGCCGGTGCCCGCACCTTTACCATCGCCTCCGGCATCGATCCCGGTGCCGCCGCGCGGCCGGCAGCCATCGATCAGCTGCGCCAGGTCTGCCGCTGGCTGTGCCGCCGCGCGGCAGGGCATGGCATGACCGTGCTGCTGGAACCGTTTGACCGTGAGTCGCACCGCCGTTTCCTGATGGGCCCCACGACCGAGTGCGTCGAATTCGTCGAATCCCTGCAACCGGAAGTCGACAACTTGCGGCTGCAGCTCGATATCGCACACATCCTGCTGGCCGGCGAGACGTTCGAACACGCCATCACCACCGCCGCCGGACACATCGGGCACGTGCATCTCGGCAACTGTCACGTCAGCGACCCGGCAGATCCGTTCCATGGCGACAAGCACCCGCCGATCGGCTACCCCGGCGGCGAAGTCGACGTAGCGCAACTGGCGGTGGTGCTGCGGGCACTGCGGGACGTCGGCCATCTCGATCGGGACCAACCCGGCACCATGGCTCTCGAGACCCGCCCGGTCGCCGGGAGCAACGTCGAAGAGCTGATCCAGGACGGCCTGGCAAAACTGGACCAGGCCTGGAGTGAGGTGTAGCCACAGCTACGGCAACGACGCCTCGAAGGCGGCAATCTCTTCCGCACCGTCGAGCACGCCAATCTCCATCGTGAACTCGCGCACCTCTCCGGGTGCGATGTGTTCGAGGGTGCCGGCCTCGCGATTGGCCTGGCGCCCCATCACCGAGCAGTTGCCCGGCTCGATCCCGATGACGTACGAACCACTCACGAAATGTGTCCACTGGCTAAGTACCGGCAGTTCGGCGCTGTTGTACTTCCAGTAGAGGCCGAAGCCGTCTCGCAGTTGGTCGTTGACAATGGCAACAGTCGCGGTGCCTTCGGCAGTGGCGTTGAGCGTGTGCACGTAAACCGCCTCGCCGTTGTCCGGGGCCGGCGCGCCGATTGCCCCGAACGCCCGTCCATCGACCTCGGCACCGTCAGCGGTATCAATGCTTTTCGCTGACGAGAGCAGAACGCGGGCCCCCTCATTGACGATCGGAAACCCGGCGTTGCAGTGGTAGACGATCATCAGCGGGGAGGTCAGCCGGCGGCTGAGATTCTCGATCCGGTCACGGATCACCAGCGCCTTCTCGCCGAGCCCCAGCGTGATGCTGCGGGTCAGTTCCAGGTTGGTCCCGCCGGTCACGGTTTCACGGACCCGGCCGCTGACGCTGACGGTGTATTCATCACCCTGCCAGCCTTCGTCGGTCCCGACGCGACGGGCCGGGATGAAAGTGGCGCGGCCGTGCAGGCCAAGCTCGATGTCTTCTTCCTCGGCATCCGTCTCCGGGTGGCCGACAAAGGTAAAACCGCAAGTCGTCAACAGCCCGGCAAAAAAACCGCGCTCCCATCCGAAGCCGTCAGGCTCATAGTGAGCCGGGTTCAAATCTCCCGTGCTGCCACGGAAGCACAGCGGTATGCCATTGTACTGCGCCTGGGCGATGTCGAGGCCGCGCCCTGGCAGAACGGTCAGCGACAGGCCGGACGAATTCCACATCTCGACCCACTCGGTGCCGGCTTCGTTGCCTTCCGTCAGCTTGCCGCGCCGCGTGCCGGCGAGCTGCGCCATGTCTTCGACGCGGTCAAGCAGCGCCTCGCGTGTCCAGTCACAGCCAAACAGATTAGCCATGTTGTACCTCCTGAGTTTTAAGACAGCTTATCGGCCCGCAACCAATGGGCGGCCGACAGTGGGATTGTCCCGAAGAATTTCCAACTGCAGCAACTTTGCCTTGCCATGTGCCATCACACCTTCGCGATCAAACCGCCGTCAACCATCAGTGACGAACCGGTGACGAAGGACGAATCGTCGCCGGCAAGGAAGACGGCACAGTTCGCAACCTCCGAAGGCGCTCCCATCCGATTGAGGCAGTGCATCGCACCGGCTTCCTGGCGGGCGGCCTCGGGATCCGGCTGGATCTCGAAGTAGGCGTCGCCCAGCGGTGTGTCGATGTACCCCGGGCAAATGCAGTTGGCCCGGATATTCCTGTCGCCGTAGTCGCAGGCAATGCTCTTGGCCAGCATGTGCAGACCGCCCTTGGCAGTGCAATAGGCGGCCAGCTCGGGCTCGGCAACGTGGCTCAGCGCTGAGCCCATGACGACGATGCTGCCGCCGGCATCGCCATTCTCCAGCATCGCCTCGACGGCGTGCTTACAGCAAAAGAAGGCGCCGCGCTGATTGACGCTCATCAGACGGTCAAACTCGTCCTCGGTCGTCCCGGTCAATGTCTTTTCAATCTGAATCCCGGCGTTGGCGACGAAAACGTCCAGGCGCCCGAAGCGCGCCACTGTATCAGCGATCAGCGCCTGGATGTCGCTGACCCGCGCCACGTCGCAATGCATGAAAACGGCATCGCCGCCGGCCGCACAGACCTCGTCGACGATTCGCTGGCCGGCCCCGTCCGTCACGTCGGCCGAGACGGTCTGCGCGCCCTCGGCACCGAACGCGCGCACGATCGCTTCGCCAATGCCCGAGGCGCCGCCTGTGACAATGGCGACCTTGTCTTTGAGCTTGCTCATACTGCCCTCACCTGTTCAGTTCAATGTCGACATCCTGCCTGTCCTCGCCGCCGAGAATATGGGCCAGGGCATAGGGATACGTGTGTCGGTCGAAACGCTCCGGGCCCGGCGGTTTCGGCCAGCCCGCCTGGGTCGTGCGACGCGGGCGATCAAGGAGATAGTTCGCATACAACGCTCGTGAATACTCGCGATGCGGCGCTTGTGCTTCCGGCGTGTTGCGGTACTTCTCGAGCCGTTCCGGATCGAGCCGCAGCCCGTGTCCGGGCTCGTCGGTCAGGTGCACGTGGCCGCCGGTCCAGTCGAACTGGCCGCCCTCGATGACATCGTCGCCGACCTGGATCGTCTCGTTGTCGATCGGATGACAGGTCCGCGGCGTTGTCCCCATGTACAGGCCGGCGGCCTCGGTGTCGTACATCAGCGCCGAGCACATCGCACTGCGGAAGTACAATTGCAGGCACATCTCGAAGTTGCTGTGCAGCGTCAGCTGCATGCCCATGAAGCGGGCAAGCTCATAGAGTCGCCAGAGCCCCCAGGGCCCGAGGCCGATGTCCGGCGACGACACGTCGGCGCCTTCATGGCGCTCGATCAGGTACCAGTTCGGCTCCCACTGGTTCGCCATCACCGAGGCACCGGCGGGGTGCACGATCGGCGGCGTCCACCAGTGGCATGAAAGCGGCACCGGCTGCTCGTGGCGCAACTGCGTCATGCGCCGAAAATAAAACTCCGCCTGGTAGCCGCCATCGTTCAGCGAGCGCTCGGGCACCGGCACGCCGGCTGGATAGAAAGTATGCGGCAACAGCGAATTGAACGGCTGCTCGCAGAGCTCGATGTTGCACGCCTGCACGGCCGACAGAATGCGCCGCGCCTCCTGAAAGTTCCAGCTGCCGTGCGCATCGAAGCGCAGGCGGACATCGGGCCCGATGGCATCGCGGACGTTGTGAATGAGCTCGATGTGCTCTTCCGGCTGGTACGTCGACAGCGACATTTTGATGGCCGGAAAGCCCTGCTCGGCACGCATCTTCGCATGCTCCGGCCACGAGTCGAAAGTTACCGCATCCCGGCCGTCGCGATCGGCAAAGCGCTGCCAGGTATAGGCGGCCTGCGGCACCGCATCGGGCGGCGTGAAGCCGCGCTCGAACAAGTCGCCCCAAAGGATATGCAGCGGCTTGCCGAGAACTTGCCCGACGAGGTCCCACCAGGCCATGTACAAGGGCTCTTCGAGATCCAGGTCGAGCAGGTTGCGACCCGGGGTTGCGGCCAGTTGCCTAAGACAGTCCAGGGTCTCCGGCGCGATGTCTACCGACCACTCGCCGGTGCCGGTCAGCCCTTCCTCGGTGACGAGCTCGACGTAGCCCCAGGAAACGGCGGGCAACGCCTGCCAACCGGGCGTGTAGACGCCGACCATCGGCATCAGAACGCTGTGCACCCGGGCTTCAGCCAGGGTCAGCCGATGCGGCGACAGCCACTCCTGAAGTTTCTGCTGAAACCCGGTAATCCGTGTCTTGAGCATCCGGTCGAAGTCGCGGACATCATCGACGTTGTGTAGCATCCGGGTTCCTGGGAAATGAGGTGTTTGCGATGGGACCGTATAGTATCGTGGTGCATGGAGAAAGCCAGTAAATCACCAACCTGGCGGCATCGTGGCACCCGGGGGCCTCGATCGACGACGCCTAGCGGCACTGCCGGCCCGGCGGTGATCGAGAACTGCCGTACTGGTTCCTGGCCCAGTGGTCCACAGGTACGGGCAAGGGGCGGGTCAATATAACGGCGTGGATCCATCGACCCTTGGCATACGCCTGCAGTCCAGCGCCACGTGGCGGACATGGTCTCGGGCCGCCTCCATATCCAGCTCAACACCGAGCCCCGGACGTTTCTCGAGCTCGAGAATATCGACATGACCATCGACGAACGGCACCGCCAGCGACTGAATCTTGTCGAACCAGGGCAGCAACCGGCAGTGCTCGAGGATCAGGAAATTCGGCATCGCCGCAGCCGCATGCGCGGAGGCGGCAAGCGCCACCGGGCCATACGGATTGTGGGGCGCCACCTCGATGCCGTAGATTTCTGCGAAGTTGGCAATCCGCATCATTTCGCTGATCCCCCCGGCGTGGCTGATATCCGCCTGGCAGACGTCGATGGCCTGCTGCTCGAACCACGGCCGGAAATCCCAACGCGTCATCTGCCGTTCGCCGAGCGCGATTTTTACGCCGGGGAAATCCCGTTTCAGCCGCAGCGTCGGTTCGACCGTCTCCATCGGCAACACCTCCTCGACGAACATCATGTCGAGCGGCTCCAGGGCTTCGACCAGGCGATGGCCGGATTGCGGGTCGAACATGCCGTGACAATCGATCATCAGCGCCGCCTCGGGCCCCAAAGCCTCCCGCAGCAGACGATGGTCCGCAACCGCAACGTCGATCTGCCTCTCGTAATCCATGGGCTCAACGAAGGCGCCGACGCCGTGCTTGAATGCATCGAACCCCATTTCCAGGGTTGCCGCCGCCTTTTCTTCGAGTGTCAGGCCGCAGAACTCCGGACCACTGCGCACATAGCAGCGCACCTTCTCGCGCACCTTGCCACCGAGCATCTTGAAGACGGGCAGGCCCGCCGCCTTGCCGGCAATGTCCCACAGCGCCTGGTCGATGCCGCTCATGGCACTGGCGTGCACGACCCCGCGGCGCCACCAGAAATCGCGGTAGCCCAGCTGCCAGATGCGCTCGATGTCGGTCGGGTCCATGCCGAGCAGGCGCGGCTTGATCTCGCTCTCGATCTGCGTAATCACCGCCTGCTCGTGATATTCGGTAGTAGCTTCGCCGATGCCGGTAATGCCGGCGTCCGTGTCGATTTCGACGAACACCCAGTTGCGGGCAATCGCTCCGTCTTCGCGAAAAATGGCGATACACGTTGATCTGATGTCGGTTATTTTCATGATGCGGAAAGTACTCGCTCTACAGGAAAGATCACGCCGGCCGGGAAAAATCGGTCGATGCCGGTCTGCAGCGCGGGCTACTCCAACTGTTCCAATGCCTTTGTGAGGTACTCGAGCACCTGCTTGTCCCGTTCAACCGCCCGGCGCTCGGTCAGCACCTTGACGGCCCGCCGGTCGCCGCGCTTGCCAAGCGCCATGCAAGCTCGAAAACGCACCCCCGGGTCGCGGTCGACCACGGCGCCCGCGAGCACGTTGTAGGCCTCCTCGCCGGGGATCTTCCCGAGCGAGGTGATGGCTTCGCGCCGGTGCCGCTTTTCGGAGGACGCCAGCACGCCTCGCAGGCCTGCCGCCGAGCTCTCGTCGTTCACTCGCGCCAGCGCATTGATCGCTTCCCAGCGCCGCCACGAATCGGCATGCCGCAACCCCTTGTGCATCGCCGGCAGGCATTCGGGCATATAGAACATCGACATCCCGACGAACGCATTCCAGCGCTGCACCTCGTCGGTCGACTTGCTCAACTCGCGCACCAGCTCCTGTGCCATGGTCGTGTCCGGGTACTGGTTCAGCGCCCACATGGCACGCCAGCGTACGTGTGGGTCGCGATCGTTCACGACGCGCTCGACGACTGCCTCGATCGCCGCTTCATCGCGCATGTAGCCCTGGATGTTCACCATTTCCCAGCGGACAGTGAACTCCGGGTCTTTCATCCGCTTCAGCATCGCCGGCGTCGCCGCCTTGCCGATGGCCAGGATTTGATCGCGCGAGGCCTGCCGGTCTGGTTCGTTCCCGAGCTTGTTGATCAGCGTGTTGACGCGGCGATTGAAAGCCGGACTCGGTTCACCACCGGCGGCGACCCGGCGATTCTCGAACCAGTTGCCGCGCACCCGGTACAGCTCAGCGTTGGTCATCGATCGCTCGATCGCCTCCAACCTCTTCCCGGCACGCCCGGCGATACCGGGGAAATGGTGGAACTGCGTACGCAGCCGCCACCACGCCTCATAGGCGCGGCCGGATTCGGCAGCCGGTATGCGGAGCGCCTGCTCCATCAGCGCCTCGCCACGCTTCCTGATACTGTCGCCCAGATGTTGCGCCAGCGGCCCGTCCAATGCCAGCAACTGGGTCGACACCAGCAAATAATCTTCGCGCTCGATGGACTCCGACACATTTTTCAGGAAATCCGTTTCGGTCACCGGCGCCCCCAGGCGCTCGAATCCCTGGAACAGCACGATGTAATCCGCTACCGACGGGAACCCGTGGCCGAGGCGCTGCACTTCACGGTACATCGTGCGCCCGCCGGCCTTTTCCAAAGCCAGGAACCCCTGCCACGCACCGATCTTGCCAATGTAATCCTCCTCGCCGGCAACGAAAATAAAGGCGTGCGCCTTGACCCGTCGCAGTGCATCCGCGCGAACGGCCAGCCGATGGACCGGCCCGGGGCAAACGATCAGGCTTCCGGCGACCGGCATTTCGAGCTGCAGTCCCGAGCTGCAGAGAAAGTCCGCACCGGAAGAGAAGCCGCACAGGTAAACGCGATCAGGATCCACCGGAAACTTTTCCAGCACCGCATCCAGAACATGCCGGGCGTACGCCCCATCGTCGAGTGGCCCCTCGATCGTCCCCCATGAACGGGAGCGGCCGTTGATGCCGACAACAATGTACGGTGCCTGCTCGACAAAGTGCGACCACAAACGGATCCGGGTCAGGTTGGCCCCTTTGCTGCCCGGCGAGGTGGCGCCGTGGAAGTCCAGGATCAGCGGCCACTTCCGGCTGACGTCAAAATCCGGCGGCAGCGCCACCGCGTATGACGCCTCCACCCCGTTGACATCGAACTCCGGCACCCGGTACTCGGTCGACTCCGCGGTCACTGCAAAGCCACCGATCAGAATTATCGCTATGATGCTTCGCATGGATGAAGTTAGCTCATCAACGTGGGGTGTTACATCGGCCCCAGGCAAACTCCGTAATCCCCATCGGCCGCGGCGGTTCACGCCATGCCGGGGCGACTTCGACAGCGACGGTGACCGGCCGCAGTGATCAACCCGGGGCCGGCGTAGATGCCGCCGAGAGGGAGGGAGGACGAACGCAGAATGCCGATCAGCGTTCCGCCATATCCCAGCGCGGCACCACTTCCGGGTTGACGTAGGACACGGGCCACTTGTACTGTGACAGATCAATCGCCGTCTGCAGCGCCAGCCGGCAAAAGTTTTCCAGCACAGTGGGGTGGAGGCCGGCATTGTGCGGGGTGATGACAATGTTCGTCAGGCCCACGAGCGGATCATCCGCCGCCGCCGGCTCTTCCTCGAGCACATCGACAGCAGCGCCGGCGATCGTCCCGTCCTGCAATGCCTTTGCCAGGGCGACGGAATCCACCACCGGACCGCGGGCGGTATTGATGAGGATGCTGGTGGATTTCATTCGCCCCAGCTCGGCCGCACCGATCAGGTGATGCGTCGTCTCGAGCAGTGGCGTGTGCAAGGAAACGATATCCGACTGGACAAGCAGTTCATCGAGCGAAACTGAACGAACATCGAACTCGTCCATGACCGCCGACTCGACCCCCGGATCGTGGGCCAGAAGCTCAACACCGAATGACTGCAAGTGGGTGGCAACGCCCCGTGGAACATGACCGAACCCCACCAGGCCAACGGTGCTGCCACGCACCAGTGTCGGCATCGGGATATCGGCATTCCAGGTGCCGGCACGGATTTCACGATCACTCCTGCTAATCTGGCGGGTCATGTCCAGGATCAGGCCGATGGTGTGTTCGGCGACGCCCGGCGCCGGGCCAGCCGGCGTGTTGGCAACAATGATGCCCATCGCAGTTGCCTCGGCCACGGGGATGTTGTCGGTGCCGCTGCCGCCGCGGATGATCGCTCCACACCGCTCGAGTTGCGGCATGATCTCGGCCGTGAAAAACATCACGCCGCCCATGTCCCAGACGATGTCGGCGTCGGCCGCCACATCCGCAATTTCCTGCGGCGTCTTGGGTTGACAATCAACAAAGTCGAAGCCGGCTGCCGCCGTTTCGACCGGGATCCAATCGAACAGGTCTTGATCATCTTTTCTGAGAAAAGCAATTTTCACAAAATTTCCACCAGTTGATAAAACGCGGATTGTCGGTGCATGCCGTTATTTGGACGAACCGAACTTTACTGGCTGAACGCCCAAACGCAAACTTCCACAAAGCTTGCACGACCTGGAGGGCTTGGCCCTTTACACGTCGTGCATGACCTGCAAATGACGGGTGGAGATCGTATTGTTGCGGACCTATAATACGCGGATTCACATGATCGCGGGCGACTTGCCAACCCAATCATGCCGGGAGCATGCCGATGGAAATCCCGAAAGACAGCGAAATGATCCAGGTCACCCAACGCCCGGAGGCGTGAGATGAAACGGGATTTTGTCGATTGCCACTTTCACCTGTGGGACCTCAACGAGCCGGGCCTGCACTATTGCTGGCTGATGCCCGACGGCGAGGATCCGCAGCTCGGCAAACGGCTCGAGGAACTGAAGGGCACCACCTACCTGATCGACGACTACATCGCCGAAACCCGGCAGGCCAACGTCACCAAGGCGGTGCATCTCCAGGCCGCCATCGGCTCGCAAAACCCGGTCACGGAAACGGCCTGGATCCAGGCCGCCGCCGACCGCACCGGGTTTGCGCTGGCGATTGTCGGATATACGGACCTCAAGAATCCGAATGCCGGCAAGGAACTCGAGCAGCATTGCCGGTACGCCAGCACCCGCGGCATCCGCGACTTCTCGGAAGGCGATTACCTCGTCGACCCGGACTTTCATCGCGGCTACGCGCTGCTGGCCGAGTTCGACCTGGTCGCCAGCTTGTCGATCGACTGGCAAGCCATGCCGAAGGCGCACGACCTGGCGCGGAAATTCCCGCACATCCCACTCGTCCTCGATCACTGCGGTGAACCATCCGGGCGCGACGACGAATACTTCGAGAACTGGCGAAACGGCATGCGCACCGTGGCACAGGCGGAAAATGTCATCTGCAAGATCTCCGGCCTCGGCATGGCGGACAACGACTGGACGATCGACAGCATCCGCCGATGGGTGCTGACCTGTATTGACGTCTTCGGCCCGCACCGCTGTATCTTCGGAACCAACTGGCCGGTCGACAAGCTGTACAGCACGTACGACGTCCTGATCGACGCCTACACCGGGATCATCGCCGACTTCACCAGCGACGAACAGGACGCCATGTTCTCAGGGAACGCCGCGGCGCTCTACCGCATCTGAACCCGGAGCACTGAATGGCTGGCCACCCCAGAATCGCCATTGTCGGAACCCGGTGGTGGTCCTCGACCGCGCACTTTCCGGCGATCGCGGCGCCGATCACCGCAATCCGCGACAGCCGTGAAGAGGTGCCGGCGACGGCGGCGGCGAAGGTCGGTGCCGACTCACTGTACTAATGAAGTTGCGGTAGACCGGGGAAAGCCGATGCGGCGAAGATCATTTGTCCCGAACGTCAAGGACGGGCAGGACGAATACATCCGCCGTCATCAGGCGGCCTGGACCGGGGTGCTCGACGACTTGCGTCGCGCCGGCATCCACAATATCACTTTGCCGTGACTTCCACGACCGGCAGGTTGCCCAGCAACTTCGTCCAGCGCAGCAGGCGGTCGTAGCGCCCATCGCCATCGAGCCCGACGGAAAATGTCAGGAAGGCGGAACGCTCGCCGAATACGGAGCCTTTCACAACCGTGACCGGCGGCAGCAAGGACCGGCACACGTACGAAAAATTGAAGTGGAAATTTTCCCCGGCATGCTCACCGTAATCGAACAGGTTGTAGACGGCGTCCCCGTCATGCGGCCCGGCGCTGCCTTCCGGGGCGCTGCTCCCGTACCAGTTGTTGACGATGACAATCCCGTAGCCCTCGCGCGGATGTACCAGGCCGATCCATGGAATGTCGGCTTTCAGAAGCTTGATATTCCCATAAATCTTCCTCGGGTCCTGCGGATCGAACAAGCGCCCGAGCTGCGGCTTCCCGGCGGCGTCCGGCCAGATGCCATGGGTATGGATTCCACGGTTGAACACCAGCTCGTTATGACGTACGGCGCGAACGTCGGTATCGTTGGTAAATTCCATGCGCGACGACTCGAGAATAAACGGCATGCCCGCAAACACAGTGTAACTGATCTCCGTCAGTGTCCCGTTGGAAGATGGCATGAGGCCCCGACGTACTGACCGATAAGCCAGTGGCCCCCGGCTTTCGCTGAAGTCAGGTGTCCGTTCGGGATTGCTCGAGTTCCAGTCGCTGGCATGCCCCCAGGACGCCGGTGGCGCCCACACGTCCGGGTTCCAGTGGATCGGTATGCGGCGGTGCTGGACAAACCCCAGCTCGCCGCCCCGGCCGTTTTGCTGTGGAACGTACGACAACAACTGGCCGCTCACCGGATCGAATGCGAACTCCACAGGCCCGGTGTCTACCGTCGTTCCGAACCGCGCGCCACGATACTTCAGCGCCGGCGCGCCCGGCGGCGCTTGCCTCGACTCGGCAACCAGGTCGAGATCAAAGCGACGCCGGGCGCCGGCACGCAAGTCGGCGAAAAAACAAACATCGACCAGTCGGTCATCCGCCTCGGATGCATTCGCCCGGCGCGTGACGTCCGGCTCGACCACAGCAAGCAGTTGATGAGCGACCGGCGCCCGGCGCCCTTGGCGGCGCAGCACGAACAGCGGATCATCGATGTCGGCCGGCAACCTGACGCGGGCGACAATTGGCCAGCTTCCCCGGTCGATCTCCAACGATTCGGTGACCGCGATCGACCACGAGGCGATCGCCGGCTGTTCCAGGTTGAGGTGCCCGCACCCCGTGCAGGCAAGCCACAGCGCAACTGCCGGAATTAGGATGATCTTCATTTGACGTTGCACGGTCTTTCTTTGTAGCCGGCCGTCATCAGCCGTCGCATCGCGGGCGCCCAGGACAATCGTTTCACCGGGGGCACTGTCCGGCCGAACGGCAATTACCTGTTTACTTGATTTTGCTCGGGGTTACCAATCGGTCGTAGTTCGAGTATGGAAGACAGGCCGAATCCGCCTCGGGGAACCCGGGATCCAGTTGCACCTCGAGTTCGGGGATTGCCGCGATTCGCCCGGCCAGGTACTCTTCCAGCCGGGTCCGGACCGTCTCGAGCCTGGCGCGCAAGCCGCCGTAGCGCCCCTCGATGACTTCCCAGCCGAACGGTTTGTACCGGTCGAACCAGAGATCGCGATGGCAATGCCACAACTTGTCGACTGCGTCGCCAAGCGCCGCCACGTCGCCGTCCAGCAAGGCGCGCAGACGCGTCGTGTCACCGGCGGCGTACGCCGCCGCAAGATCCCTGCGGAGCTCGCATTTCAAGGCGAGCGCACGCGCCAACTGCGCCGGCATTTTCAACCAGTCACCGCCCGTCGCCAACTTCGCCGCCAGTTCCTCGTAATGCTGACGCAGCGAAACGCCTGCCAGCACCGGGTCGTAGAGACTCAGGAACGGATCCTGCCACAACAGGATCTTGCTGATGTTCGTGATGCAGACGGCAGGTTCCTCGACACAGGGCACCGCATCAAGGCCGCTGGCAGCCGTAAACATTGCGAAGTCCGCATCGCAGGAGCCGCGAAAATTGCTGTGCAGCACATCCGCGTCCACGTCGTCGGCGTAACCGTGTTCGGCGAAAAACTGCAGTCCGGCCAAGGCCGAGAACAGATCACACTCGGTCCCGTCATCACCCCAGATGGTGACGAGTGCTTCTTTGACGCCCTTGTCCCTGGCCGCCCCCATGCACGCCGCCGTCTTTTCCAGGGTAATCGGCAATTGCGCCCAGAACCGGCCCCAGGTCCAGATGCCGCCGGCGATCAGCGGCTCGACACCGAGCGCCCGGTGGCGATCGATCATGGCCGCGTAGAATTGCCGGTCCGGATGGTAGTAGTCCCAGTACACCAAATCGACGGCGTCGGGGATTGCCTCGCGCACGCGGTCGGGAATCTCGGCCTCGAGGTCATAGTAATCATCGGTCGCGGAACCGAGGCGGAAATACATGTCGCTCCAGATCATCGGCTGCAGGTCAAGCCCGGTGCAAATGTCGCGCACCCGGCGGAGATGTCGGTTCAGGATGTCGAACGGTTCCTGGTCGCCGAAAAACTCTTTGAAACGACCGGTGCCGATGCCGTGCGCCTCGTCCATGCCGATGTGGATGCGGTTCGACCGATACGGCGCCGTTGCCGCCGCAATCATCCGGCCCAGCAGCGCGTACGTCTTCTCGTCGTCCGCCAGCAGCACCCGCCGATTGTCCTGCAGCTCCCCGTACACCGGCCACTGCAGGATCTGCTCGAGGTGGCCCAGGGCCTGGATGCACGGGATCATCTCGATCCCGAACAAGGCGGCATAATCGTCCAGGCCCTTGAGCTCGTCGGCCGTGTATCTGCCACGCAGGTAACCGAAGAACGGCTCGTCCGGAACCTCGTAGGTGTCCTCGGTGTAGAGCATCAGCATGTTGACACCCATCAGCGCCAGGTGTCGCAGCAGCGCCCGTGCACTGTCGATATTGAGCACCGCGTTGCGCGAAGTATCGAACATGACGCCCTGCGTCGTGAAGCGGGCCATTTCGTCGTGCGGTTCGACGCCGCCATCCGCACCGCCCAACCGGCCGATGGCACGGAAAGCATCGACGGTGCGGCAGTAGGTGACGGAAACAACATCGCCATCAACAGACACGGCGTGTCCCGGGGCGCGGGCGGGATCATGCGACATCCGCACGGTCACCGCTGCCTGGGTGTCGGCAAATCGCCCCGGGAACATCGCCTCGATCTCAGCCAACCCCTGCTTCAGGTCTGTCGGGCAGGTTCGCATGTCGATTTTCAATTGCATCTCGATCTCCACTATGAGGGATTTCCGCAACCGTTCCGTTCGCGGAACAACTGCACCCCGGCCACGCCGCCGCGTTCTTGATTTTCTCCGGGAGCGCCCTACCCTAACACCTGCCCAGCACACAATACCCCACAATCGACCAACCGGCACTGCCATGGAAAATATTCGGGAACTGCGTCAACGTCTTCGCAATGGCACACCGTGCTTCGGCACGTTTATGACCGAAATGAACAGCAGCGGGGTGGTCGCGACGATGGCGAACTGCGGGTTCGATTTCTTCATGATCGACCTGGAACACGGCGCCCTGGACCTCAGCGACGTCACCCGCATGATCGACGTCGGCAGGTGCCGCGGCCTGGCCCCGCTGGTGCGAGTCCCGCTACGCAGTCCCGGTCTCTTCGCGGCCATTCTCGACGGCGGCGGTGAAGGCGTCATCGTGCCGCAGATCCGCACCATGGCCGAGGTCCAGGCCGCCGTGGACCTGACGAAATACCCGCCGCTCGGACAACGCGGCGTCCACCTGCTGCTGCCACACACGAACTTCAATATACCGCCCGACAAGACAACGTTCTTCAATGAAGCCAACCAGCAACTGGCAACGCTGATCCAGATCGAAACGGTGGAAGCCCTGTCCATAATCGACGAGATCGCCGCCACCCACGGCGTCGACGGTTTGTACATCGGCCCCGATGACCTGGAAACCAGCATGCGCAACGCCGGCAACACCGATCCTGACTTCCTGATGAAAGTCGTCGCCGACGTCGGCGCCGCCTGTCAACGGCATGAAAAAATCGCCGCCATCCATATTCCCAGGCCCGACATGCTGCCGCAGCTCATGGCGCATGGCTTCACTCTCTTTGGTTATGGCGCCGCCCTGCGGGTGTTCGCACAGGGGGTGACAGCTTTGCTCGACCAGATGCGCCAAAACCTGCCGTAGACTGGAAGATGTAGTTTCATGATCCAGGGGCGTAGCGAGTGGCAAAACCGGCCCGCCCAATCCGATCAATTCGACCGAGTGCCCTGAAACCTGCGCCGACCGCGGGAAGCGTCAAAACTGAAACCCCCAGCATGGACTTTCCCGAATGGAATATCGTAAACTCGGCGCCAGTGGCCTGGAAGTTTCCGCCCTCGCCTACGGTGCCTGGCAGCTTGGTGACAAGACATACTGGGGCGACAGTTCGTGGGAGGACGATGAGGCATCTGTGCAAGCCGCTTTCGACGCCGGCATCAACCTCTTCGACACCGCGGCCGGCTACGGTGAGGGCGCCTCGGAGGAAGCGCTCGGCAAAGCCTTGGGCAAACGCCGCGATGACGTGCTGATCTCCAGCAAGGTCCTGCCACAGTTTTGCCGGCCCGACCTGCTGCGGCAATCCTGCGAAGCCAGTCTTAAACGCCTCGGCACCGACCATATCGACCTGTACCACATTCATTGGCCGTTCTACGATGTCCCGGTCGCCGATGCCTGGGCCGTGCTGCAGGAGTTCGTCGATGAAGGCAAGGTGCGCGAGGTCGCGTTGTCCAATTACGGGCCGCAGAATATAGCTGAATGGTTCGCCGTGGGAACATCCGTGTCGAATCAGCTCATCTACAACCTGCTGACCCGCTGCATCGAGCTCGAGATCATTCCGGCTTGCGAGGAAAAGGGGATGGGCATCATGGTGTACATGCCGCTGATGCAGGGTATTCTCGCCGGACGCTGGGACAGCATCGACGACATTCCCGAATCGCGCCGGCGCACCCGCCATTTTTCCTGCGAGCGCTCAATGGTACGCCACGGCGAACCCGGATGCGAAGCGGAACTGTGGGCGGCCTACCGGGAGATTGGCCGCATCTGCGACGGTGCCGGCCTCCCAATGGCGGACGTCGCACTCGCCTGGACCCTGGCCAATCCGGTGATCTCCTCGGTGATCATCGGGGGGCGCCGCCCCGAGCAGGTGCTGCGCAACGTCAAGGCCCTGGATTTACGACTCGATGACAGCCTGATCGCCGAACTGAACGCGGCGACCGAGGCGGTCAAGCAGACACTCGGCACCAACAGCGACATGTTTTGGGGCAATGCCGGCGGCCGCACGCACTGACACACTGCCGGGCGCGATCGTTTCACCTGCCCATTACCACGCAACTGATCGGCAAGAGGCCGCCCAGGCGCGGGCCTCCCACCGCAACAAGAGCCGGCTGCCGGATGAAATAAAAACCGGCACGGTATATATTCAGGGCAACTCGAACCACAACCACAGGCAGCCCGGCCGAGGCGCCGGCACCGACCAACTATGAACCAACGCACGATTGGCCGTGAACTTGGCCGCCAAGCTGCCAGCGGGCTGAACGCCCCGGAACTGCAGCGAAGTATCCAGCAACAATTCGAATACGCACACGTTCTCTTCCCGACGTTCGAAGGGGATTTGTCCGAGGCCCTCCGCGACTTCGATCGCGAACGCCTCGCCTGCGAACCTGACTACACGAAATTCCCGGAGATGCGCGGCCTGCTCGACCGCCACATCGGCGAACGCGAGGGGTTAATGGAGGCCTGCGGACTCGACGAAATCGGCGCCGCCTTCCACTATTCCTGGAACTATCTGCTGTACAAGCGGCTCAACTCGCAGTACCCGCCGGACTGGCAGGCGGTCTTGAACCTGCCGCAGTGCACCAACGTCTTTTTCCCGAATGGCCGGGACGGGGTCACGACCGGCGACAACCGCGACCTGGGCAAGGCGGAGGCGCGCGCCAACCGAAACTGGCAGCCGACCGTCGTCCCGTGGTGCACGGCCGATCAGTTCCAGCAGGGCGGCGCCTCCAGCGCCATCTGCATGGACGAGGACCCCACTTGCTGCTTCCCGTGCGACCCGAACGAACTGTGCCCGCCGGAGGCCTGGGACGACCTCAACGTGCGTATCGAGTTCATGACCCGATACCGCGAATTCTGGGGCCCGGGCAACCAGATCTGGAGCGACAGACACCACAACGCCGTGGTCGCCGAAAAAACCAACTGCCGCGTCGCCTTCCACTATCCGCAGGTGAACGGCGCAGTATGCATAACGGCATGCAGCTATCTCGATCCGGACCTGCACGCGTTCAAGGAGGAGTGCCTGCTCAAAATGGCGAAACTGCGTGGCCAGACCGAAACGACCTGTCCCGACTTGATCTACAACACCGGCGCCCGGCGCCGCTACAAACGGCTCTGGGACCAGACGAATGCCGCTGCCGCGATCCCCGGCGGCCCGACGATCTGGGACGCGCTCAACATCGTCGCCGACGAAGCGGTGCCCTACCCTGACCGCATCTGCCTGGCAGGACAGGACACCGCCACGTGGTCATTCCTGCAACACGCCGGTGTCACTTCCGGCGACAAGCGGCGCTGGCTATACCGGATGGTCGCGGACACCGAAAACCCGACATCGGTCACCGAGGTCATGCCTAAACTGCTGCTCGGCGAAGGGGTCGAGCTCCAGCCTGAATGGCAGGCGGACATCGACGCCGGCCGCTGCGAACTTGTGCCGCCCTCAGGTGTGGACTCGTACAACCCGCCGGAGCCGGCCCCGGCAGAATAAGCGCAACGATTCCCTTCACCGTATTTCCCGCCGTGATTTACGGCTGTACTTACCTCTCATTGTCAGGACCTCACTGCTGCCGCCCTCGAAGATGTCGATCTGGCAGGTGCCCGTTCGGGACGGGGGGGGGCACGGTGACTGTTGTCTGTGCCGGCGACCACGGGCAACCGTGACCATGGCGCCCCTTCGATGATACACGGACGCTCTTGACGGCCGTCATGGCAGGCACGGTCCGCCGTAACCACCCGTCACCATGCCCCCGCATACCATCTCGGCTTTTTGCCGGTATATTCACAGGATTACGGAAGAATGCCAGGATTTCAACCGGCCACTGGGCTGTCTGCGACATGAACGGTGCGAACGACATAAACGCAATCGAATCTGCGGAGTGGCTGGACTCGCTGGACTATGTACTGAAGCACTCCGGGGCCGAACGCGTCCGCGAGCTGCTGGACCAGCTGCAGGACCATGCGCGCCAGCACGGCGTCAATATTCCGTTCGCCTCGAACACGCCGTACATCAATACCATACCGGCGGCGGAGCAGCCGCCCTACCCCGGCAGCCATGACATCGAGCAGCGGATCACCAATATGATTCGCTGGAACGCGATCATCATGGTCGTGCGCGCCAACCTCCCGGACGACACGATCGGCGGGCACATCGCCACCTACGCCTCGGCAGCAACGCTGTACGAGGTTGTCCTCCACCATTTCATCCGCGGCCACAGTGACACCTTCGAGGGCGACCACATCCTGTTCCAGCCGCACACGTCGCCGGGCATCTACGCACGCGCTTTTCTTGAGGGGCGGCTGACCGAGCAGGACCTGATCAATTTCCGTCGCGAGCTGCAGCCCGGTGGCGGCCTGCCATCCTATCCACATCCGCGGCTGATGCCTGAATTCTGGCAGTTCCCCACCGCGTCCATGGGCCTGAGTCCGATCATGGCAATCTATCAGGCCCGCTTCAACCGTTACCTCGAGGACCGTGGGCTCAAGGAACCGACGGATGCGAAGGTGTACGCCTACATCGGTGACGGCGAGATGGACGAACCCGAATCGCTCGGCGCCATCTCACTGGCGGCCCGCGAGCAGCTCGACAATCTGATCTTCGTGATCAACTGCAATCTGCAGCGGCTCGACGGGCCGGTGCGCGGCAACGGCAAGATCATCCAGGAACTGGAAACCGTCTTCCGCGGCGCCGGCTGGAACGTCATCAAGGTCATCTGGGGCAGCGACTGGGACCCCTTGCTGGCGCAGGATCGGGACGGGCTGCTGGTACAGCGCATGGGCGAAATCGTCGATGGCCAGTATCAGAAATACAGCGTTTCCAGCGGCGAGTATCAGCGCGAGCATTTCTTCGGTGTCGACCCGCGGTTGATGGAAATGTCACGGCAGCTCACCGACGAGCAAATTCGCTCGATCCGCCGCGGCGGCCACGATCCCGACAAAGTCTATGCCGCCTACAAGGAGGCTACGGAATACCGCGGTGC
>JASLZG010000059.1 GCA_030754995.1 Lentisphaeria bacterium
GTAGTTGAGTTTCGCGAGCAGCTCGACCATGCATTCGAAACCGCCGCTGCGCAACAGCGGTTCGCCGTAGGCCGCACGCACCGCCTGCAGGCTGCTGACCCGATAGGCTCGGTAGAACGAACTGAGCGTCGCGATGGCGTTGAGGTTGAAGGCGTATTTTGCCAGGCCGTTGGCGACGTGGCTGAGGATCACGCGCCACCACGTGACATTGGCAATGCCGCCGCGATGGTGGTGGCACGAGGCCAGCACCACGTCCGCGCCCTGGCGGATCCCATCAATCATTTCCTTCAGGATGCCGGGATCGCTCGTGTTGTCCCCTTCCAGGGTCACGATCACATCAGCAGTGTCGCAATGGGTCAGCAGGTGGTTGAAGCCGGTGTTGAAGGCGGCGCTCACCCCGGCATTCGTAGCGTGATCCAGCACGGTGATGGGAAACATCTTTGCCATCTCGTCGAGCACCGCGCAGGTGTCGTCGGTACTGCCGTCATTGACGAAAACGAACTGCGGCGGCACAGTCGACAAGTTTTCGGCACAGCCGGTGACCTGGCGGATCAGCCGCCGGAGGTTGGCGGCCTCATTGTACACCGGGATCAGGAAGAACAATCGCGTCTCGCGGCACCCCGGTTCGGTGTCTGTACCGTGGGCAACAGTGGTGGGGATTTGCGTGGCCACGCTCTCGACGGTCCGCTTCAGGCCGTCCCGGAGATCGACGCGGGGCTTGTACCCGAGCAGCTCGCGGGCGTGTGAAATGTCCGGCTGCCGCCGCATGCAATCCTCGTAGCGGCCGAATGAGTCGTACGGAACCAGGTCGATCTGCGGCTGATCGTCCTGAACGGTCGACCACACTGCCGCTGCAAGTTCGCGGATCGTCACCTCCTCGGTGCTGCCGATGTTCAAGATCTCGCCGTCGATCTCCGGCTTGTCCAGGAGCGTCACGATCGGATCGATATAATCGGTGACGTAGGTGAAGCTGCGGGTCTGGGTGCCGTCGCCGTGCACCGGGATTGGCGTGCGATTCATCGCCGCTTTCAGGAACACCGGGACCGGGCCGCCCCACCAGCTCAGATTCATGTGCGGCCCGTAACCCCCGAAAAAACGCAGGATGACGACCGGCAGGTTATAACGCTCGTGATAGGCGAGCAGCAGGTGCTCTTCGTAGAGCTTGGACACGGCATATGCCCAGCGCCGGACGTGGCTGCTGCCGAGCACGGCGTTGCTGTCTTCGGTGAATGGCACGTCCGGGTTCTTGCCGTAGACGTCGGCGGTCGACGCGGCGATTATGCGGACCTGGTTGCGTCGGGCCAGCTCCATGAGGCAGTGGCTGCCCTGGCCATTGACCAGCAGGGTGTCAAGCGCGTCGCTGTAACGGGGAATCTTGAAGGCCGCCAGGTGGACCATCTGCGAGACCCCCTGCATCGCCGTTTCCATGGCGGCTTGATCGCGAATGTCGGCCTTGATAAAGTTGAAAGCGCGATGGCCGATGAACTGGCGCATATTGCGGCGCGAGCCGTACGACAGATTGTCGACACCAACAACGCTGTAGCCGGCATCGAGCAGGCGCGGTGCAAGATTGGCGCCGATGAAGCCGGCGACGCCGGTGATCAGAATTTTCTGGCGGCTCACAGCTGGTCGACGATCGCTTCGACGCGACGGGCGTATTCGACATAGACATCCGTTGCCACGGCTTCATCGACGACGTCGATACCGGCGTGAATCTGCGCCACCAGGTGCGGTTCAATAGAGATCCAGCCGTCATAGCCGCGGGCCTGCAGGTCGGCCAGGATGCGGGCCTGCACGGGGTCATCGTCGGGATAGCAGGTGACCCATTTGCCGTCGCCACCCGGGCGGGCGGACTTGATGTGGATGTGGGTGACATGATCCTTGCACCCTTCCCAGAACCGCCAGGTTGCCTCGTTGTCGCCATCGTGCAGGGAGTTGTTGCCGGTGTCGAAGATCAGCGTCAGCGCCGGGCTGTTGACGGCCTCGAGCATCTCCATCGTCTGTTCGGGGCCGCCGCCGCCGTAGCCGTTGCAGTTCTCATGGGCCAGCAGAATGCCGCCGTCCTCGGCGATCGCCGCCAGTTCGCGCAGCCGGCGGAACACTTCCGCTTTCCAGTCGGCCTCGGGCCATGGGTTGTCGTTCGGTTGCGGGTACGACATGATGCGCAACAGCTTGACTCCCTGCTTCGCCATGCGCGGGATGGTGGCGTGCAGTTCATCCAGGTCGACCTGGAAGTCCGTCGTGATCGGCCGCGCCCAGTTGGCGATGGCGCCGCCGAAGCCGGCGATTTCGATGCCGGCCTCGCCGAGGCGCTGCATGGCAGCGTCAAAGTCAGCGTCCGACAGGGCGCTGTAGTGCCCGTCACCGACGAGCCGCAGCTCGATGCTGCGCCAGCCCGCCGCCTGTGTCGCGGCTATCTGACCATCGATACTTTTCGAAGCTTCGTCTGCAAACCCGGTGTAGCGAAAGGCCATGGTGTCACTCCCAGACAGTCAATTGGAAAGGAAAGATATTGTGAAGGTCGCAAGTATACCACGGAACCTCGGGCAGACAAACTGCGGCAGATTCTTGTATTCGTCCGGCGCTCAACTATTATCACCGGCGTCTGTACCACCAGTGATCCGGAAACCACACGGATCGCCGAACAACACAGGACTCGACACTCTGTCGGCTGCCGGCTTCATCCGCGATGATCAACACGACGAGCCTTTTCCTTGCCTGGCGCTATCTCAAGCCGAAGGGCACGTTCATTTCATGGTTCATTCCTTTGCTCGCGGTCCTGGGGCCGATTGTCGGCGTTGCCGTCCTGATCGTCGTGATCGCGGTCATGGCCGGCTTCAGCCGTGACTATCGCGAAGCCATGTTCCGGTTCCAGGCGCATCTCGAACTGATGATGCCCGACGAAAAACCGATTCACGACGCCGACAAGTTCATCGAGCGGCTTCGCGCCCTCGGATTCAAGGCTGCCCCCGAAGCCAATGGCCCCGCCTTTGTCCAGACCAGGCGCCGCCTCGCAGCGAAGATGATCCGCGGCATCGACCCGGCCGCCGAGCAGCAGGTCTCCAAACTCAAGGAGAACATCATCAGGGGCAGGTACGGGATCGCCGAAGACGAGGTGCTGATCGGCAATTTCCTGGCCATGGATTTCAATCTCCTGATCGGCGACAAGATCATCGTGCACCCGACCGGCGCCCTGCGTGAGTGGATCAAGTTTGACGAAGACAATGAAATCGTCATCGAGGACCCCGGCAAGGTCTATTCCCCCGAGGAACTCACCGTTGCCGGCATCTATTCCATCGGCATGCACCTGTATGACAACGAGATCATCGTCACTCACATCGACAAGGCAAACGAGATCTTCCGCTCCGAGTGGGGTGATGCGACGGTCATCAAGATCTGGACCGACGATCCGGAACGGGTCCACGAGGTGCGCCAAACGATTGGCGAGGACGGCGGCTTCGGCGGCCTCGCGGCGGTCACCTGGATGGAGAAGAACGCCGAGTTTTTCCGTGCCCTGGCGGTGGAGAAGAATCTGCAGTTTTTCGTGCTGGTTTTCATCGTCATCGTCTCGTCGTTCAGCATCGCCGCGACGCTGATCACCATCGTCATTCAGAAAACCCGCGAGATCGGCGTGCTCAAGGCGCTGGGGGCGACGCAGCGGACGATCCTGTCGGTCTTCCTCCTGCAGGGCGCCATCGTTGGGTTGGCAGGTGTCGGGCTCGGCACCGCCGTCGGCCTTTTGGTCGTCAACTATCGCGGCCAGCTCCAGGAATTAATCGAGTGGGCCTTCAATATCTCCGTGTTCCCGCCGGAACTGTACATGCTCACGGTCATCCCGGCGCATATCAGCAAGGGGGACATCATCGTCATCGACGCCATCTCGTTCGTGATCTGTGTGCTCGGCGCACTTATACCGGCGATCTACGCAGTTAGTCTGCAGCCCACCCGAGCCCTGCAACACGATTCCTGAAATGCCCGAACCCGCCCTCCAACTTATTTCGCTGGCCAAGCGCTACAATCTCAAAACGCATGTCATCGACGTGCTGCTCGGCGCCGAGCTCGCCGTTGAATCCGGCTCGTGGGTCGCGGTCAACGGCAAGTCCGGTTGCGGCAAGAGCACGCTGCTGCATCTCGCCGGGGCTCTCGACAGCCCGGACGGCGGAAAGGTCGTTTGCCTCGGGCAGACAGTTTCAGACATGCGCGCCGACCGCAGCGCCGTGTTCAGGCAGAAGCACATCGGCTTCGTCTTCCAATCCTACCAGTTGATGCCCGGACTCACCGCCCTGGAAAATGTCGCGCTTGCCAGCCGCCTCGTCGGCAATTCGAAACGCGCCGCGACGACGCGCGCCCTCGATCTTCTCACACAGGTCGATCTGCAGGACCGCGCCGACCATTTTCCGGCCGAACTTTCCGGTGGTGAACAGCAGCGCATCGCGATCGCCCGGGCGCTGATGAATGACCCCGACATCATCCTGGCAGACGAACCCACCGGCAATCTCGACCCGGACACGTCGGCGGAGATCATTCGCATTCTCGCCGGCCTGCGCGACAACGACGGCAAGACCATCGTCATGGTCACCCACGACATGTCACTCACCGTTCGCGCCGATCAGGTCCTTATCCTCGAGGGCGGCCAACTGCATCCGCCTGCCGACGGTGGGCCCGGCGCCGGTCAGGCCTGATCCCACGCCGTGGTTTCAGCCATTTTTTCCTTGACCAATTGCTTGCAGCCGGCCAGGCTGTCGTTGTCCAGTTCCGGTGCGATGCGGATCGGTTTGCCGATTACCAGGCGGGCGCGACTGAATGGCTTCGGGATCTGCGTCCCGTCCCAGTTGTTCAGTTCCCAGTGAGTGCGGCTGTTCATCGTGACTGGACGAATCGGCACCTGCGCCCGGCTGGCCAGCCAGCAGATGCCGTCCTGCACTTCGTAGCGTGGCCCGCGCGGCCCGTCGGGCGTCAACCCCAGCACGCCGCCGTCGGTCAAGAACCGCCGCATGTCTCGCAGAGATTCGGCGCCGCCGCGACTACTCGAGCCGCGGATCGAGCCGATCCCGAAGCATTTCAGAAAATCGCAGATATAGCCGCCGTCGCGTGACCGGCTCACCAGCGCTGCGCTGCGCTCCCGGACATGCAACGGCAGCACCGGCGGCATGCACAGCAGACGATTGTGCCAGATCGACATGATACAGGGTTCCGGCGGATTGGTCTCGAGAAATCCATCGGGATCGTCGACTTCCAGACGCAGCGTACTGCCGAGCACCCGGGTGCCGAGCGCCAGCACGCCGGTTGCCCAGCCCGGCATTTGCCTGATGCGTTTGAAACGACTCACGACTGTCCTGTAATCCTCACGTAGACGGAATCACCGGCAAGGTGATCACGGACCGCCGTTGCCGGTCGTGAAATACCGTGTTGTCTGCCACGACGCGGCGACGCTCGCAGCCGATTGCTTCGCCGGTGTTCGGGTTGACGTCGAACCGCGGAAAGTTGGAACTCGAAATGTCGACCCGGATGCGATGGCCGGCGACGAACAGATTGCTCGTTGGGTACAGCGGGAACGTCACCTTCACGACTTCGCCTGACCCAACCAGTTCGCCGTGCTCACGCCCGTCACGGTAACGCAGTCGCTGGATGCTGTCAGTCAGATTCAACGCATAGCCGTGCGGATACGATGGATTCGGCGGATAGACGTCGATCAACTTGGCGGTGAAATCGGTATCGACCGCGCTGGTGGCAACCCACAGGGTCACTGAAACGGGTCCGGTCACTTCGACGTCTTCCGTCAGTGTCGCGGTTTCGAAGACCAGCACATCCGGACGCGAGCCGAGCGGCAGGTATGGCCGCCGGCAGCCGAAACAGTCGCGGTTCTCGACCTGGTCGAAGCCGCCCGCCTGCATCAGGTCCTCGGCGCGCGATGCGTACGTCGCCAGGCCCGGATCTGTGATGCCCGCCGGCAACGGGCCGAGCTGGTTGAGCGACGACACGTTGCCGCCGATGGACGGTACCGGATGCGCCGGATCGAAGCTGTACGTCGTGCCGGCGCTTTCGCATGACGGAGGTTCCTTGGTCAATCTCCCGTCGCCGTGCAGGTAAAAATCCGTGTATGCCGTGCGCGGCAACGGCCACGTCTCTTCGTCGCGCCATCTGCCGCCATGAAGCAACCGACCGGCAGGGGTGCGATGCCCATTGCCGCCGCCCATCACGAAAATGCGCACCGGCGGTTGGTCCGCGATCGCCGACCCGTCGCCTTTCAGGGCCGCGTCGAACCAACGGTGATTGAGCCCGCGGAAGCTGTCCAGTGTGGAATCGGGACCGAATTCGACGTCGCCGGAAAATGATTCTTCGGTGGTCGTGTCGCCATGGGTCCACGGGCCGACCAACACCTTCACACATGACTTGCCGGCGGACAGGCCGCAATAGTTCTCGAACGTGGCGCGCGTGTACGAATCGTACCAGCCGCCCACCAGCAGCGTCGGGATATCGGGAAAACGATCCCAAAACAGCTTGGGTGCCATGCTCGGATGGCCCCAGTAGTCTTTGTCATAATCGGCCCGCGTCACAATGTCGAAGGCCCACTTCTCATATGCCGGCACCAGTTTCAACTGCGTCTGGCCGCGGCGCATAGGCAATCGCGTGAGCCAGTCGCTGAAGCGGACCGGCCCGGCATTCAGACCGGCGTCCACTGCCGGGTCGGCTTTCAATGCCGCCTGGGTATTGCCGGCGGAGTGCCAGAAGGCCCACGCCAGGAACCGCAGTTCCAAAGCACCGTTGTGACGGACTGAACTCGAGTAGGCGTCCGCCCCGCTCATGTTCGGAATCATCGCTGCCAGGTTCCCCGGACCCAACGCCGCCATCGCTGTCTGGGTCCATCCGGACCATGAGGTGCCGAACGAGCCGACTTTTCCGTTCGACCAGGGCTGTGCGTCGATCCACTCCAGCGTGTCGTAGCCGTCCTCGGCTTCGGGAATCAGGAAGTTGACCTCGCCGCCGGACCGGAAGCAACCGCGGCAGTCCTGCATCACCACGATGTACCCGTGCCGGCCAAAATAGTTGCCGTAGTTTTGGTTGCGCTCGAAATCGACCTTGTTGTACGGGGTCCGGAACAGCAGTACCGGCAGCGGCTCCTCAACTATCGCAGCCGCTTGCGCCGGCCGGTACAGGTCGGCCGCCAGCTCGACACCGTCGCGCATCGGCACCATGATGTTGTCTGTGACCCGAACCTCGAACGCCACGGATTTACAGGCCGCAACGCCGCATCCTGAAACTCGCGCATCATCACGCCGGTTGCCTCGTCCGCCTTGATTACCCGAATCAACTCCACCAGGTCATCGACCCGACGCTCGACCAGGATCTTGCCTTTTTCGGCGGTGCCCGGATGACCGTCGCCGACGTACATGCGGGGGTATTGCGAATACCAGTTTATCGGGGCACGGGCATAAGCATCGCGGACCGCGTCGCCGCGCGTGTCCGGCGGTGCCGGTTCGGCGGGCAGTGCCTCCATTTTCACCAGCTCGGGATGGAGGTAGAGGGCGGTGCTGGTTTCCGCCTCGCAGGCATGTCCCAGGTTATCCGTCTCCATCAGCACTTCGCCGTCGCGCCAGTGCGGGATCCTGCCGTAGTAGACGCAGTAGTCCTTGGGCGTTTCCAGGTGAGTCTGCACGAATAACGCCAGGAAGGCCTGGTTGCCGCCATGGCCACTCAGCAGGATGATCTTCTTGAACCCGTGCCGCCTCATTTCCTCGCAGACGTTCTCCAGCAGGGCAAATATCAGCTCCCGCTTGATCACCAGCGACCCCGGCAGGTGCATCGCCTCGTGGTTGGTGCCCCAGCAGTATTGTGGAAAGACCAGCGCCGGCTCCCGTTCCGCAGCCTTGCAGGCGACCGAATGGGCTTCGAACATGTCGGTGCCCAGCGGCATGTGCGTTGAATGGGGCTCGAGTACCCCGACCGGGATAATGCCTACGCCGTCACAGTCGGTGACGGCCCGTGCGAAGTCCGGCATCGTCAGGTTTTCCCAGCGCATTGGAGAATCTCCGTTCCGTTGTACAGGTTGCCGACAATACTATCAGATGCTCCGGCGCGATTGCAATATCGACGAGGCGAACTGCACGGGCAAGATGTTGTGCCCGCCTCGATAGTGATTAGTTTACGCCATGACCACGACAAACCAGAGTTGGCGCACCTCCGATGAGCAGGAACGCGGTGTCCGGCGCAACCGGGCGTTGACCGAAGCCATGAAGGTCACCAACAAGTCCCCCGGTGAGCCGGTCTTCTCCGTCTTCACGGTCGCCACCGCCGACGAAGCCGACGTCCCGCAGATGTACGACGTCGAGATCCGCTCACTGGTCGACGACGTGAATACGTGTGCCTGCCCCGACTTCGACAAGAACGGACTGGGCACCTGCAAACACGTCGAGAAAGTCCTGCTCGACCTGCGCCGCACCAAGGCCGGTCGCGCCGCCCTGAAAAACGGCGGCGTCTCCTCCTGCCTCGAACTCTGTGTCCAGCAGCCGCAACGACAGCCCATGGTCCTTATTCCGGACAGCGCCGGCGAGGCAAGCAGGTCCTGGATCAGCCGGTTCGTCGACGCCCGACACCAGCTGCGGAGCCCGTGGGAGGCGACGTTGCCCGTCTTCCTCCGTGAGTTCCGCAACGCCGAACCCGGCATCGCCGCCCAGGTTCGTGTTTCCAGCGCCATTTACCATCTTGCCTCCGCGGTGGAACGGCGCCGACGCCTGCAGCAGTCCCGCAAGGAATTCGCCGAGGGGTTCAGGCAGCAGCAGGCCGGCAATTTCCTGCGCTTCCCAATGTATGACTTCCAGGTCGACGGCATGCTGCACCTGGCGTTCGGCGGCCGCGCCATGCTGGCTGACGAAATGGGCCTCGGCAAGTCCGTTCAGGCCATCGCCGCCGCCAAGGTCCTGCGCCAGCTCTGGGACGTTCAGCGCGTCCTCATCGCCTGTCCCGAGGCGCTGAAAACCGACTGGGAACAACAGATCCGGAAATTCACCGACCTGCCGTGCCGCACCGTGCATGGGCGACGCCAGGCACGACTCGAAATGTACCGCGATTGTACCGAGTTTTTCGTGATCATGTCCTACGGCCAGATCGCCCGCGACGAACCGGAAATCGCCACGATCCTCGCACCCGATTTGCTCATCCTCGATGAAGCCCAACGCATCAAGAACTGGCGCAACAAAACCGCCCGCGCCATCAAGCGGATCGACACCGAATTCGCCTTCCTCCTCACCGGCACCGCCTTCGAAAACCGCATCGACGAAATCTATTCCGTCGTCGAATTCATCGACCCGCACATCTTCGGCAGCCTCTTCCGTTTCAACCGCGACTTCTACCAGCTCGACGACCGCGGCCGTCCCGTCGGCCTCACCAACCTCACCGATCTCTTCCGGCGCCTGCAGCCGGTCATGCTGCGGCGCCAGGGCTCAGACGTCCACGAACAGCTTCCGCGGCAAATCGAGAATACATACTTTGTCGAAATGCTCGACTGGCAGAAGCGCCGCTACAACGACTGTGAACAGCAACTCTGCCGCATCCTCGACCAGCCGGCCGAAAATGCTGACAAGCGCCATCAAGCCCAAACCCAAACCCTGCTCGACAGCATGCGCATGGTCTGCAGCAGTGCGGCGCTGGTCGACCCGAATGTCAACGAGGCGCCCAAGCTCGACGAGCTGCTGCGCATTCTCAGTGACACCTGGGACAACAACGCCGAACGCAAAGTCGTCGTCTGTTCCGAGTGGCCGCAACTGCTCGAACAGTTGCGGGAACGCCTCGACGCCAACGCCATCGAGTGCGCCGCCTGCCTCGGCGGCACTGAGCGCGACGAAGCGCTCAAGCAATTTCATACGTCACCGGCCTGCCGGCTGCTGCTGCTGGCTGACGCCGACGGGGCCGGCGTCAGCCTGGACAATGCCGACATGCTCGTCAATCTCGATCTGCCCTGGGACACGGCGCGCCTCGATCGTCGCATCGCCGCCGTGTCGGGCAACGCCGCCGGCCCCGTCGGCATTGTCCACCTCGTTGCCGAGCGCACCGTTGAACATCGCCTGCTCAACGCGAGGCATGACGGCAGTGCGGATGGCGTGCAACCCGATCTTTTCGCGGGCCGCGACCAGTTCATGGAGCGCCTCCGGCAGTTCGCCTCCCCACAGTCGCCGGCGGAACCCGCCGAAATCGCCGACTCCCCGGCCGCCGCGGGGGCCGTCCAGTCGTTTTGCGAGGCGCTCGCGGTGTCTTTCGGGGAGCGCCTGCGCCTATGCCGTGCAAAGGTCGCCGGGGCGGGCATTGAAACAGCCCTGGTCGTCGTCGAAGACGACGCCGAGGCAGCCCGCCCGGAGATCATGCGCCTCTACGTCGAAACCCATGCCGACCGCGCCGCCGGCCGGATTCACGTGATCGATGCGACCGCTTACGAATCCCTGCGCCAACTCGCGGAGAGCAACCTCATCACGATGCCCGACAGCGGCCTCCGCGAGCTTTATCGCGCCGACGGCTTCGGCAACCCGCAGCCAACCGATCGCGACCGCCGCCATCACCTGGCGGCGCCGCTCCTGGAAGCCGCCCGGCGCAAAGCCGCCATGGCCGGGCTGTTGACCGACGGCGGTTTCCCCATGGAGGCCGTCGCGCCGATCCGCGAGGCGGTCGATCAGGCCGCCATCGCCTTGATGGTCATGTGCGCCGCCACAGCCTACACCGAACTGCCCGCGGCGTTCGCGGACAGCCATCTGTCGACCATTCGGGATGCCGGTGCCTTGACTGTAGATGCCGTCACCTTCCTGAGGACCTTTCGCCGCCGCCCGGTCGCGGACGACGCCGCTGCGGCGGCATTCGTCGGTGCCGGCAGCGACGTTGTGCGCCAGGCCGCGGAATTCGGCATTCGGCTGTGATGGAGCAGCCCGCCGCCGGCATTTTTTCGCAGGAAAAATAGCGGCCACCCCGCGACAATCACGACCGTGGCAAAGCCTATTTCATAAGCCTGTTTCGGGCTTCCTCAAGGGTCGAACGCTCTTCGGCTGTGAGGCTGTCGATCCCGGTTCTGCCGATTTTGTCGAGGATCGGATCGAGGTCGTCGTCGGCCGCCGGATCGGCCCCGGTCCGGATCGGCTCGTTGCGGGCGGCCCGTCTCCGCCGTCCTGGAAATGTCCCGATCCAGCGCAGTCCAGCAAAGCCGCCGACAGCGCCACCGAGAAACTGGGCGAGCTGGCTGAATCCGTCGATCATGACACAGATGAAAAATTCGACAACGCAGACGACGGCAACGAACGATCGTATCGGCAAAGTGAGCGACGGAAGCTGTACGGTGGCCGTCGCCTCGACGACCGCCGCCGCAACCACGACGCCGCCCACGGCACCCCCGGCCCCTACCAGCATCGAACCGCCATGGCCAACGACCATCCCGCAAACCATGCCGGTCAGGCCGCCAGTTGCGTATACAATGAGCAGTTTGCCAACCCCGAGCCGGCGCTCCAGGGGACGGCCGAGGGTCCAAAATATCCACATGTTCAGCAGCAGCATCAAGAAACTGTCGTGAGTGAACAGGTGGGTCACGACACGCCAGGCCTGCCACGATGTCGCAGATGAAATCCCGAACAGTGAACCCAGCTCGCCATTTGCCAGGATCTGCAATAAAAAAACCACGGCATTGGCAATGATGATCGGAACAACCGCGCTCGGCCCACCGATGCCGGGAGAATCAAGGCTCGAAGGCGGCCGGCCATCGCGCATGTAATCTCTGCTTTCAAGCGGCATGGGTTACATCTCGACAGGCACCTCTGGATCCCCCTCGCAGCTTTTCACGCGCTTGAGCGATGCCGGGTGCTCGACATTTATCTCGATTGCCATGTCTGTCTGCCTCCAGTGCACATGGATCGGGCCGGCCACCGTCGACACCGAACCGCGACACCAGTTGATGCCCGGTGCGTCCGGGGCGATACGAAATTCGGCATAGCCGGGGGCCAGGCGTTCGATCCCAAGCAGGTAGCGCGTGAGGTATCTGCTGATGTAGGTGTTGAACGTGTGGCACCGACACGGTTGCGGCGGATGACTGTGATGCGGCAGCGACTGCCAGATCGTGCTGTCTCCCGAATGCACCATGTCCCCCCAATAGTTACGGACGATGCGCAGGATCGAAACGCCGTCGCCCATCATGTCGAGGAATTCCAGCACATAGTACAGGCCGGCCGGGTTCCCGCATGGCAGCAGTGCCGGGCTGTGATCCTTGATGCTATCGTACAGCAGGTCGCGCCGTACACGGCTGGCCATGCCATAGCGACAAATCATCGCATTGGTCGTTTGACTGGTCACCGCCGACCGTGTGCCGTCCAGGTGAATGCTGTCGGCGTAGGCACCCTTTTCCTCGTCCCAGAACAGTGTATCAACTGCGATGGCCAACTGCGCCTGGACCTGCTGCCAATCCTGCATGTCGTTGTCCCAGGCGTCGGCGGCGTCGGCCAGTTGAATGGCCGCCTCGAGGGCGCCGCCGAACCCGGCCTGTTCGGCCGCGTTGATGGCATGGTCGTCGTCGCGCCCGGGGCCGCTGTCGATGCAGTGCCAGGCATCCGGCCATTCCAGCAGATGGTCGTCGTTGAGCCGTCTGCAGCATGCCTCGATGGTGGCGGCGATGCGCGGCATTACCGGCGCAATAAAACTCTTGTCAGCAGTCTGGAGATAGTAATCCCAGCACCACATGACCCAGTGAAAGGCGTGCATGGGGATCATGCACAAATCTGCCGACGGGTAGACCGCCGGCGGCACGTCCGCGGTTTCCGGGTCCTCTGCGAAGAGCAGGATGCTGTTGGCAACGACCGCGCTGCTGGTGCAGGAAAGCGAGTGCGCGTATGCCGCGGCACGTCCGTCGAAAGCCCAGTTCGCCTGCTCCCGTGTCGGGCAGTTGATCAGCGTATCGTCGCTGCCCGCGACGGCAGTGTGCACGCCGAGGTCAAAGATATCCGTCAACAGCGCATCGGAGCAGCGCAGCGAAGCTCGCGAGAGGGCGCCGCAATTGGCGCGGTGCAATTGCAGGTTCTGCAGTTTCGCGGACTCCGGCCCGACGTGAACGATCGCGATGTATCTCACGCCGTACGCGAAGAAGCTCTCGAACTGCTGGAAGCCATCCGTCAGCCGGTAGGTAAGCCCGTTGCTGCAGCCGTCGAGCCATTGTAACTGCAACGGCACATCCTCGCTTGCCGCTTCAAGAAAAGCCAGGTGCATAACGCTGCCGGCTTTCCCTTCAACGTCGAAGGCCAGCCAGCCGTAACAGACGGTGCCTAAATCGAAGATATACCTCGACCCGTCCCCCTCGCCGGCGCCGGCCAGTTCGACGCCTTCGCCGCCCGAGCCGAAACCGCTGAGGCGATCCGCATCAACAGGTATCTGGTGGAGATGCCTGGAGTACGCAACGACATCCTGAACATTGCCCCACGGCATGCTGTCGCGCCGGTCCATGGACGGCATCGACTGCTTCTTCCAATCAATCTCCGGCATCGTCGCTGCGAAGTTCGCAGCTTTGTGGGGGCTTATGGGCACCATCTGGAAGCAGCCGTCGCCGAACGGATTCTGCCACTCAATTGCGGCCGCGGCGAAGCCGACGAGACTGACATCGGTCAGCAGCGATTTTCGGGTCAGGCCGACGAGGCGGTTCTTGCCGGCACGCAGGCTTATGGTGCCGCCGCTGTCCTTATCCCGTCGATTGTCCGTGGTGTGGCAGACCTTGCCGCCGTCGAGGTACCAGTCGACCGCACCCAGTGACGGCAGCAATTCGACCTGTTGCTCCCGGGCCGAGACGACTTCGGTGACGATCAGGGCAAAATTATCTTCAGCCGCGAGGTACGGTTGGGTGCGAAAGCTCATCTGCACGTTGGGCACGGTGACCCAATCGTTGCGCAGCAGCCGCGTCGGCACGACCACGGCGCGTGATGGCAGTGGCACCCGCCGGTGGTAGAGTTCCGCCGACCGCGTTACAACTGTCGCCGGGACCCACGGTTGCCCTGGGCCGGTGGCATCGACGTCTTCGGTGCATGGCAGTAGCCGCCGTCGCACCGTACGCCGGTTCCGAGTCGCATCCGTTCGTACTTTTGTCGAATCGTCGGAGACGATCGTGGCGTGCGGCAGCCGCATTTCGAAGATCAAGGCGGCGGCGCCGGCGCAGGCGTTGATGGTGCCGGTGCCGAGACTCAGCACGGTGACGTGCAGTTCATTGACCCCCGTCCGCAGCAGCCCGGTGATGCTCCAGGTATCGACCGAACGTCGACCGGCAGCGGACTTGGCCGGGCCGTGGCCGACAACCCGGCCGTTCAGCCGGGCCATGTAGCCGGCCTCGGCCGTTATCAGCAGGCGGCAATTGCCGGCGCGGTGAACGCTTTTCCACTGTTCCGGGTCAATCTCAAAGTGCCGCTGCGCCTCGGCGTAGTAGCAGTATTGGTGCGGATTGCCGCTGTCCCAGATCCATTCGGCGCCCGGGCTGAACACACCGCTGCTGTGCTCCGGAGAACTCATGCCGGGAACGTAATGGCCGGCCAAAGAGCTTTCAAGCGCATCGTGGCGACATCAAATGGGGTTGCATCGGGGTCGGAACAACCGTACGGTTTGCGGCGTCAATACTGTCGACACAACTCGCTTATTACCTCAACCAGGAAGTCCAGATGCCCGAAACACGCCGATGCACATACACCAGTGACCCCGTGATTGCCGACGGCCACCTCGATGAGCCGGGTTGGGCGGCGGCGGAAGTTCTCGAATTTTTCGTGCCGGTATCCGGGGCGCCGGTGATCAGCAGAACTGACGGCCGAATGCTCTGGGACGACAATTTTCTGTACGCCGGGTTTCATGCCCGTGACCGTGATGTCTGGAGTTACCAGACGGAGCACGACTGCCCGACCTGCCACGAGGACGTGCTCGAGTTGTTTTTCATGCCCGACGAGGCCAGCGGCGTCTATTACAACTTCGAGATCAACGCGCTTGGTACGGTGTACGATGCCTGTAACCGGCCACCGTACCAAGCGGGCGGGGCCAGTATGATCCGCTGGCAGCAGTGGGATTGCCAGGACCTCGGCGTCGGTATCCATGTCGAGGGGGCGATCAACGACCTCGATGTCGAGGACGAGTTCTGGCAGCTCGAAATCGCCGTGCCGTTTGCCAGCCTGCCGACGGTCGATGGCCCCCCTGCACCGGGAGACCGCTGGCGGTTCCATCTGTCGCGCTACGATTACTCGATCTATCTGCCCGAGGGGCGCGAGTTGAGTTCAACGGCACACCTGTCGAAGTGTGACTTTCACTACTTTCAGGATTGGGATGTGCTCGAATTCCAATCGTAACTGGGGCCTCGTCACGGGCCGGGGTATCGATGGACAAGCATGTGAACACTGAAAAACCTGTGACTTCTTCCAGCCTGCCGTCCTGGCTTGCCGCCCTTGTTCTGCTGATCCTCGTCGCGGCCCACACCCAGGTGACCGTCCGGCACCTCGCCCTGTGGTGTACTGGTGTCCGCTACGGTGCGGTCGAGGCCATCGAAACCGCCCCGGGCGGCGGGGCGACGATCGTCGATCCATTCGCGGTTTACGAACGGGATGAACTGGTCGGCAACTCGCTGTGGATCGGTGACCGGAAATTCACCGTGGTGCGGAATGGCCGCACGTACATTCGCCTCGACGTGGCGGCCGCCGAGTTGAACGCGGTCGAGCCCGGGACCGGGTACCTGACTGGGGTCACCGAGAAATCGTTCGTCGTGCGGGCGGCGCTGGCCTGTCCGGGTATCGCTGTTACCCTTGCTGACTGCCTGCTCGGGCTCGGAGTCGTCTTCCTGGCTGGGTATCTGCTGCTCACGCGGCAACGCCCCGGGCAGTGGCTGCCGCCGCCCGGCATCCTGCTGCTGCTGTTGGTCTGCCTGCTGTCGCTGTTCGACTGGGCCCGCGTTTTCGACAAATCCGGACTCAAGGCCGACCGTGGCGCCGGGATCAAGGAATTGATCCAGTATGTCGAGGTGTGGGTTGTTGCGTACCTGTTCTTCGTTGAGGTGCTGCGCCGCGCCTGGATGCGCCGGCTGGCGGTGGCAACGGTGCTGGTGATGTTCGGGGTGGTGGTCATTGCCGGACTGGTCGAATACTGCCTCGTCCTCAGCGGCGGCACGGCGCGCGGACTGCTCGACATCGCTGAGATCGATGCGCTGTTCGGTTTCCGTTTCAACCCTGGACGCCAGGGGGTTGCCGGGACGGAATCCGGCAAGAACGTCCTGGGTACCTACATTATTGTCATGCTGCCACTGGCTCTCGCCATGCTGCCGGTGATCCGGCCGTTGTGGCAACGATTGGTGCTGGTGATGCTCTGTCTGCTGTCGCTGATCTGCGTCCTGCATCTTGGCCTGCTGATCTGTGCCGCGTCGGGATGCTGTGCCGTGGCCGTGGCGTCGTCGCGGCGCTTTGCCGTTGCGCTGACCCTGGCGGCGTTCCCGGCTGTTGTGGGGGTGACCTGCCTGGTGTCGTCGCACCACGGGAAGGTGCTGCTCGACTCCGTGGCCCTGCACCGGTCTGCCGACCCGTACGGACTCCAGCCGATGCCGATGAAGGGGCAGGATTGGCAACATCCGCGCTGGAATCCCTGGCAGCAGAAGTACCTGGAGATCCAGGCAGCCCTGAATGCGGTCGGGCATTCGCCGGTCCTGGGCCACGGTATTGGCGGTTACCAGAGGCACATCAACGTGTTCTACAGCAACAGCCCGATGTGGTCCACAGGCGTCGAAAAGAGCCCGGTGAACCTGATGGAGAAGGACGCCCATGGGCTGTTCGTCGTGCAGGCTGTGGAAACTGGTGTGCTGGGGCTGGCCTGCCTGGCAGGGCTGCTGTTGGCGTTTCTCGGGCGCGCCCTGAACGTCCGCGCCGCCGCCGCCGAACCGTACGATCGAGCCCTGCTGCTCGGGGTTGCCGCGGCGCTCGTTTCAATTCTGCTCGGCAGCTGGATGATTTCCTTCGTGGTGCGCGGCATCCAACTCGTGGTCATTGCCCTTGTCGCCATGCCGGCGGCGGTCCGCACCGAAATTGCCGATTCACCGGTGCAGTAGCGTTGCAGGTCGCCACGTCGGCCGGGCCGGGGGGGATGAAATCTGCGCCTGCAACCTACCGGCACACTCTCCCGAAGCGTTGCATTTCCCGCTTGTAAAACTATACTATCGGTGTGCCTGTGCCACCGCAATAATACGTACGGAGTCGAGCAGCGATGCGACTGACGGCTTGCCTTGCAAACTCAAACTCATCGCGCCCGCACCGGGGTGCCCGTCGACCTGGCGGCATCACCTTGACGGCGATTGTTGCCTTGCTGTTGCTTTGTGCTGCGGCCGGTCAGGCGGGCGAGATTGGCACGGTCACGGTGATCAGTGGCAAGCGTGTCGACATCCGTCTGCACAACCCGAATGAGATCGAGGTGCCCAGCCTGGTTACGATTGCGCGGTACATCAGGAAATTCGTCCACCCGGTGACCGGCGGTATTCGGGAGGAGCAGATCGAAATCATCGCCCACGGTCGTATCGAGGACATCCGTCGCGGCATTGGCAGGGTTGAACTCAGCGAATCTGTCGGTACCGGGATTCGAACCAATGATACCGTCGTTGCCGACACGCTTGGGAAGCCGGGTGAGCGGCTATGGGTGGGGCCGCGTGGCGAGACCAAGTTGCATGAACGTTTCAATGACGATCTGCAGAACTGGTCACGTCGCGTCGGTTCGTGGCGGATCGCAAAAGGCAAGCTGCACGCCGAGATCAACCCGGCTAAAGGCTATGCCCAGATCATGAGCAAGACCCAGTTTGGAACGAACAATTCGGTGTCATTCGATCTCCGGGTCTGGAAACTTGGCGAGAAGGCACGGATCGTTTTCAACCTGCACGACCCGCGTACCAAGCAGGACCAATACTTTTTCCGCATCGACGAGGCGGGTGTCAAGGCGGTTAAGATTCAACGCGACAGCGATGGCAAGCCTGGCGCCGTACTCATTGGCACGAACGACAGCTTCCAGCTCGAGCCCAAGCGCACCTACACGGTCACATTGCGCCGTGAAATCTGGCATCTCGGGCTTGAAATAGATGGTGTCCAGATGATCAGCTACCTGGACACGGACTATGCGCAGCGCGGCACCAAGCTCGGTTTCTACGCGTTCGACTGCAAGAGCAAATTCGACAATGTCAAAATCATTCAGTTTCCCAAAGTCGCAGCGCTTCCATCGAACGATCTCCTGGCCGAAGACGGCAAGATCATCCATGTCGCCGGCAACAGCCTGTGGGCCAACCTCAAGAGCGACGACGTCGAAGCCGGGGACAAATTTCCCGTGGCGCGGCAGACCGATGTGATTCGCTCGAAGCGCAACGAGATCCTTTTCATCTGCTACGAGAAAGTCGGCGAGATCGAGGTATTGGAGTCGGGCACCGAAGTCTCTCAGGCGCGGCTCACGGACGGCGATCGTGTGACCATCGGCGATGTTGTATTTCGCGAACGGCCGAGTAATCGGATTCGTGCCTGGCAGCGCCCGCCGCCAGCCACAAATTGAAGCTGGCTGAAGCTAACAATCCCTCCTGCCTAATACCGCCTTTTGCCACCCCTGCGGCCCACTTAGAGTTCTCGGATATTCTCATAACATGCCTGTTACAAGACAGTTAAATAAAAACTGTCCGCCTGTTTGGACCGGATAAGACTGGCCATGAAGATTTTATTGGAAAGGTACTTGCAATCGTCGTTCGCGGTATTACGGTGAACATTGACGGCGGTTCACCGGTGGCTCTGGCCAGCCTAACCTCACCGGGTGTCGTAACCGATTCAATACCAGTCACTTATTGTAACTGAATGTTCTTGGCAGGGGAGCTTGTCAAAGACACTGTTTTTTCGCCTTATTGCCGCGGTTTTTCTGGCGGGATGACGATGCGACGGCCAAGGCGATTTGGCGATGGTTCTGCGAATTCGAGTATCCTGGAGTGAATGGTCACAATGGGCGTTACAGCGAGCGTAGCGTCAGCAGCTTTGTTCCAGGCGTGGCAATCACAGTTGGAGCTGGGGAGATGAGATAGTCGGCGCCTGCGTCGCGCCAGGACAGCGGCGTATTCATGCCACGGCGTGCGGCGGAACGTTTGACCAAAAGTTGTGGTCGTGGGCTCTGTTGAAAACAAGCATGTACTGGTGCTCGGTGCTGGTATCAGCGGCGTTGCAGCTGCTAAACTGGCCCGGCGTAGCGGTGCCCGGGTCACGGTGCTTGATGGCTTCACGAACGCGACGCTGGTCGAGCGTGCCAGCCGGTTGTCGAGTCTTGGGGCGACGGTTCATTTGGAGTGGGCGGCGGAAATCTGGCGTGAGTCCGTCGACGTGGCCGTACTTAGTCCCGGTATCGGTTCCGACAATGTGTTGGGGCGTCTGGCCCGGTCGCTGTCCTGTCCGGTGCTGGGCGAACTTGAGTTTGGTTTTGCCCATTGTGCCTGCCCCGTCTTGGCGGTGACCGGCACCAACGGCAAGACGACAACGGTGGAAC
>JASLZG010000005.1:0-30071 GCA_030754995.1 Lentisphaeria bacterium
ACCTGCCTGGAAGTCGAACGGCGCTATTCCCTCGGCGACGATGCCCGCACGGTCGATGTGGAGGAGACCATCACCAACCTCGTCGGCTTCGAACGCGCAATGGGCCGCTCCCAGCACGCCACGCTTGGCGCCGATTTCCTGCGCGGCGGGGCGCTTTTCTCCTGCAACGCCGACCGCGGTCACACCTGGCAGAAGCCGCATGACGAAACCGCCACCTGGGCTGTCGACGCCGATTTCACCTACCCCGATGTCCCCAACGCCGACGGCTCGACCTCCGACTGGCGCCATTACCCGCGGGTCGACGCCAATTCCGACCTGTGTACCCAGCGCATCAACCCGGCGGAGGCCCACGGCTGGTTTGTCGCCGCCCAGAACGCCCATCATCAGGCCGTCGTCTACACCTGGGAACGCGAAATCTTCCCCTGGCTGATGACCTGGGAAGAGAACTTCGCCCGGACTCCCGTCCCGTGGAACAGCAAAGAACTTACCCGCGGCATGGAATTCGGCTCGTACGCGTATGCCACCAGCCGCCGGCACCTGGTCGAGCTCGGCACCCTCCTGGACACGCCGACCTACGAGTGGCTCGATGCCTGCGAAACAAAAATCACCTCCTTCTCAATCAGCCTGTTCAACTACGACAACGACCTCGACGAAGCGCCGGCCCTCACCGACCAGGGCGACGCCCTGGTCGCCGAGACGACCGGCTGGGCGATTCAAGTTTAGCGCCACGGCAGACACCGGTTTTTTGTCCGGTACACGATTGATATGCCCGCAATGAAGCCTATGTTGTTGCCCTGTAACGCATAGCTGCGGGGGAACTGTCTGCGGTTCCCGCAGTTCAATACCACGAAATCCCGACGAGGTGGAATATGGACAAGGCCAACCGCGCCGAGCGCCTGACCGACGCACTCAAACTTCTCGAAGAAACTGCCAAAGAGAAAAAAGAGGAACTCACTACATTGTTATCCGACAAATACTCGAACCTGAAGGAAACGCTTTCCGACTCCACCCACAACGTCGCCGAGAAGCTTGGAGACGTCAAAGTGAAGGCCGCTGATGCCGCCGCCCGGGCCCGCGAAGTAGGCACCGAGAGGGCCAAGGACCTGGCCAAGACGATCGACGAAAGCGCCCACCGCAATCCGTGGCCATATGTCGGCGGCACCGCCGTCGTTGCATTGCTCCTCGGATATATACTCGGCCGCAAATAACCGCGCCGGATCTGCATGAAGAAGTTCCTCACGGGATTGCTGCGCGCCGTGCTCGTGCGTGCCATCCTCAACTACCGCCGCACCTCGGTGTCCCTGGTCAAAATCAAGGGCGCCAAGGCGTACGTGCATAAAGTCGAGAACCTGCGGCAGACCACGCGCCGGTCGCTGATTGCCGCCATCGCCGGCATCCTTTACCTGGTTACCCTGGGCATCTGGGTGAACATGGCGATCATCGGCCTCATCGCCTATGCCTCGATCGATGACCTGACCGAGCCGGTGACCAGCTTGATCAGGGTCTCCTGCATCGGCGCCGCGCTGCTGGTCATCGCCGCCGGCACCGGCATCCTCTGCGCGACGTCCAACAAGTTGTGGATCCGCCTCTTCAAGGTCAACGAACTGCTGGCCTGGGCCAGAAAGTGACAGATGCAGGTCACACTGCCTGATGGTCCGCTCGTCGATCCACGCCGGTCGGCGCGGCGACAGTAACTCGAAAACAACTTGGCGGACCGCCGTCAACCCCTTGCCAGAGAACTGCAGCGCCGTAACCGCAACACCGGCAACGACAACACCGTGCCCGCCCACTGCGACCTCAGCGAAATTGCCGCCAAACATCCGTTTCGCGGTGAGCTGGGGGTCTTTTCCCAAAAAAAATCGCCCCACCGAGGCATCGTCCGGCTATCATGATCGACTTTACCATCGAACGCGACGATCCGGTGTCCGGCACGGCGATCGAGGCGTTGCGTCTGGCCGTGGGCTGGGACGAGGAGGCGGGAAAGTACGACCGGGTCCCGGCCAACGCATGGATGCACCTGACGGTCCGTGATCGCGGCCGGTTGATCGGTTATGTTAGCGTCGTCAGTGACGGGATCTGCAACGCCTTCATTGCCGACCTGATGGTGCACCCGGGCTTTCAGCGCCGCGGCATCGGTACGGCAGTCGTCCGGCGCGCCGTCCGCGAACTGCACGCCGACGGGGTGCGCGGTGTGCATGTTACATTCACGCCGGAGCTGGAACCGTTCTATCGTGCCTGTGGCTTTCTCGTGATCATGGGCGGCATCATCGACAACGACCTCGGCTGATCGACTATCATGGACCGCTGCCTGCTCTGCAACAAAGAGGTCCCCGTCAGATTCACCCACGCCGACCGCCGGTTCATGGTCTGTGGCGACTGCAACTTCGGCTTCTACGACCGCGGTGTTGCGGCGGATGTCGCCGAGCACTTCACCACCTTCCAGTACGATCACGATCCCCAAGAGGTTCTGCGCCACTCCGGCTGGAAGCGGGCCATCGAAGATATCCGTGCCCTGAAGCCCGACGGTGTGTTTGTCGATTTCGGCTGCCAGTTCGGGGAGCTCCTGCGAGCGCTGGCACCGTACCCGTACGAGCGCGTCGGCCTCGAAATCAGTACCGCCTGCGTCGACTACCTGAAGGCCAACAACCTCGCCGACACGGTCTACGACCGGGACCTGCTGGAGCTCGATATTGCCGACGAAAGCTGGGACATCGTCACCATGTGGAACGTGCTCGATCTGCTGCCGCAACCGCTCGAAACCCTGCAGCGCCTGCAGCGTATTCTCAAACCGGACGGCCTGCTGGTGATTCGCCTGCCGAACCTGTCTTTTCACTTGCCGGTGAAGAAACTCTGCAACACCCTGCACATCCGCGATCCCAGCGTGCTGCATGATACGATGTACAGCGTCCGTTCGCTGCGCCTGATTCTCGAACGCTGCAACTACCAGATCGTCCGAATCGGCCCGTCACCGCTCAGCGACCGCGACCCGTCGCAGTTCGGCCACCAGCGCCTGCACCTCCGCGCCGGCAAAGCCGCCATGCAGATCCTCGGCTGGTTCACCGGCATCGCCAGCGGCGGCCGCACTACCTTGCATCCCTCGATCATCGCGTACGCTCGCAAGCCATGACCTGCAGCCAGTTGTCGAGGCCCTCATGATCGTGGTGTGGTGCCGGTGGTTTCATGGCCCTGCGGCTCGACCGGGCAATGGCGGAGCCTGGCGCCGGGAGACAACGCCGCCGCCGCTTCCGTGGTGGCACGATGCCGGCCCGGTCAGCCAATGAGGAGTGCGGTCAAACGTAAGATTTGAGCTTCTTGCGCACCGCAAGCCGGGCACGGTGGACTCGCGATTTCACCGCCGGCTCGCTCAGATTCATCGCCTCGGCAATCTCGCGCAGGCTCATGCCCTCGATGTCTTTGAGCATGTAGGCGGTGCGATAACCGGGCTGCAGAGAGTTGACCGCGGATTCAATGAAGTTGCGCAGCTCGTCCCGCTCCATTGCCTTGTCCGGCGGCATCGATCTGCCGGCAACGCTGTCGACGCCGGATTTTGCCTCCCCGTCATGGCTTTGCGGCCCCATCACTTCGAACGAGATCTCCCGGTCGCGCTTGACCTTTTTGCGCAGCTTCATGTACGCCTGGTTGGCAGCGATGCGGTAAACCCAGCTCGCGAATTTGGACTTCTCTTTGAACGTGTCCCACTTGCGCCAAATGTTGAGAAAGGTCTCCTGTGTGGCCTCCTTGGCGTCCTCGTCAGAGGCCAGGATGCGCAGGGAAAGTCCGTAGACACGGTCCCCGAAGACATCGACCAGTTTCCGGGCCGCACCGGGGTCGCCGGTTTTCAGCATCTGCAGCACGTTTTCGTCGCCTGCGTCACGCTTTTTTGCTTCACTCACTGGTTGGTGCCTCTGCGCGAAATTACCTCTTCGTAGACACCCGTATATTCCCCCACACCCGTGCCTTTTGTTTCGCCCAATCTTCGTTGTCCCGCAGGAACGGTGCCAATACGCGTGGAATCGGCCCGTTGAAATCGGAATTGTTCAAACTATATTATCGAAAATCATCGAATGCCACCATACCCCCGCCAGTCCGCCCGGCCCCCCGAGACGATGAGCAAGCGGCACTGGTGGTTGTTTAATCCCCCGAATTGCAACGCTTTATGTGTTCAGCGGCAGCCCTTCGGTCACCGGCAATCAGTTTGCCTGGGAGAGTCCTGATGAACAGCCACGCCGCCGTCGCCGGCGTCAATATCCGCCGGTGCTTTCTGCCCCCCCTGCCGCTGGTGATCATTAGCCTCTTCTTCGTCGGCACCTCGCTGCACGGATTCGGCAAGGCGGCGAACACGGAAGCCCGCAATGCCTGGATGCGCGGCTATGAATCGCTTGAGAACGCCGAAAAGGCCGAGAACCACGCTGAATACAAAGAAGCGCTCGGGCATTACCAGGCCGCCAACAGGGTGTTCGTCCAAGTCCGGACCGACTTTCCCGACTGGAACACCGGTATCATCAAGTACCGCATCGAATTCTGTACCAAGAAAATCGGCATCCTGGAACGGCTCGTTGAACGGACCCGGCAAAAGACGAAACCGCCCGACCTGCGCAAGAGAGCCGCAAGCCTGCACCGCCAACTGAAAAAAAGCAAAGACCGCACAGAAAAATTCAAAGCAGAACTGAGCCGGGTGCAAAAAGCCTACGCCAAAGCTTCCGCCGAAGCCGCAAGAGCCAGTAAACAGACGACGGAATTCGCCGCCCAGGCGATCGAGAACCAGAAGTTGCGCGACAAAAATGCCGGGCTCAACCGCATGATCGAAAAACTGTCCGATCAGCTCGCCCGGCTCAAGGAGAACGCCGGCATCGACGACGCCCTCGTGCGGCTGCAGCAGCAGACCAAACTTTCCAAACTGAAGCTGAAAGAACTCGAGACCCAGCGACACGGGTTCAACACCCGTGTTACCGAACTCGAAGACCAGATGCGCAAGCTGTCTTTGGAACGCGAAGCCGCCCAACAGACGCTGGCCGCGGAACGCCGGACACATGAAGCCCGGCAAAGCCGCCTGACAGAGATCGGTGCACAGTTGCAGGAGATGTCCGGCAGTAATCTCTCGCTTACCACCCAGTTGCATTCGCGTGACAAGAAAATCGGTGAACTGCAGGCCAATGTCGAGGACCTCAACCGCCTCCTGGACGATGCGCATGAGCAAAGCGGCGCCCGATTGGCTGCCGAGCGCGCGGCGCAGGAAAGCCTTAGCAAGTTGAAAACGCAAGCCGACGAACTGCTGCAGGCGAAAGAAAAATTACAGCAGCAGTTAAGCAGCTCAGGCCAAAAGCACCGCGACGCGGAACGCACGATCGGCGATCTCGAAAACCGCCTGGCCGAGACGCGCCGGCAGTTGCAGGACAATGCAACCACCGCCGCCGAGGCGGAGCCCCGGGAGGAAGCGCTCGATGACCTGCACCGCGAACTGCAGAGCCGCGAGCTGCAGCTCGAGACGCTGCAACGGCAGGTTGCCGAAGGGCAGAAACAGTTGCGCACCGCCGTCGATGCCCGTACAAAAGCCGAATCCGACACCCGCCAGCAAAGCAAGCGAAACGTCGAGTTGCAGACGCTGCTGACCGATCAGATCGACGCAACCCGGAAGTACGCCGGACAGATCCGCGCCCAGAAAAAGGAAATAACGGAACTCAACGATCTCGTTCGTGAACTGGAGATCGAGCATGGCGAACAGCGCCGGGCACTGGACACGCAACAGGGAGAACTCGAGGTGCTGATGTCCCGCAATCATCAGTTGACCGAGAGCATGAAGCAAAGCGACAAGCAGTACGCCACGCGGATGACCGAGCTCGGGAAGCTCAGGGTCCAGGTCATGGATGTCACCGGGAAGTTCAAGACGTCCCACGCCGAAGCCAAGAGCAATCGCGAAAAGTACCAGGCCCAGCGCGATCTCAACCGCGTCCTCGAACAGGATGTGCATGACCTCAACCGGAAGATCGAACAGACCGAAGAACGTCTGAGCGCCGCGGAATCGAAGCAACCGGACGACGCGGCGGACTACCGCCAGTACATCGAAAGCCTGCAGGCCGCCGCCGCCGCCGCCGGTGAAAAAATTGACCAGCTCGAAGTCGAGAACATCAACAAGGACGCGGAAATCACTCGCACCCGGAAATTGATCACCGAGCTACGCGGTGACCTGACCACGGTCAGGTCACGCCAAAACGTGGGCGAGGCGATGTACAAGAAACAGATCCACGAACTGCTCAAGCACAATGAACTGCTGGAGCAACAATACAGCGTTGCTAAAAAACGCCTCGACACGGAAAAACGACTCAACGCAGAGATCCACGAACTGCTCAAGCACAATGAACTGCTGGAGCAGCAATACAGCGGTGCGAAAAAACAACTCGACGCGGAAAAACAACTCGACGAGAAAAACCACGAACTGCTCAAGCACAATGAACTGCTGGAGCAACAATACAGCGACGCGAAAAAGCAACTCGACGCGGAAAAACGCCTCGATGAGAAAAACCGCGAACTGCTCAAGCAGAATGAACTGCTGGAGCAACAATACAGCGACGCGGAAAAACGCCTCAACGCGGAAAAACGCCTCAACGCGGGAAAACGCCTCAACGCGGAAATCCACCAACTGCTCAAGCAGAATGAACTGCTGGAGCAACAATACAGCGATGCGAAAAAGCAACTCGACGCGGAAAAACGCTTAGACGCTCCCCCCGATGTTGTCGCCCAAAATGCCGCAGAAGGCAAAACCGCCGCTGCAAGGATCGAACACGACCGCGATGTGCAAACTTTCCTGCATCTCGCATCGAACGCGCAGGCGCAGGAAAATCCGGAGGCCGCGAAGTACTACTATCAGCAGGTCCTCGAACTCGATCCCGATCAGGTCGACGCACTCGTACGTATAGGCAACATGCTCGTGCAGGACGGTGATCCGGAAAGCGCCGAGCGCTATCTCACCCGGGCCTTCTATACCAACCCCGACGATCGCGACGTGCTGCTGCCCCTGGGCTTTCTGCTGGTGTCCCGCGGCAAGGCGCATCTGGCGGTGTCCATGCTCAGCCGCGCCGCCGCACTTTACCCGGACGACCCCGACATGGCACGCATGCTGGGCATTGCCTGCCGGTCGCTGGGCTGGCACCAGGCCGCGGAGGTCCAGTTCCTGCGCGCCTGGAAGCTCGACCCAACCGGTTCGGGCGCACCGTACAATCTGGCAATCCTCTACGCCACGCTCGAACAGCCGCGCCATGAAGACGCCGGGAAGTGGTACGAAATCGCCATCAAAAACGGCGGTGCGCAGGACCCGCAACTTGAACGATTTCTCAAACACCAGGCCGTAGCCGTGAGGAACGATCAACCATAACCCGGGACCGCCAGGTGTGGAACTTCAATTTCCGGCACCTGTCATATCCTCGAACCAACCTGCCTTGCCTCAATTCACTGATTTCTCTTATCCGCAACCGTACCGGAGATCCAGCATGATGTCACGATTTACTGGGATGACACCGCGGCTTGTCGCTGCAGGCGTTTTCGCCGCGCTCCTTTGGTTGCCGGCCGCCCAGGCCGATTCCAAGCGCCGTCCCACACGCCTCGATCGCAAAATCACGATGATGGTGGTCAAATACCTCCAGAAAAATCATTACACCCTTCCGGAGATCGATGACGACGTCTCCGAGCAGTTTTTTGATGAATACTTCGATGAGCTCGATCCCAATCGCTATTTCTTCCTGCAGTCCGACCTGGACGAGTTTGCGGTGTACCGCGAGAGCCTCGACGACATGGTCGAGAAAGGCGACCTCGACTTCGGCTTCAAAGTCTACGAACGCTTCATCGAACGGGTCACAGAACGCACCGAGTACGTAAAGTCGATCATCAACGACGAGTTCGACTTCACCATCGATGAAGACATCCTTCTCGACCGCCAGGACCTGCCATGGCCGGCAACTGCCGCCGAACTCGACATCGCCTGGCGCCAACGCGTCAAGAACCAGCTGCTCGTCGCCTACCTGCTCGATGAAGAGGGGGCCAGGGAGGAGGCGGAAAAAGAGAAAGAACAGGCAGAGAACGACACCGAAGACCCCGTCGAGGACGAAAACGCGGCAGAAAACGAGAAGCCGGCAGAAGTAGAGGAAGTCGACGACACGCCGCAGGAGACAGTCGTCAAGCAGCTCGAGCAGTTCCTCAAGTTCCGTGACGAGAATGACAATGCCGACATCCTTGAGATTTACCTCTCGACGCTGACCCGTATTTTTGACCCGCACACCACCTACCTGAACTGGCGGCAGCTCGAGGACTTCGATATTTCCATGCGCCTGCGGCTCCAGGGCATCGGCGCCACCCTCACCTACAAGGACGGATACACCGAAGTGGTGAGCATCATTCCCGGCGGCCCGGCCGATCAGCAGGGCGCCCTCAAGCCTGGGCACAAAATCATCGCCGTCGGCCAGGGCGACGGGGAAATGATGAACGTCATCAACATGCAACTCAACAAAGTTGTGCGACAGATCCGCGGTGCCAAAGGCACAAAAGTGCGACTGTCGGTCATCGAATCGCTGCACAGCACGCCGAAGACCATCAGTATCGTCCGTGACGAGGTCAAGCTCACCGAGGGGGAAGCCAAGGGCGAAGTCCACAAGGTCGAACTTACGGACGGTCGTTTCATCAACGTGGGTGTCATCGACGTTCCCTCTTTTTACGCCGATTTCGACGCTCTCAAGCGCGGCGATTCCGATGCCAAGAGTACAACCGCCGACGTACAACGCCTGATCGACGAGATGGTTGAGAAGGATGAGATTGCCGGGATCATCATAGATCTGCGCTCCAACGGCGGCGGCAGTCTCGAAGAGGCAATCTCGCTCAGCGGCCTGTTCGTGCCCAGCGGCCCGATCGTGCAGGTGCGACGCGTCGGTGGCATAGTCGACGTGCGCGAAGATTCGGACGACGGCTTCGCCTATGACCTGCCGATGCTGGTGATGGTCAACCAGCTCAGCGCTTCGGCATCCGAGATCTTCTCCGGTGCCATACAGGATTACCAACGCGGTTTGATCGTCGGCAGCGTCGGCACCCACGGCAAAGGCACCGTCCAGACGGTGCTCAAGCTCGATCGCATGAGGTCGTTCCGCGACAAGAAACCGGGCGCCATCAAGTTCACCATGGCGAAGTTCTACCGCGTCACCGGCGCCTCCACTCAGAAAAAGGGAATTGCACCGGACATCGCGTTTCCGTCGTTTCTCGATCACATGGAATTGGGTGAAGCAGAGCTCGACCACGTGCTGAAATGGGATACGATCCAGGCGCAGCCGCTCAACCGAAATTTCACCCCGATCACACCGTACGTCGAGGAACTCCACAGACGCTCCGATATACGCCTGGCAGAAAATGAACTGTATCAGCACCTCGTCGAAGACATCGCTGAATTCGGCAAGCGCCGGGCCGAAAAGCACATCACGCTGAACCGGGAGAAGCGGATCAAACTGCGCGAGGAAGAGGAGTATTGGACGGAACGCAGCCAGGCTGTACTCGGCAGTGATCGCGACGACGACGACGAATCTGAGGATGACCCCGGGGACGCGCCCGAGGAGGCCGAACTCAAAGACGATGTCCAGAAAAACAATGAGAGCGAGGAGGATTTCCCCGACGTCTATCTTGACGAGGGCCTCGCACTGATGGGCGATCTCGTCGAGATACTCGATCGCGACAACAAGCTCACCAGCAACCACATGATCAAGCAAAAAGGGTTGGAATGAAAGGCATCGTCCTGGCCGGGGGCGCCGGCACGCGACTGTACCCGCTCACTCGCGTGGCCAGCAAACAGCTGCAGCCGATTTACGACAAGCCGATGATCTACTACCCCCTGTCCACCCTCATGCTGGGTGGCATCCGGGAGGTGTTGCTGATCTCGACGCCTGAAGATGTGCCCCGGTTCCAGGAGTTGCTCGGCGACGGCCGCCAGTGGGGCATGAACATCGAGTACTGCGTCCAGGACGAGCCCCGGGGCATCGCTGAAGCGTTGATCCTCGGCGAATCATTCGTTGGCGACGACAATGTCGCGCTCATCCTTGGCGACAACGTTTTTTACGGCAATCTCAGGATCCTCGAGATTGTCGAGAACTTTTCAACCGGGGCCCTCGTGTTCGGCTATTACGTCAACGATCCGACGCGCTACGGGGTCGTCGATTTCGATGCCGACGGCAATGTCCTGAGTATCGAAGAAAAACCGGCAACACCGCGCACCAACTACGCCGTCCCGGGACTGTACCTGTACGACAGTACAGCGGCTGCCCGGGCCCGCGCTTTGGAACCATCGCCCCGCGGCGAACTCGAGATTACCGACCTCAACCTTGCCTACCTCAGCGACCGCGCGCTCCGGGTGCAGCTGCTTGGCCGTGGGCTGGCCTGGCTGGATACCGGCACCCACGCCAGCCTGCTGGATGCGGCCGCCTTCATCGGCGCCATACAGACCCGCCAAGGCCTGAAAATCGCCTGCCTCGAAGAGATCGCCTATGTCCGCGGATTCATCGACCGGACCGAACTCAACACCGTCGTCGACACGATGCCCAACGGGCCATACCGCGAATACCTCGAGCAGCGATTCGCCAACGAGTAGTCCTTTGCTGCCGTGGAACAGCCGGCCGCGGCCAAGCAACTACCCCCAACTGGTCGTTGCCCAGACGGCGAACACCTCGGTCACGTACAGGTTGTGCAAGAACGCGTAGCTGTACAGCACTGTCGTTGCCCACAACAGCAACGAGGCATACGGCCGCACATAAATCGTTGCGGCCAGCCCGAAGACAATCTGCGTCAACTTGCCGGCAATCGGCCCGCAAACCGGCCCCAACCACGCAGCTGCCCAGAAAATGCCCGGGTGTACCTCGCCCATGTGATGGCGCTCGTACAGCATGAAATGCGTCGTGCTGATACAATCCAACGCCGCCGCCGCCACCAGGGCGATGATCGGCAGCCGGTACTGGCGCAGAAAGCCCCGGCTGTTGCGGAGGAATTTCAGCCGCACGGCTTTGAGTTGTCGCAGATTCTTGTCGCTGTAGAGCTTCACTGTCGGCCCCGTTTCCGTGTTCCATTAGAACGCCTGGACCGGGGAAAGTTGCGGTCAATTGTAACCGCAAGGTAACGTCGCGGTTCAAGGCGACTCCAGCAACTCCTGCAACTGCGGATTGAGGCGCGGTTCAACCTTCTTCTGGATGAGCGCGCCGACACTGATCTCGTACTCCCGGCGAAGAAAAGGGATCCAACGGCTGTACACCTTGACCGCGATCGTGGCCTCATAGTTGGTGACGACCGCGAGCTTGCCGGCGAGACGCTGGGTCGCCGTCATTTTGTTCGTCGGCAACGCTCCGATCTCGATGTCCCGGGGATCGATTTCGAAACGCCGCGCCGCCACCGCGGCAATGATTTGTGCCTCGATCGCGTCGCGGTTGGACAAATCCTCCTTGATCCCCTGGGAAATCGTAAACAGATCGTTGTTGAGATTGGTCGCGTGGTAGCTCTCACGCGCGCTGCAGACCACGTAACAGCCACCAGCCGCAGCCAGCAGAAGCACCAGTGCAAGAATGATCTTTTTCATCGCAGACTGAGATGGGTCAGCGTATCGGTCTGCAGGTCGAGCACCGCAACGCTTGGCTCGGCCGACCGATAAACGGCGCCTGGATTGATGATGCGGGTGTTGCCGATGCGCTCGTCAGCAGCAACGTGAGTGTGACCGGTAAAAACATAGTCGAACTCGCCACAGGTGGCGGCGTAATCCCGGCGGCGACCATCGTCGCCGTGAACCAGTGCGATCGTCTTCCCGTCAAGTTTCAGCCGTCCGAAAGCCCCGAGGATCGAGACCTTGACGTCGGCATGGAAATCGGTGATCTCGCTGTTGTACTGGTCGACGTTGCCGAGGACAGCATACACCGGCACATCTTTAGGATCAAATACCGCGGCCAGTTCGATGAGCACGCCGTCCGAACCGAGGTCGCCGCAATGCAGCACGGCCGCGATCTGCTGCGCCGCCAGGATGTCGCAGGCGTTGCGGGTTCGCATCACATTGCCGTGGGTGTCGGAAAGCAGTCCGAGTTTCATGGGGCCAATGCGGGTTCCGGTATTTCCGTATCCAGCACGGACGGCAGCGGCGCCGCCAGCGCGTCACGATACACCGACTGCAGCTCGACAGCACCGATATGCGGCAGCGGCCGGGCCGCCCTGGTTTCAACCGCGAATACCGCACCGATGCCATAGATCCGGTTCAGGTGCAGCGCCAGATCGGGTCGCGACACGGCTTTCGCCGCCACGTGTCGAATGCCGCGCCGGTCGGATTGCGCCAACGCCGCGACCCGGGCCGCCAGTGCCGGCGCCCATACGGCCGAGCGGCACTCGTCGGCCACGACGGTCATGCACAACCCCTGCCGCTGCCGGTGGCGCAGCCAGTCGAGATGCCCGCTGCGGCCGTCGAATGAATCGCCGATGCCGGGCCCCGCACGCACCACCAGGGCGTCCGGCCGGGCTGCCAGCACCAGCGCCTCTGCCGCCACCCGGGTCTCGCCGTAGACCGAGATCGGGTCCGGCGTGGACTGCTCATTGTACGGCCCACTGTCGCCGCTGAAAACATGGTCCGAAGAACAGTACACCAGCCGCGTGGTTGGCGGTAAATGTTCCAGCAACAGCCGGATGCCATCGACATTGATCCGCCGCGCCCAAGCCGCATCCGCCTCACATTTGTCGACGTCGCAGACGCCCGCGCAACAGATCACCGTGGAAGGCGGCGGGCCTTCGAACATCTGCCGGACATCACCGGCCTCATCGAGATTCAGCCGCCGCCAGCCGGCACAGCGTACACTGTTCGCAAAGCGATTGCAGAATACCGTGAGCCCGGGCAGCGGCAACTGCGCAAGGTGCCACCCGAGCATCGACGTGCCGCCAAGCAGGTGGATCGCAGCCGTCATTTGAGAAGCTTGTAGGCCGTGATCAAAGGCACGTCCTTCGACAGGCGCTGGTCCGGCGTGAGCTTGGCAACAGCCTTGTAGGTGCTGCCATCCTGCGGCGCGCTGAAATCCGGCAACACGCCCTTCGACTGCCAGGAAACACCCCGCGGCGTGTACATTGCGCCAATGATGAACTTGCAGCGATAATTGTTGTCCAGCGTATATGTCTTTTCGATCACCGACTTGCCGTAGGTGCCGGCGCCGACGATGGTGGCGGCCTTGTGGTCGCGCAGCGCCGCCGCAATGATCTCGCAGGAGGACGCCGTGTTCTTGTTGACCAGCAGCACAATCTCAAACTCATACGGCGTCTCGTTCGACGAGACATATCGCTTCTCCTCCTCCTCGCCGGCCTCGCCCAGCACGGTCGGCGCCTGGCGCTGCTGCAGCCGCAGCAATACGCTCTTGTTCGCCAGAAACAGCTCGGCAAGGCGCAGGGATTCCATGAAGACCCCGCCCGTATTGTCGCGCAGGTCGAGAATCAGTTTCTTGACGTTTTTCGCCTGCAGCGCGTCGAGCTCGACCCTCACCTCGTCGGTTATCCCGGCGGTAATCTTGTGAATCTCGACGAAGCCGATCTCGTTCGGCAGCACCGCGACCGATAGATTCACGGTCTTGAACGCTTTCAGCTTGATTACAACGTCAAAAACCTGCACGTCCCGTACGATGGTGAGCTTCACTTCAGTGCCGATCTCGCCGCTCATCATGCTGTCGACTTCGCTCACCAGTTTGCCCTTGAGCGACTCGCCGTTGACGCGCAGGATGCGATCGTATGGCAGCAGCACACCCACCGCCGGCGAACCTGGCAGGACCCCGGTCACGGAGAGGCTGCCATCCCGCGGGCTGAACGTACTCTTGACGCCAACGGAAACCTGCACGCCCTTGAGATTGTTCCGTACCTTGTCGTAGTCCGCCGGCTTCCACAGCTTGCCCAGGGACTTGTTCCCAGGTGGCGAGACGTGGCGCAGCATGCCCGTGATAGCAGCGTGAAAAAGGGCTTCTTCGGTGATCTCGGTGGTATAATAGTTCTCGAGGATGAGGACCATGACTTCGTGGAAACTGTTTTCCGCATTCGGAAATTCCTGGTCGAGGGCGACAGGAAAGAAGGAACGCGGTTCGGAATCTTCGGCACAGGCCACCGCAGCTGTCAGCAGGATCAGGAACAGGCATCGACTCATGACAATTCTCCGGTTGTCAGGATTTCAGCAACCACATCTCAGGGGTGAAACTGTTGTCGCCCTCACGCCGCCGGCCGGACCGGCCGCCGAGCAGGCTGAAGCGGCAATCCTTCGCCGCACGCCGCCGGCCACGTCCGTGTCGGCAGCCGAAGCATCACCGGCCGTCGCAACAGTGGCGGATGCGGCGAAAAGCGAAAGACCGAACGTCTGTGTGCCGGTCACGATATCAGGCACTCGATACTGTCAATGACATTCTGCGGCGTGATGGTTTTGAGGCATTCATACGGTGCATCGGTACGCCGGCAGGTGCGCTGCAGGCACGGTGAACAAGGCAGAGGATGACGCATGACCACCCAGCGGCCGCCGAGCGGTCCGGTCGCAACAGGATCTGTCGAGCCGAAAATCGCCACCCCATCCTTTCCCAGCCCCGCGGCCAGGTGCATGACACCACTGTCGTTGGTCAAGACGCAGTCGACCCCCGCAAGCACGTACATTAATTGGGCCACCGACGACTTGCCAGCAATGCTGGCCGCACCACGGCAATCGGCGATTGCCGACATCGCAACCGCCTCCTCGCCGGGGGCGCCGCAGACGATCACGCGCCCGTGTTGCGCGGTCCACCACCTGGCGACCTCATTGAAATAGCCGACCGGCCATTGCTTGGCCGGGCCATAGGCCGCCCCCGGAGCGATGGCCAGGAGGCGCTCGTTGGCGGGCACCAGCGCATCCATGGCGGCGCGAGCTTCGTCGGTAAGCTGCGGTTCCAGTGCCGGATAGTCCGTATGCCAGTGACGGCTGCCGCAGGCAGCGGCGAGCTCCAGGTATTTGCGTGCCTCATGCTCCTTGTCGTGGCCCGCCTCCCGTCGCCATTCCGGCAGACGCCCGCGAAACATCCAGGTGCGGCCACGCCCGGCTCGGCCGACGATATACCCGCCGCCGCTCCGCCACAGATCCCAGGCCGCACCGAACGAGTTTGGCAGCACGACCGAAACACCAGGCTCGGCGGCGCGCACCTGGCGGCGTTCGGCAGCGGACAGGCGGCGGCCGGCAAAGGTGATTACCTGGTCGATCCATGGTGCCGAGCGCCACAGGTCGGCAAACTTTGCCGGCGCCAGCACGGTCGTGCGACCGCCCGGCGGCACCAGATTGCGCAACCGGTAGACGCCGGGCAAGGCCATTACTGCGTCGCCAAGCCAGTTGGCCGAGCGGATCAGCATCCCCTGACGCCAGTCGACCGGGCTGAGATTGATCGGGCACGGGCAGCTGTAGCCTCCGATCACCGGACGATAAACATTTGTCTCGACGGCGTTCAAGAGGCTGGCTTGCGGCGACCCGTTTGTTTGCCGAACCAGAATATGCCGATCACAATGAACAGCAGCAGGAACGGGAAGCGCACGAAGATTTTCGGGTAGAACAACGCCGCCAGAAAGACGTAAACCCAGAGAATCGTCAGCAGTATGTGCTGTTGGCCGGCCTGGCGCGGTTCGGTGATGATTGGCGGTTCGTCAGTCATGTAAGTATTGTAGCGTGCATAAGTATGGCACCTCGAAACTGCAGCGAATATACCGCCGATGGCAGCCAAAAAACAGAAACATCCGTTACAGGACAGTGCGGAGTTCGCGCCGAACCCGTTCGACGCGTTGTCGGGCACCGGCCTGCCGGCCGGGCCGACCGACCCGGAACCGCCGGGGCAGCGGGCTCCAGCGGCAGCTGATTTCATCGTGCATCGCGAGCGCCAGGGGCGGGGCGGCAAGGAAGTGACCTTGTTGACCTGCAAGAGTGGCAGCGAGGATCTTCAACTCCTGGCGCGCACTTTGCGCCGGCATCTCGGCACCGGCGGCACCGTGCGCGATGATGTTATCGAACTGCAGGGCGACCAGCGTCAGCCGGTGGCGACCTATCTGCGGGCCGCCGGCCACCGCGTCCGCGGCGACCTCCAATGAAATACCCCAAATAGGGCCAAGGCTTCAACTGCCCCGCGAGACCCCGATATTGTCCGCCTCGACCCCAATTATATCGGGTTTGGGAGTTATGCCGTGAATAACTGCCGTGGCGGCTGCGTCGAACGAAGGAACAGATTGAATTCTCGACGCTTTTGTCATCTCTCGAATCTTCGGGGATCTCCTGAACAATTTCTGCAAACTTCTTGCTGTCCTGGTACTGGGATGCCTGTATGTCACGCCGGTGACCGGCCAAACGTGTTATTCCTATGGCGCCCGCGTGTGCTACTCCGGCAGCCGCGGCGGAACGACGGTCATATGGTCACGGGGCTACGAGGCCGGCCGCTACCAGGAACGCCGCGTCCATGAAACTCCAGCCCGGCAACGACGGCCGTCCACCACGAACCGGGTGTATTACATCCGCGTTCCCAAAGCACGCCCGCAACCGCCACGTTACGCAAGTTCGCCGACGATCGGGCGGCTCGAATCCACCGGCATCGAGGCGATCGAAGAATCGGATTATGAGCTGCCGGATTTCTATTTCCCCGCTGAGCCACCCGAAATCGAGACTCCACAACCCCCTGGCCCAACAGCGCCGACCCATGTTTCGGCGGGACGAACGGCATGGCGTATTCTGGCCGACGGCCGGGAAAAATTGGCCTTCACCGCTTTTGGCGAACTGTGCAGTGAATATCCCGGCCACGCCCAATACAAGCTGGGCTACAGTCTCGCGGCGGCAGGGGCCGGCAACGATCGCACGGCGATCTGGGCCATGCGGCGAACCTTCGCGCTGGCGGCAAGCGGCGTCGGTCCGATCCCGATCAACGCGAACTTGGCCAGGGTGCTCGATCGGATCGCCGCTTATTACGCCGATTTGGCGGCAGCGCCAATGACCAATCGCGACGCCAACTTCATGCTGGCGGCAGTCAACTACCTGCGCCACGACATCGAGGGCGCACTGCAGGCGGTCGAAACAGCGCGGGCATACGGCGACCTGAACCGCAGCACGATCAATCTGCGCCACATCCTCCTGGCGGACGCCAACGTGCTGTAGCGCCCATGACCGGCGCCGCGCCTTCACCGCCGTGCCGGCATCAGGCGAATTCAGTAACCCGATGGTACGGAATCCATTCGTAATTCAGACCGTGCGACTCCGCCTCGTCGATCAACGGCCCGACGACGTGGCGCGGTTCGTAGCGTGGCGAAATATGGGCCAGGATCAGGCGCTTCACGCGGGCTTCGTGGGCCAGGTCGAAAACCTCCTGCAGCGAACAGTGCGTCGGGCCTTCGCGGTCATCGGCCTTGAGAAACGTCGCGTCGTGGATCAGGATGTCGGCGTCCTCGAATTCGCGCGGGTCGATCGGCATCGTATCGCCGGAGTAGCAAAGCCGTTTGGCATCGTAATAGTCGAATTTCTCGTCGTCCGGCATGGCCGCGAGCTCGTGGCCGGGCTTGCCAGCATGCACTTCCTTCAGACGTTTCCGGCTTTCGATGATCCGGTAACCCAGCGGCTGGTCACACGGATGCACCACCTCGATCACCTCGCAAATGCGTCCTTTGCGCAACTCAATCCGGTCGCCGGCAGCGATCGGTATCCATTCCAGCGGATACTTGACATGGTTCCCCATCATGCGGTCAACCGTCTCGCGGATCAGCGCTATCGACCGGTCGCGGCGCGGGTAATAGATGCTCAGGGGCTTGGCATTGTCGCCCTTGGTCGACTGGCGCAGGCTGATCAGCAACGGCAGCCCGGTGATGTGATCGATGTGGCCGTGGGACAGAAAAATCTTCTCGATCGCGAAGATGCCGGCACGCAGGTACAGCGCCGCACCTTCGCCACAGTCGAACATCACGCGGTCGGGCGCGTAGAAATACCAGTTCGAGTAGAGGCCCTTCGAATATGCTTTGATGATCATGGACAGGCAGTGGCCGGTGGCTGATAATGGGAGAAGCAGCAAACGGAAGATAACCCCTGCGACAGTGCTTTCCAGATTAAACGACGGTTACCCGGCTCCCGAAATCCGTTGACCACGCGATCGCCTGCGGAGCACATTCAGCCGGTGCCGGATTCATGCGGCCGGCCCCCGTCCCGCAGGTCAGCGCCGGCAGCAGCATGGCCGCGAGGATGCGATGAGGATCGATCATTTCGACCTTGGAAAGCTCGGAGAAGGTTTCAAGTTGTATGGTAAGACGCGATCGATCGAATTTCGAGAACCGGATCAACCATGAGACTTGGCGCTACTGTCGCGGATTATCTGTGCGCCTCGGATGCCGAGGCACACATTGAAGAATGCCGCAAGCACGGCTATCGGGCGGCGCCGTGCCCCGAGGTTTCGATCGAAGAGGGTGACAGGATTCGCGACATCAAGCAGGCATTTGATGACGCCGATATCGTCATCGCTGAAGTGCCCGCCTGGGTCAATCCGATTGATCCGGACGAGCACCGTCGACGGGCGAATCTCCAGACGATCGCCCGACAGCTGGCGCTGGCCGATGAACTGAATGCGGTTTGTTGCCCGACCGTCGCCGGCTCATACAACGAGAGTGACGATCCGGACGCCCACGCCGGACATCACCCCGGGAACTTTACGCCGGAGGCATTCGACGCCGTTGTCGAATGGGTGCGTGCTGTCCTCGACCAGGTAAAGCCAAAACGCACCAGGTTGACGCTGGAAATCTGCCCGTGGACGATGCTCGACGGACCCCGGGTCTACCTGCAGCTTATCGAGGCGATAGACCGTCCGGGCCTGGCGGTGCACCTGGATCCGGCCAACTGCGTGAATGATCCGCGCACCTATTACGGCACGACCGCGATGATCAACGACTGTTTCGATCTGCTCGGGGCGCGGATCCTTTCCTGCCACGCCAAAGACGTACGCTACACGCTGGACGCCCGCACCGTGGGAATCGAAGAGGTGGTTCCGGGACGGGGTGTGCTCGATTACCGGACGTTTCTGCGGCGCATCGAGCAACTGTCGAGCGAGACGCCGCTGATCATCGAACACCTCGCCGGCAAGCACGAGTTCGACGAGGCAGCAAGATACATCAAACAGGTTGCGCGGGAAGTCGACGTCAGCCTTTAGCCTGGAGTAAACGGTGAACGATCTTACCGGACAAGTGGCCGTAGTGACCGGCGCCAGCAAAGGGATCGGTCAGTCATTGGCGATCGGGCTGGCCGCCGCCGGCGCGCAGATAGCCGTCAACTACAAGACCGACGCCGACGGCGCCGAGCAGACTTGCACGCAGATTCGCGAAGCCGCCGGACAGGCCCAGGCCTTTTGTGCGGACATCGGCTGCAAATCCAGCTTCGAAGCGATGATCGATGATGTCGCAGCCCATTTCGGCCGGCTCGACGTGCTCGTCAACAACGCGGCACGCACCCGTTTCGGGCCGCTGGACGAGGTTACCGAAGCGGACTTCGACGACGTCGTCGATACCATTTTGCGCGGCCCGTTCTTCGGATCCATCGCAGCGGCAAGGCGCATGAGGGAAACGGGCGGTGGTTCGATCATCAATATCAGCTCCATCGCGGTCCGGCAGATCATCCGCTTTCACAGCGCCTACACCATGGCCAAGGGCGGCCTCGAATCGATGACCCGCCAGCTCGCCCTGGAACTGGCGCCCGGCGTCCGCGTCAATGGCCTTGCCCCGACGGCGACGAACAACGTGCGCAACCTCGAATATGATCCTGAATTCCCTCAGAAATGGGGCGACGTGACACCTGCGGGCCGCTGCGCCGAGGGGAAGGATTATGTCGGCCCATGTGTCTTTCTCGCCAGTCCCGCGGCCGGATTTGTCACCGGCCAGATCATCTATGTCGACGGCGGCTGGACCCTGCAGGGCTGGACCCCCGAGATGAGTGACTTCGATTTCAGTGCGGATCGGGACCGGGGGTAAAGGCGGCGCATGCGCAATCAAATATCGATGATCGATTTCAACTGCGATTGGTACTTGCGGGACTGCAACCTGACGCCCCGCTCGACGCCCGGAACGATGAGCAGGGAGGACGTCATCGCCTTTCTCGGCACGCTCGACGTTGATGCGATAGAGGTGATGTACGACTATTGGAAGGATGTGCCCGCCGCCGCGGTCCGTGCACTCGCCGCCGAAGCGGGGTTGCCGATCGGTTGTTGCATCTTCATGCACGATCTGGTACTGCCCGCAACCGAACGAGCCGCCGCGATCGAACAGGCAAAGCCCATCCTCGACCGCACTGCCGAGCTGGGTGCGCCGTTGGCCATGATCGTGCCCGGGCTGGTCAAACCGGACTACGCCCTCGATGACCAGCGCGACTGGATGATCGACGGACTGGCCGCCTGCGCCGAGTTGGCCAAGTCCCGCGACCTGACCCTGCTCGCCGAGAACATCGACATGCCGGGAGCCCGCGAGCTGATGGGCAAAGGAGCGGACTGCCGCGCCATCTGCGAGGCCGTCGGCTCGACCGCGTTTCGCCTCATCTACGATACCGGCTGCACGGAAATCATGGACGAGGATCCCATCGACGCCTTGCGCCAGATGGCACCCTGCATCGCCCACGTCCATGTCAAGAACTTCCGTCGTCTGCAGCCGGATGAATCGGCGCAGCGCTCCTTGATATCAGAACGCGCCATCCACTGCGCCGGCTGTGACCTGGACGCGGGCGAAGTGGAGTTGGGCAGGATATTGAAGGAGCTGGCACTTTCAGGTTACGACGGAATGATCGCAATCGAGTACCAGGGCGAAGATGATCCGCACGACGCCCTGCCCCATAATGTGCAGGTTTTACGAAACTTGCTCGAACCGATGTGACGAGGCGATGCCATGCCGGGGGCCTGTCCCGGACGAATGGCACTGACACGAAGACGCGGATGCTTGCGTGAGCCCGCATTCGGTCGGCGGTTCAGCCATCGACCAGGGTCTTGTAGGCGTCGCAAACAACGTCGAGCTGCCGGTCGAGCGAATAACTTTCCGCGATGAAGGCTGGCGCCCGGGCAGCCAGCCTGTCGCGGGCATGCGTATCGTGAGCCAGCGCATGGATGTGGGTCGCCAACTCACCGGCGTTGCCGTTCGAGAAGTAAACGACCGGGGCGTCGCCGCCGCAACGGTTGCCCGGCACGTTGCTGGCAATTACCGGCACGCCGGCGGCCAGCGACTCGAGCAAGCTGTAGGACAGCCCTTCATAGGCGGACGGCAGCACCGTGAAATCGAGGCCCGGCAAGAAGCGCTCGGCCTGTGGCCGATAGCCGAGGAAGCGGACGGTTCCCGCCAGGCCGAGTTCGTCGCAGCGCTGCTGCAGCGCCAATTCCAGTTCGCCGTCACCGAAACAAAGCACCTGGAGGGACTGCCGCTCACCGGGTGCCATGATATTGAGGGCTTCGAGCAGCTGCGCATGTCCTTTCTGAGGCGCCAGGCGGGCCAGCACGCCGATGGCGGTCACGTTGTCATCGAGCTGCAGCTCGCGGCGCGCCGTTTCGCGGTCCAGCAGCCGGGTTGCGAACTCCGCAGGAATGCCGTTGGGCGCCACCCGCAGCCGCGACGCCGGGACGATGCGGTGGGCCAGGGCCTGGTCCCCTTCCGCCGCGGAAATACAAAGCAGCAGATCGGTCACCGCGGCGCGCTGGCGCTCGAGCAGGATCGCCATGGTGCGTATGAACGGCCCGAGCCCGTCGAAAACGAAGGCGTGCGGCGTGTAGACGGTGCGAATGTCAGCACTGACCGCCTTGGCCGCGGTACGTCCGAGGTAGCCGGCCTTGAAACAGTGGGCGTGCACGATCTGCGGCTGCTGCAGCCGGATGATACGCTGCAACTCTTTGTGGGCGGCGTGGTCACTGGCGGTCGGCAGCCGGGCGAGCGGCACCTCGAAAACTTCGCAGCCGTGGCCGCGGAACATCTCCAGGTCGTCACCGAAATCCGCTTCGGCGCGGTTCGGTGAGACGATCACGTCGACCTCGAGCCCGCGACTGCGGAGTCCGCAAACAAGCTGGCGCACGTGCTTGCGTGCACCGCCGCCGGTAGCTTCGAGAATCTGCAGGGCCTTCATCGACGTTCCCGGTGCCGGGTGGTTCATTGATAACTGTTGATCGCGAATTACCTTAATGAATATAAATCGTTTGCGCCGTACACAAAATACGTCCCGCTTGCAAGGTCATGAAGCGACCGCTTCTGACAAACTTCTTTCTGCACCCGGAATAAACTCGCGTGCCAGGGCTCTCCCGGAACCTGCGCCTGTCAGGAGTTTCACTCTTATGCCAGACAATATCCTGAAAGCCATCACGGATGTCGGGTTGATCCCGGTCATCCGGGTGAACTCGGCTGATGACGCGCACGCCGTTGTCGACGCCATCAAAGCCGGCGGCATCAATGTGCTCGAAATTACCATGACGACGCCGGGCGCCATCGAGATCATGCGCGATGTCGCCGCCGCGTCCGACGACATCCTGCTGGGCGCCGGCACCGTGCTCGACGCCGAAACCGCACGCCTGGCGATCCTTGCCGGCGCCAAATTCATCGTGACGCCGACGCTCAATCTCGACGTCATCCGTATGGTCAAGCGCTATGGCCTGGTGGTCTGCCCGGGCGCCCTGACGCCGACCGAGGTGCTGACTGCATGGGAGGCCGGTGCGGATGTCGTCAAGGTCTTTCCATGCGACTGCGTCGGCGGGCCGGCATACATCAAGTCGCTCAAGGGCCCAATGCCGCAGGTCAAGATGGTGCCGACGGGCGGGGTCAATGTCGATACCGCCGCAGACTTTCTCAAGGCCGGCGCCGAGGCGCTCGGGGTCGGTTCGTCGCTGGTCGAAAAGAAGGCCGTCGACAGCGGCGACTGGGGCCGGATCACGGACCTGGCAAAACAGTTCCGGGAAATCGTGGCCGCGGCCCGGGCCTGAATAGAATAAATAAATGAATAAGTGAATGAGTAAGAGCAAGAAGAAAAAGAACGCGCCCCAGCAAAGCCTGCCGGTCTCCCGAGCCGATGTGATCACGGTGCTCGACGCACCGGACTATCAACCGCTGGACTTGGCCGGTATGCTGGAGGCGCTGGCGCTGCCGGCGGAGTCCGCAGACGCGCTGGCCAACCTGATCGGCGGCATGATCGACGACGGCATCGTCGTCAAGCTCAAGCACAAGGGCTTTGCACGCACAACCGACGCCGACCTGCTGATCGGCGCGATCTCCTTTACCAAAACCGGCCACGCGTTTGTGGCGGAGGCCAACAGTGGGCGCGAAGTGTTCGTGCCGTCCGGCCGCACGCACACGGCGCTGCCGGGCGACAAGGTCCTGGTCCGCATCGACCGGCGCGGGCGGCGTCAGCAACCCGACAAACTGGCGGAAGGCGACGTGATCCGGGTGCTGGAGCGTAATTGCCGGTCAATTGTCGGGACGCTGCGCAAGGCGAACAAATGGTTCTATGTCGAGCCGATGCAGGCAAGTTTCAAGCACGATGTGATGGTCCCCGGCAAGGGCGGCGGCCGGCTGGGCGACCGCGTGCTGGTCAACCTCAGCGACTGGGAAGATCCACGGCTGAGCCCGGGCGGCGAGATTGTCGAGGTGATCGGGCCGGCGGACGACCCGGCGCTGGACACGCTGTCCGTGATCAAGGCGTTCAACCTGCCGGAGGCCTTCCCGCCGCCGGTTGTGGAGCAGGCGCAGTCGGCGCGGATCCCGAAGAAAGAGATCGAGCGCCGCCAGGACCAGCGGAAAAAGTTCATTTTCACCATCGACCCGGAGGACGCCAAGGATTTCGACGACGCCATCTCACTCGAGAAGACGCGCGACGGCAACTGGCGCCTGGGCGTACACATCGCCGACGTCAGCTACTTCGTCAGCCGCGATTCCGAGCTGGACCGCGAAGCAACGAAACGCGGCACCAGCGTGTACCTGCCGGACACGGTGATTCCGATGCTGCCCGAGCAGTTGTCGAACGGCCTGTGCAGCCTGCGGCCGGACGAGGATCGCCTGGCGTTCTCGGTGTTCATGACAATCAACGGGGAAGGCGAGATCCTGCGCGCCTCATTTGCCGAGACGGTCATCTGCTCGCAGCTGCGCTTGACTTACAAGCAGGCACGGTCGGCGCTGGACGGTGACCAGGAAGCGATCGCGGCGGTACCCGGCCTCGCCAAACGCGTCGGGCTGCTGCAACAGGTCAACACGGTGGCGCGCGCGTTGCGGCATCGGCGCTTCAGTACCGGGGCGCTGGAGATGCATATACCCGAAGTGAAGTTCAAGATCGGCGCCGACGGCCGGATCGCGGAGATCATCCTGTCAACGACGGACGAGGCCCATCAATTGATCGAGGAATGCATGCTGGCGGCGAATGAAACGGTGTGCCGCGAACTGACCAAGCGCGGGCGCCTGCTGATCCATCGGATCCATGAGGAGCCGGACCCGGAGAAGCTGGCGGAGCTGGAAGAGACGCTGCAAATGGCCGGGTTCGAGGCCGGTGACCTGACCCTTCGCCGCAACCTGCAGCAGGTGCTGCGTGAGATCGACCGGACCGACCAGGGCCATGCCTGGAACGGCGCCGTGCTGCGGGCCTTCAAGCGGGCCCAGTATTCGGCGCAATGCGTCGGGCACTATGGGCTGGGCAAATCGCATTACTGTCATTTTACCTCGCCGATCCGGCGCTACCCGGACCTGATCGTGCACCGCGTGCTGAAGGCCCTGGTAAACCGCCGCAACCCGCCGTACAGCCGCGAGCACCTCGCGGAAACCGCCCTGGCCTCGTCACGTTGCGAAGACAAAGCCGTGGAAGCAGAGCGGGAAATTGTCGATATGAAGAAGATTCGTTTCTTCGCCGAGCAGCTGGCGGGCGGGGACCTGCAGGAATACGACGCCGTGGTCGTTGACGTGCGCAATTTCGGCGTCTTCATTTTTATTCCTGCGGTGCAGGCGCAAGGCATGATCCATGTCTCTGAACTGCGCGACGACTTTTTCGACTTCAACCCGGTGCGCATGGAGCTCAAGGGCCGGCGCAGCAATGAAAGTTACAGCATCGGCACACCGGTGAAGGTGGTGATCGCCAAAGTCGACACGGAACGGCGGTTACTGGACTTTTTCCCGGTCAGGCCGGCGGCAGAGCGAGCGAAGAAATCAACCCGGGCGGCTGGCCAGTCGCCAGCGCGGCGCGGCAAAAAAGAACGCGGCCGGGGCAGAGCCCCGCAGCGCGGCGGACGCGGTGGCCGCAGCGGACGGCGACGCTGAATCCGCTACCGGGCAACGCTAAATCAACTGTGTGAATGGTCTTGCGATGAATACGAATGGTGTTAAACTACGCACTTTACGTTTTTTCGCTCGCCATTGAGTTCGCCGCGAACAAGGTAGCGGCAGCAGATGGCGGCCGTACCGGAATAACGAGGACAGGGGCTGTATGAACCCGACATCCAAACGACCAGAGTATCTCGGCCTGGCAGGCTCGGCACTGGCGCTGGCGCTGCTGCTGGTTGCCGCCTGCGTGAGTTTTTTCTGGGCCCACAGCCGCATCATCGAGACCGCCTGCCTGCCGCTGCAAGTGGCATTTGTATTCGGCCTGGTGGCGTGGTGGTACGCCCGCATGCGCCGCTACGAGGCAGTGGAACAGGAGGACCAGGAGCGCTTGCGCCGTGATTACGACCGCAACGACCTGTTCGATGACCAGGACGAAGCACTGAAGCTGGCAAAGGAAACGCGACGGCAGTTCCAGAAGTATTTCATCCCTGGGTTCACCTTCATCTTCGGCGGCATGGTCCTGCTGTCTGTCTGGGGGCTGCTGTACCGCTGGAGCACGATACAGAACGTAACTTTCGAACGCTCCCCTCTCGACGTCGCAGGCCTGTGCTTCTGCATGGTATTCCTGTGCCTGCTGGCGGGCAGTTATTTCAACGGATTATCCCGGGAAAAGGGCTGTCATTTCCTGCGGCCGGTCGCGGCCTGGCTGCTGATGACCTGTGCGGTATACGCCGTCGCGGTCATCGTAATGCTGCTGGAGCACTTCAGCGTCGGCACCTACGACATCCAAATCGCCAAAGTCGTTGCCTGGGTCATCTTCGCGTTCGGCATCGAGATGATGATCAACTTCGTGATCGAGTTCTATCGGCCGCGCGGCAAGAAAGACGAGATCCGCCCAGTCTACGAGAGCCGTATCCTGTACCTGGTCACGGAACCGGGCGGCGTCGCCCGCAACGTTGCACAGTCACTCGACTACCAGTTCGGCGTTGCCGTGTCGGAGACCTGGTTCTACCGCTTCCTGGAGCGCGCCGCCCTGCCGTGCGGCATCCTGCTGATCATTCTGTTTTTCCTGCTCGACAGTTTCGTGATGATCGAGGCCAACGAGATGGCCGTCAAGGAACGTTTCGGTGACCCGGTCGATGGAGTGCTCGAACCCGGACTGCATCTCAAGTGGCCGCGGCCAATCGAGAACGCCCGCATCGTGCCGGTGAAGAAAGTACAGAAACTCGAGCTCGGCATCGACGACGAAAACAACGGCGACCCGCACGGGGCGGCACCGCCGGCACCCGGCATGGAGGAAAGGAAAGCAGCGGACCCGACGAAGTTCATCCCGTGGGACAAGGAGCACCACGACAGCGAGCGCAAGTTCGTCGTCGCCAGCCGCGACATGCTGGAAATGGGCGATGACGTACCGTTCAATTTCACCGCGGCGAGCATTCCGATCTATTACCAGGTCCGGGCGGATGCGGAAGGGATTCGCCAATACCTCTACAATTACGAGAACCCGGACGACGTCTTCGAGAAGATCGCCAGCCGCGAGGTCGTCAAGTTTCTGGCTTCGGCCGACTTCATCGAACTGCTCGCCACCGGGCGGCTGCAAGCCAAGAGTGACCTGGAGGGGCTCCTGCAGGACGCCCTGGCGGCGGCCCAGCCGCCGCTCGGCATCGAGTTGATCTATGTCGGCTTCAGCGAGTTGCACCCGTCGATCGACGTCGCACCGGCATTCCAGGAAGTGATCATGGCGCAGGAACAGAAGTTGACAACGATTCTCAACGCCGAGAAAGAGGCGATCACCGCCCGTACGCTGATTGCCGGCGCCGCCGCGAAGCGCAAGAACGACGCAACGGCCGACGCCTATTACAAGACCAAGGTTGCCGGGGCGGTCGCGGCAAAATTCAAGGACCAGCGCACCGCCTACGAACTGGCCCCCTCGATCTACAAGCTGCGCTCGACTTTGGACGTGATCACAGAGAGCATCGGCAACAAGGCAATCTATCTGATCCAGACCGAGGCCAAGCTCATCTTCGAGGTCGATTTCAAAGAGCAGATCCGACCGGGGCTGATGGACTACGATCAGTACAATCCGGAAAACAAAAAGTAACTGCAGCTCAACTGCGAGCCCTGAAATACAGGCGTGAAAGGAGGGAAAAATGGCTGAGGACAAACGGGTTTTTCAACATTGGCCGGTCATCCTGATGGTGCTTATCGTGGCCGCCATCTTTCTGATCAAGATGCTGACCTATCAGGTGGATACGACGGAGTATGCCATCGTCCTGCGGTTCGGCGAACCACAAGCCGAAACAGTGCGACCACGGGCTCCGGGGCTGCATTTCAAGCTGCCGTGGGAAACGGTCTGGCGCCAGGACAACCGCGTGCAGTGCTTCGAAGGCAACATGGGCGAGTTCGAGGAGATCATGACGGCGGACGGCAAGAACATCGTCGTCAGTGTTTTCATCGGCTGGAAAATCGGCAGCGCCGCCGAGGACCAGTTGATGTTCATGGAAAAACTCGGCGACCTGACGACCGCCACCGATCAGCTCACCGAGCTGCTCCGCACCTACCGCAGCGGCGTCTTCGGCACGGTCAATTTCAACACGCTGGTCAACATCGACGAGGAGAAGGTGAAACTGGACCAGGTCGAGGATGAAATCCACGCCGCAATCTCCAACAACGCCAAGGCATTGTACGGCATCGACGTCGAGTTTGTCGGTATCCGGCATCTGGGTTTCCCGGACAACGTAACCACCGATGTCATTAAGCGGATGCAGGCCGAGCGCCAGACGAAATCGGCGGCAACGAAAGCGGAAGGCGAAGCGAAAGCCATGGCGATTCGCTCGCAGGCGGACCTCGACGTTCGCAAGCAGATGGCCGACGCCGAAGTTGCCGCCAAAGCAATCGAGGCCGCAGCTGAGACCGAGGTCGCCAGTTTGTACGCCGATTTCGAGGCGCAACCGGAACTCGCCAAGTTGCTGCTGCGCCGCGAGACCGCCAAAAAGATCGCGGCGAACGAGATGATCATCATCATGGACGCCAACGAGGAACCCTGGATCATGTTCCAGAACGACACCGACAACCAGCCCGAAGACGAGTAAACAATGGCCACGACACCGGTCGACAACACACACGACAACGAGATCGGCGAAGGCGCCGCAGCGCTGGTCAAGACGACCAAGCTGATGATCGTCATGCTGCGTATTGCGATCGCGGTACTGTTGATCGCTTATATCCTGTCCGGCTTCTTCTACGTCGAACCGACGGAGTACGCCCTGGTCCTGCGCTTCGGCAAAATCTCCGGCACCGCCGGCGAGGAGATCGTCGAGAGCGGCTCCTGGCAATGGACCTGGCCCAAACCGATTGGCGAGGTGGTGCGTATTCCGAAGAAAACACAGTCGCTCAGCACCGACTATTTTTACTTCAATGACGAATACCTGGGCGGTCCCGAGAGCAAGCCGGTGCTATCCGACAGTGCCGGGCCACTGGTGACCGGTACCGACGGTTACCTGCTGACCAAGGACGAGAATATCCTGCACGCCAAGTGGGGGCTCACCTACGACATCGTTGACCCGGTGATCTTCTACACGTCGCAGGTTGACGCCGACGCCACGATCCGCCGGATCTTCGAGAGCACCATTCTCAAACGCATCGCCCGCACCGCCATCGACCAGGCGCTGTACGCCGACCCGGACGATTTGCGCAAGAAGGTGAAAAGGGACACGCTGAAGGCGTTCGAAAAACTGAACATCGGCATCAAGGTGAAATTCGTCAACTTCGGCGAAAGCACTCCGCCACGTTCCTCTGTCCTGGCATTCTACGAGGTTCAGAAGTCCGAGCACGTCAAGCAAACACTCATCCTCGAGGCGGAGACGTACCGAAACACGACGACGCAGAGCGCCAAGGGCCTGGCCAAACGGCGCCAGGCCGAAGCGGAGGCGTACGCCAGTGAGCTGGTCTCCTCGGTCCAGGCCGAGGCCCAGTATTTCAACCAACTGCTGGAGCAATATCAAAAGAAGCCGGACATCGCGATCAGGAACTTGATCAGCATCACGCGACAACATGTCATGCAGGACGCCGAGAAAATCCTGCTGCCGGCCTCACCCGGAGAGATCCGCATTCGCCTCAACCGCGTGAAACCCACTGTAACAGACGATACCACCGCCGCCGCCGCCGCCGCCGCCGGCAGCGGCCACCGACCACACTGACACCAACTTCAAGGGGTGCACACATGCTGGCGCGTGAAATGTCAGAGATCGTGGCCCACGACCACTCCTCGTGCGGGCACGAGCATGGTAACGCCAAGGTCAATCTCATGGTCGCCGTCGTCGGCGGCATCCTCATCATCAACTCCGCCCTGGCCGATTGGCTGCCGTATTACGGCGACGAATTTCAGAGCAACCTGAGCGCCATCATCGGCGCGATCATCCTGGCGCTGCCGATTCTGGTATCGGCGGTCAAAGACGTTTTGCGCGGCCGCATCTACATGAACGAGCTGGTCGCCCTGGCACTGATTGCCGCCTTCGTCATGGGATACTATCAGGAAGCCGGCATCATCGCCTTCTTCATGCTGATCGCCATCACCATCGAGGAGCGCACCGCCATCGGCGCCGTCGCCGCCATCGAGGAAGTGCTGCGGCTGACCCCCGCCAGCGCCCGCCGGATCGTCGACGGCGACGAGCAGGAAGTTGCGGCCACCGAGCTGCAGGTCGGCGATACCGTGCGCGTCCGTCCGGGCGAAAACTTCCCGGCCGACGGTGAGATCACGACCGGCAGCAGCGAAGTCAATCAGGCCT
>JASLZG010000005.1:30081-36922 GCA_030754995.1 Lentisphaeria bacterium
CCGCCAAGCAGAATGGCGACTCGGTCTACGCCGGTACCGAGAACCTCACCGGCATGGTCGAGCTGCGGGTCACCGGCGTCGGCAGCGACACCACCCTTGGAAAGGTGCGCGGCCTCATTGCCTCGGCGGAGAAAACGCGCCTGCCGATCATGCGGATGGTCGATCAGTATGTGCACTACTACACGCCGGCGATCCTGATGATCGCCGCCATCGTCTGGTTCTTCAATCCCGACGACATCCTGCGCGTCGTGCTGGTGCTGGTGATCGCCTGTCCGTGCGCCCTGATCGTCGCCACACCCTCCGCCGCGGTCGCGGCGATCGCCTCGGCATCGCGCCTCGGCATGATCATCAAGAACGTTTCACACATCGAGGCAGTGGCGCACATCCGCGCCGTTGTCTTCGACAAGACCGGCACGCTGACCGAGGGGAATCTCGAGGTCGCGCGCCTCAATCCGGCCGCCGGCGTCGAATTGTCGGACCTGCTCGAAGTCGCGGTCGCGGCCGAGTCGCAGAGCAACCATCCGGCCGCCAACGCCATGCGGACACTGGCTGCGGAGGCAAACGTAAGCTGGGAACCCCCGGACAACTTCACCGAAGTGACTGGCAAGGGCGTGCTCGCCACATTCGGCAACTCCGAATACCGCGTCGGGCGAGAGAGCTGGCTCCAGGAATGCGGCCTCGATACCAGCGCGGCGGCGGCCGTACCCGAGGGCGTCGATACCGGCGGCATGACCTTCGCCTATGTCGCCCGCGACCAGCAGGTGCTGGGCTGGATCGGACTGCGCGACGCCATTCGCCAGGGCGCCTCTGAAGCAATCACCGAACTGCAGGATCTCGGGATCAGGCAGTGCTGCATGGTCACCGGCGACAACCGGCAGGTGGCGGAAAGCGTCGGCCACAAGCTCGGGATCACTGAAATCCGCGCCGAATGCCTGCCGGAGGAGAAAGTGACATTTGTCGAGGAACTCAAGTCGTCGGGCATGGCCGTTGCCGTGATCGGTGACGGTGTCAACGACGCGCCGGCCCTGGCGGCCGGCAACATCGGTGTCGCGATGGGCGCCATCGGCAGTGACGTCGCCATCAACAGCGCGTCGATAGCACTGATGCACAGCGATCTGCGGCGCATCCCCTTTCTCGTTGCCCTGTCGCGCAAGACCCGGGCGGTAATGAATCAAAACCTTCTGTTCGGGGCGGTGCTGATTGTCGGCGGGTTGATGGCCTTTATCTTCGGCAACGACCTGCTCGACTACCTGGCCTTCCGGATGAAGTTCGTGCAACCCAGTGTCTTCAAGTCGCTGCTGGCCGCTTTTGTCCACATTCTCGGCACGCTGATCGTCGTGTTCAACAGCGCCCGCCTCGTGCGATTCGGCGAGGCGCTTGAATCACGCGATGAGTGACAGCGAACAAAACGTCGTCGAAGCGGTAGGCCTGAAAAAGGTGTTCTGCGACTTCTGGCGCCGGCCCAAGGCGATTGCTGTAGACGATATCGACTTCACGATCCGCCAGGGCGAAGTGATCGGACTGCTCGGCCCGAACGGTTCAGGCAAGTCGACCACCGTCAAAATGCTCCTCGGCCTGCTGCGGCCGTCCGGCGGCAATCTGAAGGTGTTCAATCGCGACCCCGCGGACGTCCGCATCAAGTCGCGCATCGGCTATCTGCCGGAAGAGACGTATCTCTACAAGTACCTCACCGCCACCGAGACCCTCGACTTCTTCGGGGCGCTCTTCAACATGCCGTCGAAAGAGCGCCAGCGCCGGACGACGCAATTGCTCGACATGGTCGGACTGAACAGCGTCGGGGAGCGGCCCGTCGGTGAATTTTCGAAAGGCATGGCACGCCGCGTCGGGCTGGCCCAGGCGCTGATCAACGATCCCGACCTGGTGGTGCTCGATGAACCGACCTCCGGCCTCGACCCGATCGGCTGCAACGAGGTGAAGAAACTCATTCGCGTCCTCGCCGAGCGCGGCAAGACGGTGATCCTGTGCAGCCATCTGCTCGCCGATGTCGAGGACGTGTGCGACAACATCTATGTCATGTACGGCGGCAAGATCCGCGTCAGCGGCGAGCTCGACAACTTGCTGACCGTCGAGGACAAGACCCGCATCGTCGCGCCGAAGTTGTCCGAGGAAGTGATCGGACGGGTCATGGAGATCCTCAATGAGGCGACGCCTGGGGGCGGCGTCAGTGTCGATCATCCGACCATGAACCTCGAGACCTTTTTCATGGACGTCGTGCGCAAAGCCCGTGACGAAAGTGCCGCGACCTCCGGGGCGACAACCGGTGAGATTGCCAGCTACCTGTCCGGCGAAGACAAGGAACAGCGTTCGAAGCAGATGCTCGAAAACCTGGCCCGCGTCGAACCCGAGGAGCCCGCTGAATCGACACCGGCACCACCGCCGGAGCCCGAACCGGATCACGACAAGCTGGCCGGCCTAGTGAAGCCCGAGCCGGAATCCGCCGCGGACGAAGAGGCCGCCAAGATCTCCCAGGAGGAACGCGACCAGCGCAACAAGCAGCTTGAGCGTCTCCTGGGCGGCGATGACCAGTAGCGGCTCCTGTTCAATCCCCGTCGATTCGCGGTTCACTTGCCCAGGTACGCCTTCCGCACTTCCTCGTCCTCGAGCAGCTCGCGTCCAGGACCTTCCCTGACAAGGTTGCCGGTCTGCAGGACATAACCGCGGTCCGCCATGCTCAACGCCATCCGGGCGTTCTGTTCGACCAGGAAGACCGTCCTGCCTTCATCCTTTAGCGTCTCCAAAATCTGGAAGATCTGTTTGACCAGGATCGGCGCCAGCCCCAGCGACGGCTCGTCGAGCAACAGGATCTTCGGACGCGACATCAGCGCACGCGCAATCGCGCACATCTGCTGCTCACCGCCGCTGAGACTGCCCGCCATCTGGTGAGAACGCTCACGCAGCACCGGAAACAACGAATAAACATGCTCCCTGTCCCGCGCGATCCCGTCCTTGTCCTTGCGCAGGTAGGCGCCAAGCTCGAGGTTCTCCTGCACCGTCATGTCGGAGAACAGCTTGCGCCCCTCCGGCACCTGCGACAGCCCGTTGCGCACCAGGCGGTCCCGCGTGAAATCAGCCGTATTCTCGCCGAACAGGCGGACCTCGCCCGAACGCACCCTGACCAGGCCGCAGACCGTATTCAATGTCGTCGACTTGCCGGCACCGTTGGCGCCGATCAGACAGACAACTTCGCCACGGCAAACGTGCAACGAAATGCCCCGCAGCACTTCCATGCGCCCGTAACCGGAGCGCACGTTGTCGAGTTCAAGGACAACTTCGGATTTCGCGTCTTTGCTCATGGTGCCGGTTCGTCCACACCGAGGTAGGCCTCGATGACCTTCGGATCATTCTGGACTTCCTCCGGCCTGCCCTCGGCAATCAACTCGCCGTGGTCGACAACGTAGACATAGTCGGAGATCTTCATGACCAGCTGCACGTCATGCTCGATGAGAAACACCGAAATGCCCGTGGCGCGGATCTTGCCGATCAGTTCCATCAACGCTTCCGTCTCCTGCGGGTTCATGCCGGCCGCCGGTTCGTCGAGCAGCAGGAGTCCGGGATGCGTCGCCAGGGCCCGGCCGATTTCCAGGCGGCGCTGATCGCCGTATGCCAGGTTGTCCGCCAGGTCATTGGCACTGTGCATGAGCCCGACAAAGTCCAGGTAATGAAGCGCCGCCGCTTCAACGTCCACCTCCTCGCGCACCGTGCCGGGCAGCGTGGCAACTGCACCAAACACCGACGACGACGTGCGCGCGTGCAGGCCTACCTTGACATTCTCCAGCACCGGCATGTCGGTAAACAGCCGGATGTTCTGAAACGTCCGCGCGATGCCGAGCCGGCAAACCTTGTGCACCGGCATGTTGGTAATATTGGCCGGCGGCCCGCCCTGCTGGCGGCAAAACAGTATCCTGCCGGCGGTCGGGCGATAGATGCCGGTCACCATGTTGAACACCGTCGTCTTGCCCGCGCCGTTCGGGCCGATCAGGCTGGTGATCCCGCCGCGGTGGACGCCCAGGTTCACATTGTTGACCGCCTGCAGGCCGCCGAACTGGATGCTCAGGCTTTCGGTCGAGAGGATGGCATCGCCGGTCATGGATTTTCCCCCAAAACATACAAGGGCGTCTGGCGCCGACGCATCTCTTCCTCCTCCTCCGCCGACGGCGGATGCCCCGCAGGCGCCCGGGGGATCAAGCCCTGCGGCCGGAATCGCATCAGCAGCAGCAGCATCAGGCCATAGACCAGATAGCGTGCTTCCGGCGGCACGCGGACACCGCCAATGTCCTGGCGCAGAAATTCGCCGACACTGATGAGGATCGCCGTGCCGAGCAGAACGCCGCGGATGCTGCCCATGCCGCCGAGCACGACCGCACACAGCACAATGATCGACTGCCACACATCCAGCTCGTTGACCGACAGCGTGCTCGAGGTAACGCACAGGAGGGCGCCGCCGACACCGCCGAAAAACCCGCTGATGCCAAACCCGACGATCTTCGACCACGCCACATTGATGCCGCAGGCGCGCGCCGCGGTCTCGTCGATACGGATAGCCGCCCAGGCCCGGCCAATGCGCGACTGCTGCAGCCGAAACATCGCAAAGATGGTCAGGAAAATGACCGCCACCACGAGGTAGTAAAGCATCCAGTTGTCGTAGTACAGCGTCTCGCCGAACAGCTTCGGCGTCAGATCATTTGCCGGGTGCGACAACCGCAAGCCGTTGGCGCCGCCGCTCAACCACGCCTCGTTGCGATAGATGAGATAGGAGATCTCGGCCAACCCAAGGGTTACGATCGCGTAGTAATCACCGGTGAGCCGCAGCGTCGGGATGCCGCGCAGCACGCCGAGGAGCCCGCAGAACAGCCCGGCGATCAGGATAAGCACCAGGTAGCCGCCGGGGAAGTCGAACATGAATTCACCCTGCGGCAGGTAATCGGTGTGGGCCGGCAGGACCCAGCCGGTCCCGGTCTTGACCGTCATCATTCCGAGCGTCGCAATCAGCGCACCTGTCGCCATGAACGTCACGTAGCCAAGCTCGAGCAAGCCGAGATAGCCGACGACGACATTGAGCCCGAGCGCGAGGATGATAAAAACACCCACCTTGAGCATGATGTCCATCGCCACCGAACCCAAGCTGGTATCAGGCTCGATCAGCAGCGGTGCCGCCAGTATCAGCGCAATCGGCAGCAGGTGAACGAGGCGCTTGAACCAGCCGCCCTTTGCCCACCACCTGACCTGCAGCACGACTGCCAGAACCCTAAGCACGCTTGGCCTCCTTCCGCCCGAGAATCCCCCATGGCCGGAACAGGATGAAAATGACCATCAGCCCGAACGCGAAGGCTTTGTCGTACTGCTGCGCAACAGCGCCGCCAAACGCCTCGGTGAACCCGATGATCAGCCCCCCCAGGACAGCCCCCTTGATAGTGCCGATGCCGCCAAGCACCGCTGCCGCGAAAGCAATCACCCCCGGGTAATAGCCCATGCGCGGATAGATGTTGCCGCCGACCTTCACCGAGTACAGGATGCCGGCCACCGCAGCCATCGCCGAACCGATCATGAAAGTGAAGGCAATGACGTGATTGACGTTGATGCCCATCAGCCATGCCGTCTGCTGATCAAGAGCGCAGGCACGCATCGCCTTGCCGATCTTCGTTCGCTGCACAATCACCAGCAGCACGATCATCAACACCAGCATCGCGACCCAGGTGACCAGCTCTTTCCAAAGCAAGACGGGTACGGCATCGATCAGCGGCGGGCCGAACGGGTTCCAGCGGAACACCAGGCCTTCAGTGGTCTGCGCGATGAGTTTCGAGTCGAAGATCTTCGCGGCGGCGGTCGGGAAACTTTCGTACTTGGCCGACCACAGCAGGTGCGCCATGGTCTGCAGGCACAGCGACATGCCGATGGCAGTAATCAACGCCGCCAGGCGGTCCGACTTTACATTGTTGCGCGGCGACCCGAACCAACCAAGCAGGTCCGCCAGTGTACTGACCAGCAACATCAGCAGCACGACAGCCAGAAAGCCGAGGACCAGCCGGTGCGCCGTGGCCATGCTGTCACCGGCTTCGCCGGTGGTGAAATAGGCGATCAGCAGAGCGGCGCCACCAACCAGCCCGATGATCGAGAGGATCTCCGCCTTTGGCAGCGAACGGCGTAACGGCAGGTACGCGGTCCAATCGAGTATGGCGCCAATTGCAGCGCAGGCAAGCATGGCGATGAGTATCGCCAACACGATCGGCACATTCAGCGTGTTGACCGCCAGCAGGCCGATATAGGTGCCGAGCATGATGATCTCACCATGCGCGAAGTTGATCAGCTTGATGATGCCGTAGACCATCGTGTAGCCGACGGCGATGAGCGCGTAGATCGAGCCCAGCGTCAGGGCATCGATATAGGTGGCAGGATTCTGGACAGCGTTCCCCAGGCTTGTCAGCCATTCCATCGAATCTACCACTCGGACACGATGTTATTTCTGCAACTGCTTGGGTGCCGGCATGAAATCGCCGTCCTTGACAATCGCCACGTGGGCGCCCTTCGAGTAGCAGTCGCCTTCGCTATCGAAATAGGTGTTGCCGGTCACCCCCTGGTACCCTTTGTCCGCCGTCGTGCAGCCGGCGAACCAGCCCTTGAGCTTTTCGCGGTCGGTGCCCACTTCAGCGACCGCAGCCAGCGCCATCCCGACAGCGTCGTAGGTGAGCGCCGCCCAGGTGTCCGGGGCAGTTTCGTACTTCTTCTCAAACTTCTCGAGAAACGTCTTGGCCGCCTCCGAATCATCGCCGGTGTTGAACAGGAATGGCGTTGACACGTACATGCCCTCCGCCGCCGGCCCGGC
>JASLZG010000060.1:0-2188 GCA_030754995.1 Lentisphaeria bacterium
CATGATTCCAGGTATTTGTTGCGATTAGCCGCCCGTTGAAACCTCAATTTGATTCCGCATCATCAACGACAGTTTGGAAGTATTGAGTGACGGCGAGAACACAGGTTTAGCAGTAGGCCTTATCAGAGCCGGTGCAGTGCGTTACGGTCAGCCGGTACGTTAGTCGGCAGGGCGGGGGATTGCCATTTCGGGCACACCAAAAGGCGGCCCGCTTCCGCCGTGGGTTATGCCGCAACAGCCGGAAAACAGCAAGCATGACCGACGATGGCAGTGTCCTGTGCTGCCTGGCGGGGGCGACAGGTGTTCCAAAATCCGCTGGCGGCTGAATCAAGCGGCACAATCACGACCGCTTCAGAACCGTGGTGCCATGGTCCCAGGCCAGGCAAAACTTGAAGTGGGTATGCGTCGTGCTATCGTTGAAAACAATGAAAGTCGAGCGTCGTACACCCAGGTGTTGCGGCACGACATTGGGCTTTGAGCAAACGCCTGAGCAACTCCAAAAACACGAACGACAGCGGAGGCTGAGACCCTCAAATGACAGCTCCCAACGACATGTTCATCGATGCCGAATGGACGGTTGCATCCGATGGCGCGAGAGAAGACATCGTGAATCCGGCGACGGAAGAGACGGCGGACTCGGTACCGATCGCAACGACTGCGGATCTCGACCGGGCACTGGCCGCCGCCGATCGCGGATGGCGGCAGTGGCGGCAGGTCGACGCCTGGACACGCAGCGCCGCCTTGCGGAAGCTGGCCGGGATCACTCGAGACCGCGCTGATGAGATCGCCGCGGTGCTGACCGAAGAACAAGGAAAGCCGCTGGCCGAAGCCAGGGGAGAACTGGCCGCGACCGCCGATCAGTTCGACTGGTACGCCGATGAGGCCCGCCGCATCTACGGCCGCGCCATCGACGGGCACAGCCGGCAGCACCGTCTGCTGGTGATGCGGCAGCCGATCGGTCCGGTGGCGGCGTTCGTGCCGTGGAATTTCCCGGCGCTGCTGGCCGCCCGAAAGATCGCTCCGGCGATCGCATCCGGCTGCTCGATCATCGTCAAACCGCCGATCGAGGCGCCGCGCACGGTCCTGTGCCTGGCCCAGGCCTGCGACGATGCGGGGATCCCTGCAGGCGTAGTCAACATGGTGACCGGTAACAGCGCCCGCATCAGTGCGCACCTGATCGGTTCCGGGGTGATCCGCAAGGTGAGCCTGACAGGGTCGGTGCCGGTCGGCCAACAGATTCTCAAACTGTGTGCCGAGCAGATGATTCCGGCCTCGATGGAACTGGGAGGGCACTCGCCGGTATTGGTATTTGAGGACGCCGATGTCGAAGGCGCGGCAGAAACCTGTGCCCGTGGAAAATTCCGCAACATGGGACAGGTGTGTATTTCCGCCAGCCGGTTCTTTGTGCAGGAAGCTGTCGTGGACCGCTTCACCCAGCGGTTTGTGGAAGTGACGCGAAGCTTGAAGATCGGTGACCCGAGCCAACCGGACACGGATGCCGGGCCACTGGCCAATCAGCGGCGCGTCGAAGCAACGACCGCCCTTGTTGCCGACGCCGTGGCAAATGGTGCGACCATTGCTTGTGGCGGCAGTCGTCCGGAAGGTTTTGACAAAGGCTTCTTCTTCGAGCCGACGGTGCTCTGTGGCGTCAACACATCGATGAAGGTGATGACTGACGAACCGTTCGGGCCGATTGCCCCAATCACGACCTTCACCGATTTAGACGACGCACTGGCCAGGGCGAACGACACTGATTTCGGCCTGGCCGGCTATGTCTTCACCAACAACACACGAACCGCCTTTCTCGCGTCGGAAGGATTGGATGTCGGCATGGTCGGTGTGAACAACCTCGTCATCGCCACTGCTGAAGCGCCATTCGGCGGCATCAAGGATTCCGGATTCGGGCGCGAAGGCGGGGCCGAGGGAATCGAAGCCTATACCGTCGCCAAGTATGTCAATCTACTCTTGTAGGCAAGCACCGTGAGCGAAAATCAACCGGCGCCATCGGGAATATACAAGAGTCTCGCCAGCTACGGCGACCCGGAGTTCAGCCGCTACCTGCGCCGCGCGTTTCTGGCGTCGGCAGGGTTTGACCAGGACGACTTGGAGCGACCGATCGTCGGCATTGCCGATACGTCGTCCGATTACAACACCTGCCACCGACAGATGCCGGAGATCGTCGAGGCGG
>JASLZG010000060.1:2198-19163 GCA_030754995.1 Lentisphaeria bacterium
GTTTTCCCGACGCTTTCGCTGAACGAGATCCTCTGCTCGCCGACGACGATGCTGTTTCGCAATCTGCAGGCAATGGGCACCGAAGAAATGATCCGTGCCCAGCCAATGGACGCGATAGTGCTGGTCGGCGGATGTGACAAGACGGTGCCGGCTCAACTGATGGCGGCAGCGTCCGTCGACCTGCCTGCTGTCTGCGTCGTGACCGGGCCGATGATGACTGGCTCGTGGCAAGGGCAGCGCCTGGGGGCATGCACCGACTGCCGACGTTTCTGGGCTGATCATCGCGGCGGCATGGTCGACCAGGAACAGATCACCGCAATAGAACAGTCACTGTGTCCCACGTCCGGCACCTGCATGGTGATGGGTTCCGCTTCGACAATGGCCTGCGTGACCGAAGCGATGGGAATGATGTTGCCCGGTGGCGCAACACCGCCGTCGGGCTCGGGCGACCGGCTGCGCAATGCGGTCGCGTCGGGCCGTTGCGCTGCCGGGCTTGCGGCAAACGGGAACGGGTCCAGTCCGCCGGAACGGCCCGCAGGAGGCTCTGCACAGGCTGGGCCTGTCGCCTCTTGCCGGCCGAGCGACATCCTGACCCGCCCCGCGCTGCTCAACGGGATTACCGTGCTCATGGCGGTTGGCGGCTCGACGAATGCGATCGTTCACCTCACGGCGATCGCACGGCGACTGGGAATCGACCTGACGCTTGACGATTTTCACCAAGCCGCCCAGCGGGTGCCGCTGCTGGTTGATTGCAAGCCGGCCGGTTCAGGATATATGGAAGACCTGCATCGCGCCGGCGGTGTGCCGGTATTGCTCGGACAGTTGGCACCGCTGCTCGATCTGTCCGCAACAACGGTCACGGGCAAAACGCTCGGCCAGCTGTTGGAACGCACCGCGCCGCCGGGCGATTGGCAGTCGACCATCCGGCCGCTCGACCAACCGCTGGGGCCGCCCGGTTCGCTTGTCACCTTGCAAGGCAGCCTGGCGCCGGACGGTGCGGTGCTCAAGGCGGCCGCAGCCAGTTCAGAGCTGCTCTCGCATCGCGGACCGGCCATCGTCTTCGAATCGCCCGAAGACGCCGCCGAGCGCATCGACGATCCGGCGCTGGAGATCACGCCCGACCATGTGTTGGTGCTGCGAAACGGCGGGCCGATCGCCGCCGGAATGCCCGAATGCGGGTCCCTGCCGATTCCGCGTCACCTGGCTGAAGCCGGCGTCCGCGACATGGTCCGCGTATCCGACGCCCGCATGAGCGGCACGGCCTTCGGCACGGTTGTCTTACACTGCTCACCGGAAGCGGCCGTCGGCGGCCCGCTGGCGCTGGTGCGAGACGGCGACACGATCGAACTGAACGTCTCGGAACGCCGCATCGACCTGCTGGTGGACGAAGCCGAACTCGACCGGCGCCGCGCCAGGTTCGTCAAGCCGGACCTTCCCCGGCGGGGCTGGCGGCGATTGTACGCCGAACACGTGACGCAGGCGCACCTGGGCGCCGACATGGACTTTCTGGATGCCGTCGGCGGTGCCGCGATTCATCGGGGTAGCGAACAGGCCACCGAAGAATCGCCCACATGAATGCAGCCACGACAAATACGCCGGCGTTCATTTTGCCGGCCGCCATACAGGCAGGCGCCTAACCGGCCACTGCCGACCGGCAGCCCCCGAATCCGATCGTCAGCAGGTTCGGCGTACTATGTGGAAAGGCTTGAGCCGTTCACAATAGGTCCATTGAAGCGGTTGGCTATGGTTCGCGAAACTCATCGGCGAGCTCGTCCAGACGGACGGTATCGCCGAACAGCAACGGTGCGCAGCCTTCCAAATCGAAGTTGAACATGGCCCGGGTCGCGAGGTCGACGTCGATGTCCGCCACGACCAGGGTCTCCTCTTTGAGCGGCGCCTCCGCATGCACCCGGCCATCGGGCGCAATGACCAGCGACTGCGAATTCTGGTGCGGGTCCAGGCAGGCGTTGCACGAGGCGAACCAGATTGTGTTTTCCGCCGCCCGCGTGGTGATCATCGCGTGATGAATGGGGATCTTCCAGTCGTTCGGCCGCGTAGTGTTGTTCTGCGGGTGAAACACGACCTGGGCGCCCTGGGCCACGCACTCGCGTGTGGTCTCGGGAAACCGGAACCCCTCGAAACAGATCACCACGCCGATGCGGATACCGAACAGATCGAACGTCTCGAACGTCTCGCCTGGTGAGTAGGCCACTGCATCGAGGGGCGTGAGCCGGGCCTTGTGATGGACCCCCAGGATCTCTCCCGTCTCCGAGATGACGAGGGCCGAGTTGTACGGCTTGCCTGTCTCCGCGGGGGTCTCGGTGCCGAGAATACAGGCCATGCCCAATCCACGGCAACGGTCGGCCACGCACCGGTGCAGGCCATCCAGCTCGGTCGCCGGCACCGCGGCATCGGGTGCCGAGATGTCCACCCGGTAGCCCATGGTCTGCGTCTCCGGGAAACAAAGGACCTGCACGCCTGCTTCGCCGGCGCGTGTCAGGAAGCGGAAGATCGTCTCCGCATTACGGTCCAGCCCGTCCACCTGCCGGCACTGGGCGAGCCCGATCCTCAGCATGTTCATCGCTTGTCCTCGGCATGCAGGCATTCATTCTGCAGCGTAATTTCCCGGCCGGGCAATCGAGCCGCCGCCAGCGGCAGGCCCGGCCAATTGGGGGGACCGGGCGAAGCGGACCGCGAAACACAGCCTTCGTCCATGTTACCCCCGGGGAAACCCGTGTGGAAATCCTCATTCAATCTACCCCCGGGAGTTGCCACTGTAAATCGCGCCAATCAAGGCGCCGATAAATTTCCGGCCGCAACGAATTTCGGTCGAGGCAATCCTGCGGGCGCCCGCAAGCGATGCCGGGTTTCATGACACCACGCCGCCACTCACCGGTGAATCAGGCCAGTGGGATTGCCAACCGGGCGGACCAGGCACGGCTCCTGTCGTGGCTGCAGCTGACAGGTATGCCAATGTCGCCCAGGTCGTTGGCTTAATCTAACCATACGTTGTGGCAATTGGCGGAAGCGATCATAAGTTAGGGCCCATTGCATTGTGAGAGGATGAGTAGGATTGGCAGAAAATTATTTGCGGAGGCTCGACATCAGCATAACACGACTCAATCCACCTGAGATCAACCTTGATGGCGTGAGGCGGATCATCCCCTTTTTCATCATTGTTATCGGCCTGATCTTCCTGGTGATCAACCTGCGGATGTACCGGGAAATCTCGGCCGAGCAGGTCGGGATCAAGGTGAACTACCTGTCCGGGAACCAGGAGATCATCACCCAGCCGGGGATCAAGTTTCACCTGCCGATTGTACAGGAGATCTTCATTCTCGACAAGACCCCGAACAAGTTCGTCATGGAAGGCGCGTATGATCTGGGCGCGAACCGCGTCCAAAAGCTGACCGTGCGCGCCATGGACGGCAGCAACTTCTGGTTCGACTCGCTCGAAATCCAGTACCGGATCCTGCCCGCCGAAGCCGGGCACGTGCTCAACGAATCCGGCCCTGGTGACGAGTTCAAGCAGTTCTGGATCCGCAGCCTGGCGCGGTCGGTGTTGCGGGATGAGTTCGGCCGCTTCTCTGTCGCGGAAGTGACCGACCCAACCAAGTACGGCGTCGCCATCGAGGCTGCACAGCGGCGCCTCGAAGAGATGCTTCAGCCGCACGGGCTTAAACTCGTCCAGTTGATCTGTCCGAAGCCAAAGTTCGATGCGGCCTACGAAAAGGCGATTGAACAGCGCAAAGTGGCCAACCAGGAAGTCGAACGACTGAAGGCTCAGCGCGAGAAGCTGACAAACGCACGGAATACGGAACTGGCCAGTGTCAATCGCGAAAAGGAAGTGGCCAAGCAGGAATTGACCGGGGACCTGGAGTCGGCCAGGCTGGCCGCGGAACAGGCTCAAATCAAGGGTGAAAAAACAGCGGACGCTTATCAGATCGAACGGATAAATGCCGCTGCGGCAGTGCTGCGAGAGGCGGAGATCCAGGCGAAGGGCTTCAACGTCAAGTACCGGAACGAGATCGACGGCCTGCGCAAGGAGATCGGCGCCTACGCTACGGACGGGCGCGGCATCGTCTGGCGCGAATACGCCCGCAAGATTGCCGAGATGAAGATCGATGTTGTCCCGTACCAGCAGGACCCTGCCCCCGACCGCCTTGAGATCGAAGGTGTATTTGATCGGCTGAACCAGTCTGCGGGAGGTGCGAAATGAAAAAAGTCCTCTATACGATCGGCGGCCTCGTCCTGATCGCCATTCTCATCAAACTGGTGCTGCTCGGCCTGTTCTTCCAAAAGGTGCCCGTTGCCACCTTCGGTGTGCGACAACATCTCTTCGGCGCCGGCGGTGTCGTCGACAAGGACTATGCCATGGGCTATCATTTCTCGTTTCGCCCGCTGTACAAATGGCACATGCTTGACCAGCGCATGCACGTGATTCACTTCGTCGGCAAGGATGCCGCTCAGCAGCAACTGTCGAACAACATTCGCCTTCGCAAGACAATGCACATTCGGACCCGGGACAACAACATCGCGTATCTCGACGTCAGCGTGCTCTACAGCATCATCCCCGATGAAGCTCACCAGATCGTCCAGGACGGCATCCAGAGCAGTTATCAGGACCGCGCACAGTCGACGATGGAAGGCGTGTTGCGCGCCGAGCTAGCCAAGCTGACCTCGGAAGGGTATCAGGACACCGATAAGCGCATGGAGCTCCAGGGCACCACGGCAACCGTCCTCAACACGTTGTTGGCACCGTTCCATCTCAAGGCGGAGTCGATCCTCATCCGGGGCCTTCAATTCCAAACCGAGTACGAGAGCAAACTGCAGGACAAACAGCTGCAGAAACAGCTTTCCAAGCTGGAAGAAGCGAAGCTCGGACAGTTCGAGGAAGAGAAGATCACCAAGGGCATGGAGAAAGAGATCCAAGCCGCCGTGAAAATCGCCGAAGCCGAGTGGGACAAGCTGTTGCAGGAGTTACGCAGCACCAACGAGATCGCCATTGCCAAAATTGATGCTCAGACAGTGTTATACGTCAAGACAACAAAGGCTGAAGCCGATCGCGCCTACACCGAGTCCGAGGCGCGCGCAAAGCTGTTGCTGCAACTCGAAGAGGCGAAGCGCATCGAAGGCCTGACCGCCGCGCTTAGTGAGCCGGGCGGCGATTACTACAACGCCATGCAGGCCATACAGGGATTGCAGTTCAATCGCATCATCGTTAACTCGAACCGTGACGGGGCGGTGGATCCGTTGAGTATCGAGGATGTTCTCCGCCGCCTGCTGCCGCAGGAAAAGGCAGGGCAATAGCGCGCCTCGCAGCCGGCCGTGAAAAGCAATTGCCCACCCGTTGTTTGTCTGCCCGACCTTGCCGCAGTACCTTTCGCCCATGAGTATTCCGAACACTGACGTCCGCGATATCGACGTCCCTTCCATTGTTGCTGCAGTTCTCGACCCGGACAAACACCGGGCCTTCGACCAGATGCTCGAACAGTCCCGCTTCTTCGAGACCCTCGAAGCTGTGCGCGCGCAGTCGGGCAAGGCGAAAGACGACTTCCTGATCGCCATGAAACCCAACTTCATGATGACGATCAAAATCGAAGACCCGGCCCTGGTCTACACCGACCCCCAGCTCGTCGAATACTGGCTCGGCAAGCTGCGCGATGCAGGTTACACCCGTTTGCGCGTGGTCGAGGCCCAGAATGTCTACAACCTCTGGTACCGCAACCGCTCGGTCAATCACGTTGCACGGGTGATCGGCCTGAAAAGCGACGGCTACGCAGTCCACGACTTGACGAACGAACAGTTCCCGCATGATTACGGCGGCGTGCTGGGCGAGCATTTCGTCGGTGAATCCTGGCGTGACGCGGATTTCCGGATCTCATTCGCCAAGAACAAGACACATGACGTGTCGCGCTGTACCCTCGTGATCAAGAACACCTACGGCTGCCTGCCCGCGGTCGACAAGTTCAAGGAGTACCACACCAAACGTGAAGTCGACAGCGCCACGGTACAGGCGTTGAAGCACTTTCCGGTGCACTTCGCGGCGATCGATGCGACATGGTCCCTCGACGGCCCGCTCGGATACAAGGAAGGCTTCGACGTCGTCAAGGACGAGGCCGGCAATGTCATCCGCGAAGGCAACGTCCACCAGACCAACACGGTGATCGGTGGCCGCGACCTGCTCGCCGTCGAATACGTCGGCATGAAGAAAATGGGGCTCGACCCCGCGGCCGACAAACGCTTTTACAAACTCGCTGAGGAAGCGTTCGGCGAACGCGACTTCGAATGGCTCGGCAGCCACGCCGTCTACGACGACTGGCTTAACGTCGGCGAGGCCGCCTGCGATGTCCTGGACATTGGCGAGGAGCTGGGTACCATCAGCCATTTCTTCGGCGAGTCCATGGCGCACGTCGATACCAACCTCTTTCCACCGCGCAAGACTACGTGGGTCCGCAAGTTCATGCACTATTTCGGCCGCAAGCTCTTCATCAAAAAGGTCCGCAACCGCAAGGGCGAGCGGGTGGTGGCGAGTTGAAACGGTTGCGCACGGTTGGCCGGGAAGCCGCGTATCGGCAGCGCCCGGTGGGGCAGCGTTCGAATTGCCCTGCCGGTTCACGTTGATCCTTTTTCGAATGCTATTCCTGCAATGGCGCCGGGGCCTCCAGCCCAACGCTCGCAGCGGTGTCCACGATGGTTTGCCAGGTGCTTTCAGCAAAGGGGATGCCGTCCTTTTCCCGTTCGATCCGGGTGCGGTATTCCATTTCCCCCGGAATGAGAATCTCGTCTGTTTGCGGGTCCGTGGGCACTGACTTGACTGCCTTGAAATACCCATCGACCTCGGTGCGAAAGGTGTCGAGATCGATGAACCGTTCGACGTCGATGGCAATGACAAACGTGCCGTTGCCTTCGATGTAGTCGTCGCGGTAGGCGGGGCCATATCCAGTCAGGATTCCACCGAGGACTTCGGCGAACAGTGCCAATGCATATCCCTTGTGCTCGCCGAAAGGACGCATTGCCCCGAAAATTTCCAGGTCCCTGGTCATGAACGCTTCGGGATCGGTGGTGGGCTGCCCGGCCTCGTCGAGGACCCAGTGGTCGGGAATTTTTTCCCCTTTCTGGAGGGCAATCAGGACTTTGCCACCGGCCGCGGTGGCGGTCGAAATGTCGGTCACCAGGGGCGGCCTGGATTTGCCCGGCACCCCGAAACCGATGGGGTTGCCGGCCATCACCCTGCGCATCCCGCCGAACGGCGCCATCGAGCCGCCACGCGGGCCGGCGTTACACCACATCAGCCCGATCATGCCTTCATCGACGACGCTCTTGATGAAACCCCATAAGGCGCCCACGTGGTTGCAGTTGGTGACGCCGACCGCGCCGATGCCAAATCTTTTCCCCTTTTCGCCGGCCAGCTTGACCGCGGTGTGGGCGCTGTACATGCCGAAACTGCGATTGCCGTTGATCAGGGCCGTCGGGCCGTCTTCCCGCACGACCTCCGGTATTGCCGTGGGGATAATTTTACCGCTGCGTACGTCCCGGGCAAAGCGCGGGATTGCCAGGCATCCGTGTGAATCATGACCGGCAAGATTTGTCTCGACCTGGTAATCAGCAACCACGCGCGCAATCTCTTCCGGGGCCTCCAGCGCGCGGTAGATCTCGAACCCCAGCTCACGCAATTGATTGTGGTCGATTCTCGGCATCCTTAACCCCTGTTTGAACGTTGAGTGCGCTTTTGACCTGCTCGGCAGGCAACCCGGGCTTCTTCCGCAGATCAAAGAGCCAGGATACCAGGCTGCAGGACGCCGAGAGTGCCGGCTGAATCCGCACAAGCGATGGTTTCACGTCCGACAAACCCAACACCGGCCGGGCCGGCAGTGGCGGCCTCAGGCCGTATGGTCGTCCGCGAAAATCTCCTCCATTTCAACCCAGGTTTCCTCGGCCGGCGCACCCGGCACGGGTTCCTGAAAGGTGCGCATCAGCTCATCCCATTCCTTGGCCCTGGGATCGGCCGTGTATTTGGGAAAGTCGCGTTGCATGTCAAAGTCGTCCACCGTTTCCATAAACATGAACAACTGGCGGCCGAAGCGGTAAATAAAAATCCGCCGGACACCGATACCGCGGATGCCCTCGACGACCTCCGGCCAGGGCGCCGCATGATATTCTTCATAGCGGCGAATTATTTCCGGATCGTCTTTGAGCAGCACAGTCATGGCGAAACGTCTCATTTCCCGCCCTCCTTGCGAAGATTATGGAACCGGGGCTCGAAGCGTCGCAACAATACCCCCAAGGATGAGTTGGCGCAATGGCGCCTGGTGTTCCGTTGTGATAATTCCTTCGGGGTGGTGGAAATTCCCCTGTATCCAACAGCCATCCGTTCGTTACCCTATTGGGAATCACCGCATCCCATAGTTCGTTTTCATCGGTTCAAGACCGCAAGCGGTAATGTTTCCAGGCCCGACAGTTCGCCTGGCGACGGACGTGAAGCACGAAAGGATCGCCGAACAATCATCATTCTGCCTTGCGGAAACAACCAACTGGCAGCATTATACGGCATCATTGATCAGGAGGGACAGTCATCAGCAGCCTCGAGCACAGAGTTGCCGTCGTCACCGGCGCGGCCCAGGGGATCGGCCTGGCCGCCGTTCAGGAATTTGCGCGGCGCGGCGCCATCTGCACCCTGGTCGACATCGATGCCGACAAGGTCGCGGCGGCGGCGGACGCGGTCAACGAGATCGACGACCGTGCCGGCAGCTATGTCCTGGATGTTGCCGACAAGGACGGGTGGGAGAAAATGAACCGCGAGCTCGTGGGGCGCTTCGGCACGATCGACATTCTGGTCAATGCCGCCGCCACCTACGATGTCGTTCCCTTCGAGGAGCTCACCGAGTCGCAGTGGGATCGTGTCTTTGCCGTCAACGCCAAGGCCGTTCTGTTCGGCTGCCAGGCCGTGGCCGGCCCAATGAAGAGACAGAAGAGTGGACGGATCATCAACCTCTCCTCGCAAGCGGGCAAGACCGGGGGATTGCTCGTCGGGGCCCACTACTCGGCGTCCAAGGCGGCCGTTATCTGCATGACGAAGACCTTTGCCACAGCCCTTGCCGCTCACAACATTACGGTCAATTGCGTAGCTCCGGGCATCATTCAAACCGATTTCCTCAAGGGCATGACGGGCGTCGAGGAGTTCTTCGATAAAATCCCCCTGGGCAAAATGCCGGGAGAGCCCATCGACGTTGCCAAGGCGATCGCCTTCCTGGCCTCCGACGATGCTCGCTATATCACCGGTGAAATCATCGATGTCAACGGGGGCTTGCTGATGGATTGACCGGTCCTCGCGCGCCGCAAGGCCATCGTCCGCTTCGGGACCGGGCCGGACAACAGCGGCCGGGCTGTTGCATTTCCCGGCCATCGGTTCTACCATACCCTCCTCCCCCCGAAACAACTAAAATAAATCGGTAGAGAGACAAATGACAGCAGCAGATTTACTGGTTGAAGAGCTCCAGGCTCGAGGCGTCCCTTTCGTGGCAACACTAAATGGCCACGGTCTCGATCCTTTTTATTTGGCCTGCGACCGGGCCGAGATGCGCCTGGTTGACGTGCGTAACGAGCAGGCGGCCGGCTACATGGCGGAGGTGACGGGACGGCTGAGCCGCACCGTGGGCGTCTGCGCGGTGAGCGGCGCCGTGGCACACGTCAACGCACTCACCGGTGTACTGAATGCCTGGCTCGACGGCGCGCCCATGCTGCTGATCACCGGCATTGGGTCACTGCGCAGCCTGGGTTGGGGTGAATTTCAGGATTTCAACCCCGTCGCCATGTCGGTGCCGGTGTGTAAATATGCCAGGCTGCTCGACGTGCCCGAACGCATTCCGCAACTGGTTCACGAGGCGTTTGCGGCGGCGACCAGTGGGCGACCGGGGCCGGTTCATCTCTCTCTGCCCATGGATGTCGCGACGGCTGAGGTCGATGCCGATGCGGTGCCGAGAGCACACCTGCGCAGCGGCACGGTGCGCGCCGAGGGGGCCGCGACCGCGGAAACGATCCGGCACGCCGTAGACCTGCTGCGGCAGGCCGAGCGCCCGCTGCTGATCGCCGGCAGCGGCGTGTACTACGCCGGCGGCGAAGCGGCATTGGCACAATTCGCCCGGCAACAGCAGGTTCCCGTCACCGTACCCATCTGGGATCGCGGCAGCATCCCGGAGCCAATGGCGGAATTCATGGGCGTCATCGGCGCCATTACGGGCAGCCCTGAATTGCTTGCCGACGCCGACCTGGTCCTTCTGGCCGGCGCCGAATTCGATTATCGCGTCGGCCATATTTCAGCGCCCGCGATTGCGCCGAGCGCCACGGTCATTCGTATTCATGCCGATGCCGGGCGCCTTCGACAAGGCCTCGAGGCACACCTCAGCATCCAGGGCTCGCCGGCCGTCGTCCTCGAGCAATTGGCGGCGGCGTGCGACACGGCGGATTGCCCACCCAGCTCGGAGTGGCTGGCGGAGGCGCAGCAGCGGCGGCAAGCGCACCGGCGCCGCTGCCTCGACGCGGCAGACCAATTGCCGGCGGGGATCAACGGGCGGGATGTCGTCGCCGCTATTGGCGAGGTACTGACGAACGATACGGTATTCGTGGTGGATGGCGGCAACATCGGCCAATGGTGCCATCAGACGTTGGTCACCGATCGATATCCGGGACACTGGATAACCGCCGGTGCCAGCGGTGTTGTCGGCCTGGGCCTGCCCAGCGCCATGGCGGCCCGCGCCCTTTATCCCCAGCGGCCGGTCATTCTCTTGTCCGGGGATGGCTCCTTTACATTTACACTTGGTGAATTGGAATGCGCCTCCCGGCAGGGGCTGCACTTTGTTGCCGTTGTCGCGGATGACGAACAATGGGGCATCTCGGTGTCCAACCACGTGAAGAAGTATGGCCGCCCGCTGCACTGCGTCCTGGGCCCGACCCGGTTCGACAAGGTGGCCGAAGGCCTCGGCTGCCGCGGCGTTCGAATTGAAAAACAGGAAGAACTCGTGCCGGCCCTGCGCGAAGCGCTCGCGGCACAAGTCGTCACGGTGATTCAAGTACCCGTTGTACCAGGCACACCAGCAGGCTGACCATGTTGAATGTCGGTGTAATCGGGGATGCCGAGGGCGCTGCCGGAATGGCCAGGCGTTTCTGGCCCGGATGGAAGTGGTTCAAGCAGGTGTGATGAAGCCGCCCGGACCTGCTTCCGTGAATGAATCGCCGCCGGCAGGGAATCGCCACGGCTGCTTCAGGAGCCCATGTTGATCCGGTAAAAAAGAATTGTGAGGCAAAAGGAGCAGAAAAGTGTCAAAGACGGTGATGATCCCTCAAAGCTCGCCGGACGCGGCACCTGTCCCGTTGGGTGCCGATTTCGAGGTCCAGTATGTGTCGGCGGCCCACCCGCTGAGTGGCAACCGGCCGGCGTTGCTCATCGAATGCCGTCATTGGCCGGGCGAGAAGTTCACGCTCTGGTACCCGGAGGAGCTGCTCGACACATCTCGTGCTGCAAAAGCACACTTCTACCGGTACCAGGCACACGTCGAGGAGTACGAGCCGGAGTGGGCGGTTCTTCCTGAAAAAGCCGCGCTGCTCCTGGAGTACGAAGCAAGGGACTATCGTGTGGCGGCCGCCATGGTGGCGGCGCCACGGCGCCTCGACTTGAACGTGACGGTAACAAATCGGGCGACATGCAAAGCCCCCGCCGCCTGGTTGGAAATCTGCCTCAGAACTACGCACGCCCCGTCCTTTGCCGATGACACCGGCGAGCGCACGTTCATCCACGTTGACGGCGAATGGCTGGCCATCGCCCAGACCAGCATGGCAGGCAAGACGGACAGCAACTTCTCGATCTTTCCCGTGGGCGACTTGAAGGAGTGGGAGTGGCGGCATCCGCGGTTCCTCGAGGAACCCGATTCGCCGCTCCTCCTGATGGCCGACCGGCCTGGCGAGCGCGTCCTGGGAATGGCCAACCGGCCGCAGGGGATGATCTTCACCAATGTCGCAGCCCATATGCGGTGCATGCACAGCGACGCCTGTCTGCCGCCGCTCGAGCCGGGTGAGACGTTTACCACGCGCGGCGCGATCTTTTTCGCCGAGGGGGGCATTAGCGGTGCGGAAAAGGCGCATGGGGCGTGGCGCGCTGAAGGTTGTCCCGCCGATCTGTAAAGCGCGGCGGCATTAGCTCCGTGGGCGGCGTTTTGGCGTGGCGCCCGGGACCGTTGCACAAGCGCTCGGGACGGGGTTGCCAAGGTCGAGCCCTCTCCTCGGACGGCCGCAGGGATTGATGGTCCATATGCAGAAAGGACCATGCGGAAGTGTCTTCCTGACCGGCCGGATGAAGGTGGCATCGGGGCCGGGACTGCGATCACCCGGCGCCGTCACGCTGGTGCCGCCGGGAATGTCCTCGCCAATCCATGTTTCCCGGTCATTCAGGGTTTTCCTGTCTTCCATCGATTCGCCAGTCGGCCGCGACCCGATCGCCGTCGGCCTCGAGCCAGATACCGACGATGTCACCGGTCACCAGGCGGTGTCTCGACGATTGGTTGTTGTTCTGCGCAGGGGTAATGAAATGGCGGTGCGCTTGTTCCGTCTCTACGCTGACCGTCAGCTGTCGGCCGTTGGCCCTGAGTTCAACCTGATCGCCGAGGGAGACGTGCTCGGTCAGCTGGCGACACGCCTCGCTTTGGCCCTCACTGACATAGCTCAGCTGCCCGAGCGCGGCGCGGGCGTTCGGGCCGAGTCGCCATTGGCGGACCTTCTTTCCATGCCCGCTCACCCGCAAAGCTGCCAGGGTGCCGGAAACCGTCAACTCGCAGCGCAGTTGGGCAACCACGTGCCCACTGTCATCGAGCAGATCGAGGACCTGTCGTACCACCCAACCTTCCTCGTCAGAATGCGCCTCCCACGCGGATGGGTCGAGCCGCAGGCGGGGCGTAAATCCGCCGGGATCACCGTGCCACTCGCCGTCGTCGCACAGTACCCAACAGGCAAACCCCCAGATACCCGGTCCCGGCATGTCAATTACAAAGAGGTCCGCCGGACCGCAAGCAACGATTCTCTGTCCAATGCGTATGTCCTGATGGCGGTCGTGCCCGCTGGCAGCCAGGTGAAAGTCGCCCCGACGATAGCTCAGTGACCGCTCGCCCTGCGTCAGGGCATCCAGGTCGGGCAGCTGATTCGGCCCCGCGACCGGCGGTAGTGAGGTTGTCCAGATCAATGGCGCCAAACCGTAGCCGGTCATGTAAAACGGGTCCATCTTGTCGCAACGCATGTCACCATCCATTGCGTAGAGGAACCCCGGCCATAATCCGTCATCCCGCTGGTGGACGTTGACAAAATGATGGAACCTCCTGGCGACTGCCGCGAAACAGTCGTCCTCGCCCGGGTCGCGTCCGGCGTCAACTTCTGCCGCGGCCCCCTGCCGGCAGGCGCTGCCGAGGTAATGATAAGCATACAGGGCGTAGCTCATGGTGAAGTCGCCGGCGCAATCCGGGCGGCGCGATGTCAACTCGATCAGCTCGCCACTGGGTGCGGCGAATTGCACATTGTAGCGGGCGGCGCGGCGGGCGCTACGCAGGTAGGTCGAATCCCCGGTCAACTCGTAGGCGCGCAGGAGCGTTCCGGCGACGATCATTTCGTACTTGCGGTCGTGCTCATAACCGCGGCCTTCGTCATCGAAGTAGCCAAGGTTCTCGGTCAGTATCGTGACGCCGCGTTCCTGCAGTTCCGGGTCGTGCAAGGCGATCCCGGCCTGCAGGGTTGCATGGCCGGTCACGGCCTGATGATTGTTCGAACCCAGCGGGAACTCGCTGGTTTCGTACAGCCCGTACAGGTCGAGGGCGGCATCGCGAACCGCCCGTTGGGTCTCGCACAACAGTTCCTCATCCAGCTCGGCCTCCAGGCGAACCAACGCCTCGGCCAGGGCAATCAGGCCAAAGTCAAAACAGGGGTTGGTCAACGGGCGCCCGGTATTGATTCTGCGCGCACAAAACCCGAGTGCGGCAATGGCGGACGCAAGTGCGGCATCATCCTGGAAGTAGGCCGAGCCCGGGTCCCGGTAGGCGTGGCTGACGACATTCAGGTACTGACAGATAGCGACAGAGTCCACCGACCGAATCCGGGCAGGGGACGATTCGGCGAACCAGACAGAATCCCAGTAAGCGCCGACCAGGGCTTCGGGCGCCTCGCCGTCGGCTACCGGGATATAACGGTCCCAGGTGTCCACCAGGTCCACGAAGCGGGGGTCGTGAACCTGGTGGTCCAGCAAGGTTGTGACCAGCTTGTCTAACCGCGACATCATTTACCCCGTAATTACCAAAATCAAACAGGCTGCTTTTTGACTTGACTCGCCTTCCAATAGTAACCTCGCTGCGCCATGAAGCATAGACAAGAAAAACTGAAAATCATCCGAATGGTTTTCCAGTCCGGACATCTATAGTTGATTATCCGCCCAGGTGACGATTAGATCGAAATCACCGCCGCCGCCGGTATTGGGTGAGGTGCCCAGGGGGACAGGTATCGCGTCCGGAGGGCCTTGAGGAATCACCACCGTCTTTGACGTTTCCGTGCCCTGCTGTATTACCGCATGGCGCACCTGATCGCGCTTTCCGCCTTTGTCAGTGACAGATCGATGTCGGCTTGCGTGTGGGCGAGGCTGAGAAACCAGGGGTGCGAAGTAAGGTACACGCCTTCGGTGATCAGGCAGTCGAGGAACCGGTCGCGCAGGCGCGTGTCATGCGGCGCCGCGGCGGCAACACTCGCCAGGCACGGAAAGCCGTGGATCTCCAGCCCGACACCGGCATCGTTGAAGATTCGTTGCAAACCGGCAATCAGTTGTTTCCCCAGCCGCCACTGATGGGCGATGCCGTCGCGCTTCTCCAGCTCCGTGATGGTCGCGAGCGCCGCCGCCACCGAAACGGCATCGGCGTGAAAAGTGGCGGCCAGGTACGTGTCGGCCCGTGCCGCCATAATTTCACGGCGGCCCACAACGACCGATCCGGGGTAGCCGTTGCACATCGCCTTGCCGAAGGTGGCGAGATCTGGTTGGATGCCGAAATATTCCTGCGCCCCGCCGAGCGCGAAACGGAAACCGGTCTTCACCTCGTCAAGGACGAACACCACCCCGTGCTCGTCGGCCAGCCGCCGGACGCCGTCGAAGTAGCCGTCGTCCGGACCGTTGTCCCGAACCGCTTCGATGATGACGGCGGCCACGGCGTCTCGGTTCTCATCGAGCGTTGCCGCCAACTGATCGAGATCGTTGTACGGCACCTCGATAGTCAGTTCCTGGTAGCAGGCCGGCACGCCGTTTCTCCCGGGCTGCGTCCACGGGTGCCAGCCGTGATAGCCGCTGCGGATGATCTTCTCCCGGCCGGTATGGGTGCGCGCCATGGCGATGGCGCCGGAGGTCGCCCCCGAGCCGCCGATGAAATATGCCGCCATCTCGGCGCACGGAATCAACTCGATCAGTTTCTCCGTGAGCTGCAGCTGCTCGGGAAACTCGAGATTGAAGATTGTGCCCTTCTGCATTTGCCTCGACACCGCCGCGTTCACTGCCGGATCGTTGTGCCCCACCACGATCGGGCCGTAACTCAGCAGATAGTCGATATACTCGTTGCCGTCCACATCCCAAAAATGGGCGCCGGCAGCGCCTTCGATGAAGGCCGGCAGCCCCAGCTCCAGGTTGCGCGGTTTCTTGTGTGCCTGACAACCGCCGACGACAAGTTCCAGCGCTTGCTGGCGCAGTTCACGGGACTGCACGTTGCGCTCCCGTGAGCGGTCACGGTGATCGTGCGGGATCCTCGCAAACAGCGTCCGCATACCCTCGACAAAAACATCGCCGACATGCGGCAGGTACTTGTACAGGCCGTAGTATTTCGGCGCCCGATGCGTTTCGTAAACCTCCGCTTCAAAGGCATCAGGCGTTGCGATGTAGCCCACGGTGCCGTTGGCGTGCGTCACCGGCAGTGTATGATAGTACGGGCTGCAGTTGCGCAGCTCGCTGCCGACGTCGACAAACACCTCCGCCGGCACCCCCACCACGAGCGCATCGCCGATGCGAAAGGCCTGCACGCACATTTCGATTTCAGATGTCTCCCGGCCGGCCCGCTTCGTTGCCAGCGCCTCCTCGGCCCACTCGATCTCGGTGCGCGCCTCGGCCAATGCCGCTGGCGTGGTCTCCGCCGCGGCTTCGCGTTGCCCAAGCCTTGAGCGCCATTGCTCGAGGTGTTCCTCGAGAACCGATGACTCCGGCAGCGCCGCCAGTGGCAGTTGTATCGCCTGCACGGTGACGCCGAGCATCGGGGATTCGCTGGTCACGATGCGATTGAAGGCGTCCAACAGTCCGTCCGCCAATTTCTCGCCGGTTTCCCGGGCAGCGGCCTCGCTCGGGTCCTGCCAGCGGAAGTTGGCAGGATTCTGATCGCCGGACGGCGAGGAAAAAAAGAGTACCGTCAGCTTTTCGTCGACCCGCCCATACAACCGTTGCCGGGTGTAACCGGGAAAGTCCGGCGCGATCAGATTCCGGTATGAATGAAGATTGACCGGATGGCAACCAAAGGTAATGACGGCGGCGATTGGATTGTCGTCCACATCATCAACACGGATGAGGCCGACCTCGGGATCGGTGGGGCCGTCCGGGTCGTGTCGATTCACCGCCAGCCCGTCTACAAAGGCCTGCCCCCAGCCGACCCGTGCCGGTGCCGCCGCCGCCGTTGCCTGTCGCGCCGAGTCGCAAAGCAGTGTCTTCAGCTCGGCAAGGTACGACGGGTCCTTCGTGCCCCAGTTGCGCAACTGTACCGTGGCCGGGGCGGAATGGGTGTGGGTCGCCGCAAGCATCACATTGTCCGCCGGCAGCTCACACGCCGTCGCTATGGCCGCCCGGATGTCATCGGCATACGGGGTGTCGAAGGCAATGACATCGGCTGAAATCATGATCTGCCGGGTCGTGCCGTCGTC
>JASLZG010000061.1 GCA_030754995.1 Lentisphaeria bacterium
ATCGCCATTCTCCTCATTGGTTCAGCCAATGCGCAGATCGTTGACACCGACGCCGACCAATTGCCGGACGGCTGGGAAATGGACATCGTTCTTGGCTGTCTCTCTGACCACATCCTTTTCGTCGAGGACGTGTTACCCCATGAAGACTATGACGGTGACGGTCACGGTCATTGTCAATACGCTGCTAATCAGCACCAACATCTGCGAGCCGGACTGCGACATCGGCGCAGAGATCGACACCCTCATCAACGCCAAGATGAATCCATAGACGCAACGACAGCATTAATCTACAGAAAGCGCGGAGACCTCGTCTCCGCGCTTTTTTTTTGTATCCGCCTACCGCCGGCCGGAGTGGTGGGATTAGCTGTTCGTCATTGGCAATCGCCGTGTCGAGGGCTATCCTTGGAGACAGTCACCCCCCCCCAACCGAGGGCGTTATACCATGCATTTCCGATACACCGCTATCCGTTCAATCACCTTTCCCGCTATTCTCGTTGCGGTTGTACTCTGCTCTGCCGACTGCGCAACCCAGGACGCAACAGCGCAAACCGGGTTGGGCCCGGCGATTCCGGCGCACAAGAAGCTGGTCGCCTTTGCCTGCAACACTGTCGAGCCGGCGTATCTCAGGGAACACATCGGGGAGATCGAGCAGGCTCTGCCGCTGGACGGGCTGGTGATCTTCGTCTACCCGGATGACTGGGGCCCCAGAAGAACGGGGCAGGAGGACATTTTCTTTGGCGGCAGGCGATTCACGCGGAAGGACTTCAGCCAGGCGCGGAACGACTTGAAAGCGGTCCCGTTCAAGAAGTTTACCGACAATTTCATCCAGTTTGCCCTTTCCGCGCGAGGATCCGCGGCTGCCGAGAACGACATCGGTCCAGACCTGATGACCAACGGCCAGTTCGACACCAATTTAGACGGCTGGGCTTCCATTACCCCCGGACTTGAAGACTGGGACGATGCCGATGGCTATCCAAACCAGGGTTGTCTCATACTCAATTCGCTCGACGGCTCCGACAATGGGGGCACGAACAGCACCCCGGGCGCCGGTGCTACCATCCCTGAAGCTGACGGGGCCACCCAGTACAAGGTCTCCTGGTCCATCAAGCATGTTGGTGGCGGCACCGGACTCCAGCACGTTCGCGTAGTCGACAACAACGGCGGTTGCGAACCCAATCCTGACCCCGATGGAGAGGACCCATGCCTGCCCTTTAGTTTCAATACCCATGGCGTACCCGGACCGGGATGGGCAGAGCAAAGCGTTGACTTTACACCTAACGAAGGGGCCACTGAAATCAATTTCATCACGTATGGCGGCGGCGGCGCAGCGGGCCGTAATCGTCTCGACAATTTTCGGGTCAGGAAGATTATTACTCCACCGGTCGAGCACGGCAACCTGGACTGGTTCGATCCGAACTGGTCGGGGATCGCTGAGAACGGCGCGGTGCTTGCGCAACTCGCCAGGGAAACGGGCCTCAAAGGGTTCTGGCTGGATGTCGAGCACTACGCCGGGACCCTTGGTCAATGGAAGAAGATCTTCAATTACAGCGCCCGACCGGACAACGACAAGTACAGCCTGGCCGAGGTCGAGGCCCAGATCCAGCGTCGCGGCCGCGAGTGGATGCAGGCAGTCGCCGCGGCATATCCGGATATCACGATCGTTGTCATCCAGAATACCGGCTGGGGCCACCACAACATGGTGGAGTCTTTCGTCAAGGGCATGATGGAGAGCCGGGGCAACGCGACGATTGTCGACGGCGGCGAGGGCGGCTATTCAAAGATTGCGGGCCAAGAGTTTGCCGCGATGCGGTCGGGTGCCGAGAGCGTGCACCAGGCCGACCCGCTGCTTCAGCCAATCCAATACGGCTTTGGTCTCTGGGTGGATTATTTGCCAAAAAACTATGGGGGCTGGCACACCGATCCAGCGGACTTTCACAAGAACTACCGCAGTCCCGCCGAGTTCGAGCAGACGTTGTACGGGGCATTGACGGCGGCGGATCGTTATGTGTGGCTTTTTGTCTGGCACTCGGACGTCTGGTTCAACCCGATCGTGCGGCCCCGTCCCATGAACCACCAATGTGTGCTATGTCCGCATGCGAAGGTGCCGGAGGCGTACATCGAGGCGTTGCGGAACTGTCGCCAGCCACACGATCCGGACTGGAGTCCGGCGATGCAGGCCGGACGCTTCGTATGGTTCGACGATACCGTGCTGGTGAAAGGCAGCACCATCGACGGCAGCGCCCGGATTCTTCTCGAGAATCCGGGACTCGAGCAGTGGCGCCAGGGACCGGAGCCGACTCCCGATGCCTGGATCGTCGGCGGCGAGGGACCGCAAATCCTCAGGGACGAATCCGTCGTCAAGGCCGGGAAATACTCGCTCCGCATGACCACCGAGATTTCGCACGGCCACGTGATCATCGATCAGCACATTCCGGCAGCAGCCTGGGCCGGCAAGACGATTACGTTCGGCGCCTGGGCACGCTCCGACATGAAGGGCGTCGGCGGCGTGGAGATCCTCGATTTCATCGGCAACTTGCACGAGGTGTCATCCATCCACATTGGCCACCCCGGCGACGGCGAGTGGCACTTCGTGAGCGCGACCAAGACAATCCGGGCGGAGGCCACGGGGCAAGTGTGGCTGCGCCTTTCGGCGCACATCCCGTTTATCAAAGCCGCTGAGTGACGCTCTGAACCGGAAAACGCCAAGTGATCTTCCGAACAGTCGGAAACTATCCCGGCGTGCACCGACTCCGCTTTCATTGATCTGTCACCAGGACTTCCGGTCCGGGACGCTGCTGCCGCAGGTCGGCCATCTCGATGATCGTGTGACGCATCATCGCCAACTCCGCGCCCACACATACGGCAACCGCCTCGGCGCTTTCATGGACGGTCGCACTCGCCGTCTCGCAGCCTAAACTCACAGCCCTGATCCAGTCCTGCACCAATGCCGCATCCGGCCCGCCGTGCGCTGCCGGCGGTGTCCCCAAACGGTCAGGACCGAACTCCTCAACGCTGGATGGATGGTACAATACCAGCCTGACGTCGTTCGGGGTTGCATACAGGGTTCCGTGGCTGCCGGTAATTTGGAGGGGGCGCCTGATATCACCAAAACAGGCCAGCGTAAAGTCCACGGTGGTGCCGTTCTCGTATTGAATGATGATCGTCTGATGATCCACCTGCTCACCGCCGGAATTCCATGCACACAGTTTGCCGCGGGCCACGCCGTCGCCCCCTTCATCCATCCCGAAGAAGGGGCAGGCCGCTGCCTGGGGACAGGCATCGGAGCAGGATTGAGGCAAATCGGGTCGCGGCTTGAAGTAGTCGGCGCCACCGAAACTGGCCACCGACTGCGCCAGGACCCCGCCCATCATCCAGTTAATGAGGTCGATATCATGGCTGGATTTGGCCAGTAAAGCCGTCGTGTTGCTTCGATACATATTCGACCCGCGCCGGTAATAGTCCACGGTGTGGTGATCGTCGACCTGTTCGATTGCGTGAATATGCAGAATGCTGCCCAGCACGCCCGAATCAACGAGCTCTTTGGCTTTTCGGTAGGAAGGGAGGTAGCGCAGCGAGTGCGGGACAACCAGGGGAACCGGATTTCGGTCAAAGGCCTCACAAATACGATAGGCGTCGCGTATACTTGTTGCCAACGGTTTCTCCAGGATCATCGGAATCCCACGTTCCAAGGCCGGAACGGCGAGTTGGGCATGGGTTTTCTCCTGGCTGATCACCCAGACCCCGTCCACCTCCAGAGACTGGTCGTAGAACTCCTCGCCGCGCTCCAGCGTCCGGCAGTCGGCGCCGAACAGCTCAACAGCCTTTTGTCGACGTTCAGGCCGTGGGTCGGCCACGCACACAACGCGAACCTGGCGGTCAGACTGTCGGTGTTCAGCCAGTCTTTCCGCCCGGTCGCCGAATCCCAGGATCGCTATTTTCAGCGGAAGATTCCCGGCTGCGTCAGTCACCTGCAACTCCTCTGGGTCAGCGTCTGTCGTCATCAGTCGACTCGATATCGATCCACTGCCTCGCGGTCGAGCGTCACGCCCAGGCCGGGTTCGTCGGGGACGACAGCCTCGCCGTTTGCGAATTGGATCGGGCCGGCGGCCTGGCCATCTTTGCCCACTCGGTGAATTCCTTCAGCGGCTCATAGAGATCACCGCGCCGCGACTCTCCGAGGCCGATCAACTCGTTGTCGGCAACCAATTCGATGATCCACTTGGGAAAGTCATAAAAGTCCAGGCTGCGCCCGGCAATCTGGTCGGGCGCACAAAGCTTGTCCTCCATGCCTTCCGAATGCACCGTGTCCGGCTTGATCGGCAGGATCACCTTGTGAATCTTGACGTCGATGATTTTCATGGGAACCATTTGGGGATTGGCTGCTTCATGCTAGAGACGGAAGGTCCTTGACATCGTCCCAGAAGCTTTCGATCAGTTCCTGGATCGATTCGACGGTGACGCTCAGGATGCGGTGGCCTTTTTCGGCCGAGGCAAGTGAAGGTTTGCCGTAGACGCCATTGTGGGACAGTTCGTGGAACGGCTGGTAGCTCGAGGCCACGCCGCCGCCGAATAAATCGTATCGCATTGATTCAACCCGCGTCGGGATGCCGCCGTCCTCGGCGAGGGACATGTCACACAACTCCTCGGCGAGGGCCAGCATGATACTGGTTTCGAATTCGCCGGCATGGCCGCATGAGAGGTGGCCGCCCTCACTGATCGCCCGCGTTTGCGGCGCGCCGATTGGAGCCCAGCCGCCAACCAGGCATTCGAGGTCCTCGTACTGTTGGCCGATCTGCTGGTTGAGTACCGCATTGATCGCCTCGTTGCCGCCATGGCCATTGAGGATCATCACGCGCCTGAACCCGTGGCGCCGCACCGAGTCAACATATTCCATCACCGTGCGGCGGTAGGTTTCGTGCGTCAGCGTCAGTGAGCCTGGAAACACCATGTGATGTTCCGAACAGCCGACCTGCACGGTGGGCATGACCAGGATCTTGCGGTCCATGGCCTGGTCCAGCCGATCAATGACGGCGCCGGTGATCATGCAGTCGGTACCCAGTGGCAGGTGCTCGCCATGCTGTTCGACCGCCGCCGTCGGCAGGATCACGGGGGTGCGCCGGTCAAACGCATCGAGCTGACCGCGACGAAGTTGCATCCAGTACATATTGCCTCTTTTGTGTATGTGTGCCGATCAAAGGCGGCGACGCCGGCAGAAGGCGCGGCTCGAGGTAATCCGGGCTCACCATTCCGGCAACCCGCGGCATACCGGACCGCAGGTCGTGGCCGGCGACCGAATGCCGTGTCGGGCGCCACTGGAACGCGCTGTTTTCCTGAACCGCAACCTTGGACGTTCCCAGCTTGTCCGACTGCGGTTCACAACGAGGAACTCGGCGCTGCCCGCGAACTCCGCGGCCGATTAGAATACGTCCGAGAAGCGCGTCGCCGGAGTGCCTTCCGGTTCCTGTTCGTCACAGAAAAACAAATCGCCATCGGCCATGTTGAGACGCGTTTCGGTCAGCAGGCACGGACTGCCGCTGTCGTTGCAATATGCGTGCTTATCCAGCACGTCGACCAGCACCGACTCACCATAGTTCAGGTGTACCCGTGCATCGTTGAGGATGACATCGGTTTCACCTTCGATCACGGTGAAAAGATTGACCGTCTGCTTGTGGAAATGATAACGGTCCATGGCGCCCGGCTCGATTCTGAGTATGCGGCAGTCAACACGGAACTCCTCCTGGCCTGGCGAAACCGGAACGAACGCCTTGGTAAGGAGATCAACATGAAACTTCGGCACGGTGCTGTTCAGCGTGTCCAGCGGCTTGTCGACAGTCTTGGGAAACGGTCCTTTGGCCATGAAACTACCCCTCCTCTTTGGATGTTTTTGACGGTGGCGAGGTGGCTATAATACCGCTCGCAACGGCCTATGCAAGCCAGGCTCACCCGCCGATTCGCCTATCACCCGTGGAGCATTGGCGGCCGCCTCAGGTGCCAGTTGGTGTCCCTCTGGAAGGCCGAGCCGAGGCGCAACAGAATTCCCTCTTCCCAGCAAGCGCCGTTCAGCAGCATGCCAATCGGCAAGCCGTCCGCGGTGAAACCGCAGGGAACCGACAGCCCCGGAAGCCCGGCCCAGGAAAGCGGATAGGTAAAACGGGTCAACTGATGCGTCGTCGACAGCATGTCGCGGCTGTCGGGAATCAGCGGCGCCGGCAGCGGCGTTGTTGGCGTCAGGATGACATCCACCTCACGGAGGGCCCGTTGCACCACCCGGCTCCAGCGTTCCCGGCAACGCAGGGCAGCGGCATAATCCCTCCCCGAAACATCACGGCCCAGGAGAATCCGACCGAGCACGTCCTCGCCGAACATCTCGGGTTGCTGCTCCACCCGCTCCTGGTGGAATTCGTAGCAGTCCGCCCAGACCATGGGCATGATCTCCTTCAGCGTAACCTCCGCACCCGCCAGCTCGAGGTCAACAAGGACCGCCCCGGCAGCCGCCAGTTTCTCGGCAGACGCTCGGACCGCTTCACCAATGCCCGGAGCCAGGTCCTCGAAAAAATAATTCTTCGGCAGGCCAATTCGAACGCCCTCGATGCCGTCATCCAGCCGCTGCAGGAACTCATCCCAGACATGCGCCACCGACGTCGGGTCACGGTCATCGTAGCCGGCCATGACCGTAAACATTCGGGCAATGATTTCCACCGTCGACGCGATCGGCCCCACCGTATCGATTGCCGGGCACAATTGCGTCATGCTGCCGCTCATGGGGATCGCCCCGACCGTCGGTCTGAGTCCCGACACCCCGTTGACGGCGGCGGGTGTGCGGATTGACCCACCGGTATCCGAGGCAACCGCTCCGGCACACATCTCGAGCGCCACCGAGACGGCAGCGCCACCGCTGGAACCGCTGGGTATCCTTTGCAGGTCCCACGGGTTCCGGGTCGGGCCGTAGTGGGGATTCTGCGTCGTCGAACCGTAGGCGAACTCGTGCAGATTTGTTTTGCCGACGATGATCGCCCCGGCACGGCGCAGTCGTTGCACGACCAGGGCATCCTCAACGGGAACGTACTTTTCGAAAAACCGGGTCCCGTTGGTGCAGCGCACCTCGGCAACATCGATACAGTCCTTCACCGAAATCGGCAGCCCATGCAGAAGGCCGCACGGGTCCCCGCGCTCGACACCGGCATCCGCTTGTCCGGCACCCGCCAGGGCGCCTTCCTCCATCACGGTGATAAAGGCATTAACCTGCGGGTCGTACTGGGTAATATTCGCAAGACACTGTTCCGTCCTTGCGACAACAGACAAGGTTTGGCTCATTTTTTCACGACCACGAAAACGCCGTGCGAAAGCGCCCCATGGCCCGGTAATCATCGTCTTCCGGAAAGAGTTCCATTCCCACATGCCCGGTGTCGCCAATATAGCGCGACGCCGGCGCGTGATAAACGTCCGGCAGCAACTTCATGCACCGACAGGTTTCAGGGGGAGGAAGCAGGGGGTAAGGGGTCTGAAATCTGAAGCGTTATCCGCCGGCGTCGCGGAATCGGTCCAGGGTATCCGCCAGCACCTGGCGTTTCAGGTTCACGTCGACACCTACGAAAATCAGGCGCACGCCCAATTCACGGCAGTGACTTACCTCGTTTGGATCAAACACACCCATGGCGGTGATCTTGCCGGCCTGTGCCGCCGCCGCGAGCACACCCTCGATCTTCGGGGCGAGCTGCGTTTTGGCCGTCGCGCCGTAGAGTCCGCTGTGCGCGGCCCAGTCGGAGGCACCAATCGTCAGCATGTCGATCCCGTCGACGGCCAGGATCGCGTCCAGCGCTTCGTATCCCTGGTCACTCTCGATCATCACCATCAGCCGGGTTGCGTCGTTCGAGGCGCTGAACTCCGTCAGCGGATCGCGCAGGTGATAGTCGAAGTTGGCACTGCTCGAGGACACCCCTCGCCGGCCTACGGGTGGATACTTTCCCAGCTGCACAAAGGCCGCCGCCTGTTGGGCAGTGCGCACGTCCGGCAGCGTCAGGATCTGTATGCCGCCGTCCAGCAGGACTTGCACGTGGGTGCGGGAGAGTTCGGGAATCCGTACCAGCGGCACCATGCCAAGATGGGTGATCGTGCGCGCCAACCGAACGGCTTCGGCGTTGGACTGCGGCCCGTGCTCGAGATCCAGCCAGACCACGTGATAACCGGCCCGCGCCATCAGCTCGAGCTCCACCATGGTGGTATCGCGACAGATGATGCCGAACAAGTGATCGTGCTTGTCCAGCAGTTCTTTCAGGCGATCTTGCATGTTGACCTCGCTGTCATTATCGGCTGCCCGGCGTTCACTCATCTCCGCGGTATCCGCGGACGACTGCAAGAGACACTCGCACGAACCAGATTTCAAGGGAGCAGGCCAGCGCAACTTTTTCGGGAATTACGCATCGAGCATCGGAGAACGTGTCATGTACCAGCTGGTTTCTCAATCAAGCACCGAGCCGATAGGCGCATGTCGCCAGGTGGGATTTGATCCGTAGATTACGCAGATGGCGCAGATTGGAAATTCCGGCCGAAACATGGTTTTTGCCAGCAGCAGGCCACCCCGCGGCAAAGGGCCTGAGGCTACCGGAAAATATATGAAACTGCGGGTACACCCGTTGAATTCGGCGTCGGCAAACGGCTGCGGCAGATGGTTTGCCAGCGCTGCTTGACCTCTTGCCGGCGGGAAGTATACTGCGGCACAAGGGACAGCAGCATTTCAATCAGTGATCATAAAATGGCCGGTGCAGAAACAGTATTTTTCGTGGCAACGGACGGTGATGACCAGTGGTCGGGCCGGCAACCGGCACCCGTTGCCGACGGCACGGACGGACCTTTCGCGACGTTGACCCGCGCCCGCAACGCCGTCCGGGCGTTGAAGCACGCCGGCGGATTGCAGCAACCCGTTACGGTCCAGGTGCGCGGCGGCACATACCACCTGAGCGAACCGCTGCGCCTGAGCGGCGGCGATTCGGGCACCGAGACGTGCCAGATCACCTACATGGCTTATCCCGGCGAGCGCCCCATCCTCAGCGGTGGCAGATGCGTAACCGACTGGCAACCGCACGAGGGCGAGATTGTATGCACCCACCTGTCGGAGGTCAGGACCAAGCGCTGGTGGTTTCGGCAATTGTTCTTCAACGGCAAGCGCATGATCCGGGCGCGACGCCCCAAGTACGATCACGCCAACCCGGTTCACGGTGGCTGGGCTTTTGTGAAAAACCCGGTACCCGAGGGCAACCTGCTGGACAACGTCGAGAAGATCGACCTCGACCTCGAGTGGCGGTTCAAGCCCGACCCCGAAGAAACCGGTGTCGAGGAGGAATGGTTCGCCCCGGACACCGCCGACAACAACTGGCTCCTGTTGCGAACCAATCAACTGTGGGATATGCAGGGGTTCAAGAATTACCACGGCGTCGGGTGGTACCGCACGCGGTTCAGGATGCCGGCGGATTTCGACACACGCGAGCACTTGTGGCTGCTCTTCGGCGCCGCCAGCAAGGAAGCATACGTGTACATCGACGGCCGCAAGGTGTTCGAACGCACCGCCGCCTCGACGGGGATCATCGCCGATGCGCTCTGGGACATGCCTTTCAAGTTCGACGTGCGGCCGCTGCTCGAGCCGGGACGCGAGCATTCGATCACTGTACGGCTCGAAAGCCGGGCCCATACCGGCGGCATCTGGCGCCGCGTTTCGCTGGTCAGCGCCGATACCGACGTCCCATCCGACCTGCTCTCCGGCGTCGTCCCTGACGCGGTGGCGTTTCAATACGAGCCGGGCCTCTTCCCGCACCGGTGGGCAAAGCCCGATCAGGCTGAGGTTTTCATGATTCCCGGCAAGAGCTGGATCAACGATATCATCCCGATCAGCCACGTCAACGTCGAGCGCAACAGGATTCATTTGACCCGAACGGTGCAACCGTCTGCCGGTTCCCTGTCAAAATGCATGGGGGTCGAGACCGGCAACCGGTTTTATGTCGAAAACGCGCTCGAGGATCTCGACCAACCGGGTGAGTGGTGCCTCGACAGCGACACTGGCATGCTCTATTTCTGGCCGCCCGCCGGGAGCGATATGCGATCCGGCGAAGTCACTGCCCCGACGACAGCACGGTTGATCCAGATGATCGGCACCCCGGGCACAGCCGTCAGCCACATCAGGATCGCGGGGTTCACCCTGACACAGACCCAGGCACAGTTCCCGACACCGGAGACCCATTATAAGATCCCCAACTCCGGGCAGGCTATCTACATGAAAAACACGGCAGACTGCACCGTCGAAAACAATTGCTTCGAAGAGGTCGGCGGCGATGCCATCCGCCTGCAGAACACCAACGCCCGCAACCGGATTGTCGGCAATGAGATCACCGGCGCCGGTGGTTACGGCATCTTCCTGGGCAGCGTGCAACGCGGATTCTGCCGGGGCGACACGACTTCAGGCGATGTACCCGGCCCCGGCCCATGGCATGACTTCCGCGAGGACCGCGAGGTCGTCGTCAACGCCTGGCCCAAATCGCCAGGCCACCTGATCCACAACAACCACATCCACCACGTGGGCGTCTTCGAGAAACATGCCTGCGGTGTCGCCTTCTTTGGAATCAGTGCCGTGGACGTGGTCGTCTCACACAACCTGATTCACCACACACCACGGTTCGGCATCGGCCTGATGAGCGGCTTTGGACCGATCACCATCGAGTGCAACGAGCTGCACCACCTGAGCATGGAGACCTGCGACACCGGCGGCATCTGCATGAACCGTTGGTACACCTACGACAAGGACCCGGACCTCGCCCGCGGCAACATCATCCGCTTCAACAAAATTCACGACGTAATCGGCTGCGGTGCCGGCAGTATCCGGATGGAACCCGGCGACGGCAAAGAAGCGGACGGCCAGATCTGGTCGCCGTATTACGGCTGGGCGATCTACTTCGACAACGGCCCGATGGACGTTTTGGTCTATGGCAACATCTGCGCCCGCAATGTGCTCGGCGGGATCATGCTCAGCCACTACGCGCGCAATATCACGGTCGAAAATAATATCTTCGTCGACGGCGACAACTCGCAGATATACCTGTCGCTGGCCGGCGACACCGGCAACATCCGGTTCAGGAGAAACATCTTCTGCTATGCGAACACCGACGCGGATTTCCTCAGGCTCAACATCGATCCCGGCCGTGAACCGCCCGATGCCATCGTCGAGTTCGATAAAAACGTCTTTTCCCCGGCGCCGGGCGGGGAGATCACTTTTTGCGGCCTGCCGGGCGAAGCCGTGCTGCGCACTGGAATGGCCACCCAGGCGGACGCCGGTCATACGCTCGAGAGCTGGCGCGCGATGGGGTTCGATCAACAGTCTCTCGTCGCCGACCCGATGTTCGTCGATGCCGCAAATGACAACTATGACCTGGCAGCCGATTCGCCAGCGTTGAAACTCGGCTTCAAGCCGATCGACACGGCGAAAATCGGCCTGGTTCCGGACGATGAGTAGACCTGGGACCCGACTGCCCGGAGTGCTCATCTCACTTGTGTGCCTGCTGCTGGCGGTCGGGGTCGTTGCGGCGCCGCCGCCGGACCAGGAACGGATCGTCTTGCGGGCGTGGGGCGTGCCGGCGGGCTTGAGCACCGACATCGACAGCCAGACCCGGCTGGCTATCCTCGACGCTTTTCAAGAAAAGTTTCCCCATATCAGGCCCGTCTCAACGACCGGCCTGCAAATCCCGGGGCGGACGATGGACATCGTGCCGCTGATGCAGATCGCCGGCGATATCCCGCCCGACGTGATGTACGTCAACTTCCGCCAGTCACAGACGTACATCAGCAACAAATTTCTCTATCCCCTGGATAAATACGTCGAGAAGACCGCGGGCGTCGACCTGCCCGACGGGCATCTGCTGGACCTGGACGATTACCTGGCGCGTCTGCGCACCGGCCCAAATTACCAGCGCGAAATGGCGGAGCGCGTGCCGCGGCAGTGCTGGATGGTGATGCGGCGGAGCTGTCCGTACAAAGAGGCGTGCCCGCATCTTGACAAATGGGACGCCGAGCCGGTGCGCGATCACCAGCATGTCTGGTGCTTTCCCCAGGGGCCATTGGTCGGCGCGCTGTTTTATCGCCGGGACATGTTCGCGGAAGCCGGATTGCCGGATCGCGTGCCCAAGGATTGGGACGAGCTGCTGGAGTGGGCCCGGGTGTTGACCAACCCGCCTGAAAACCGCTATGGCTTCAGCATTTGGCTCGCCGAGATCAGTTATTCGACGATGAACTTCCTTTACTCCATGGGCGGCCGCATGGTCGACCAGGATGCGGACGGCAACTGGTACTGTGTATTCGACAGCGACGAGGCGGTCGATGCCTACCACTTCGTCGCCCGGTTGATCTTCGAGCCTTTCGAGAATCAGCACGGCAAATTCAACGGTGTCGTATCGATGGGTGATGCCTCCGGCGGTACGATCGAGAAAGCGATGTATTTCAGTACCATCGATCAACGCTTCTTCTCACAAGTGGACCCGAACCTCATGGGTTTCGGGCCAGTGCCGAAGGGGCCCACCGGCAAGCGCGGCGCCGAATTCAACAGCCGCATGGCCGGGATCTTTGCCGGGCTCGACGAGGACGATGCCAAGCGCGAGGCGGCCTGGGAATATATCAGCTTCTACGACGGCCCCGAGGCACGCCGGATCCGGGCCCGGGTATTCGTCGAGAACGGTCACGGCCGCTTCGTCCAGCCGGCGCTGTTGAAGGCGGCGGGTTATGATGAATACGTCCGGCAAGTACCCAAACAATGGGAAACCGCCTTTGCCACTGCAGTGGAATCCGGCGTGCCCGAACCCTATGGCAAAAACTGCCAGCTGGTCTACAAATACGTCAGCCAGGCGATCGACCAGATCCGCACCGACCCCGAGACAGAACGAGCCGTCAAAGCCGGCGATCACGAGGGGGCCAAGGCCCGCATCCGCGAGATCCTCGAGGACCGCGTCCGGCGCAGCAATGAAAAAATGCTCGACATCTTCGACCCCGTTGAACACCGCCGGCGAACATGGGTGGCGGCGGCCGTAGTCGCAGGGATCTTTATTGTCTTTGTCCTGCTGTTCCGGCGCGTTTTCCGAACCTTCACGGCAGCGAATCTCGAGGCCCCGGAACAAGCCGGCAAGGGATGGGGATTCAGCCGCTACAAGATGGCCTATATCCTCCTGGTTCCAGCTATCGGATCGATTGCCTTGTGGAACTATTATCCGCTGATGCGCGGCAGCGTGATGGCGTTCCAGGACTACAATGTCCGCGGATTCAGCCAATGGACCGGCATGGACAACTTCGCCAGCATTCTGTTCGACATCGAGTTCTGGTACGCCCTGTGGGTGTCGATCAAATACGCCTTTCTGTTCATGATCTTCGGATTCGCCGCCCCCATCGCGCTGGCATTCCTGCTCACCGAAGTGCCGCGAGGAAAGCTCCTGTTCCGGACGATCTACTACCTGCCGGCAGTGCTGACCGGCGTCGTGGTCATTTTTCTGTGGAAAGGCTTCTACGGGGAATACGGGATGATCAACCAGGTGCTCAACTTTTTCGTCGCCTTCCTGAACCATTTGCCGGGCATCCAATTCGAGGAAATCCGAATCCGCTGGCTGGAGTCGCCCCGCTTCGCACTCTTTTTCTGCCTGCTGCCGACGATCTGGGCCGGCATGGGCCCCGGCTGCCTGATCTATCTGGCGGCACTTAAGACGATTCCCGAGGAACTGTACGAGGCGGCCGATGTCGACGGCGCGGGGATCTGGCAAAAAACGTTTCACGTCGCGATTCCCAGTATCAAGGCCTTGATCATGATCAGCTTCATCGGCGCCATGATCGGCGCCGTCAAGAGCGGCAGCGAGTTTGTGCTGGCGATGACCGGCGGCGGCCCCTACGCACCGTATGGCGAGACCGAGGTCATCGGCCTGCACATATTCTGGCAGGCCTTCGGCTATCTGCGGTTCGGGTCGGCGGTGGCGATGGCCTGGATACTGGGCACGCTGCTCATCGGCTTCACCGTCCTGCAGCTCCAGCGACTCAGCCGCATGGAGTTCCGCACCGCGGCGACGGACGAATAATGACGACAATTAACCGTTCCGCATAATGCCCATAATCAGCAAAATCGGTGCCCGCAACTGGAAGGTCCGCTTCGTCTACGCCACTATTTTTGGCGTTCTGATTGCCGGTGCCGTCACGATGATTTATCCCCTGCTGCTGATGCTTGCCGGCTCGGTAAAAAGCCAGACGGACTTCTATCATATTGCGCCGCTGCCACGATTCTGGAACAGCGACCTGGTGCTGTTTCAGAAATACGCGGAGTCGAAGTACGACGTCCGCATAGACCATCTCGAGATGGCCTGGTGGGAGGAGGTCGGCAGTTGGCGCAAGATCGAGCCAATCGTGGCGGCAGACGGGCAACTCGTCGAGACCTTTCTCGACTGGCGCCGCGAAGTCGACCTGCCCCCGGACTGGTACGCCCTCGGCCATGCCGGCGGCGGTGGCATGCTGCCGGTCAACGCGCGCCTGTTCCGACGGAAGATGTACAAGCAGTACGATGGCGACATCGACGCCTGCCGGATCGCCATGGCTGTCCCCTACAGTGGCTGGGTCTCCGTGTCGCCGCCCACCGACAGCATGGGCTATTCCCGGCGCTACAATCCCCAGCTCACGGGTATCGAACTGCCGTACCGCGAATTCAAGGCGTCGCGGCCTTTCCACGATCGGATGATCTTCAACATCGACGCAGTCTTCTGGCGCACCTACCTGAAGCCCAAGTACACCGGCGACATCAATGAATACAACCGGCAGCACGGCACCAACCACGACAGCTACCACGAGGTGTTTCTCACCCACCAGGTGCCGCCCGACGGACTCATGCGGCAGGATTGGGAGGCGTTCGTCCGCACCGAGCTCAACCTCGCCTTCGTCCGCCTTCAGCCGGAACTCGCAGCCCCCTACCGGCAGCATCTTGCCCTTAAATACGCCGACCGCATCAAGGAGTACAACAGCAGCTACAAGACCGCCTACCGATCACTCGCAGAGATTCCGTTTCCGCTTACCGTGCCCATGTCGCCAATTGCGCGAGTGGACTGGAATGACTTCATCACCGACCCGCAGGCGTGCCCGGTCGAGGGCATCACGGTCTACGGGCCGCGACAAGCTTTCGAGGAGTACGTGGCTCAGCGCCGCGGCGTCTCGGCCGCGACGATCTCGCCGCTGAAACTACCCGTCGCCGCGGTCGATTATCACGATGCCATGAGCCGTCGCTCCGCGTTGCGCTGGGAATTCACGACGCGCAACTACAAGCAGGTTCTTGCCTACATCCTGCTGCACGGCCGCGGTATCGTCAATACCCTGATCTACTGCTTCCTGGCGATCAGCACTGCATTGCTCGTCAATCCCCTGGCCGCCTACGCCCTCAGCCGCTACAAACTGCCGGCCACCTACGCGATCCTGCTCTTTTGCATGGCAACTATGGCCTTTCCCGGCGAGGTGACCATGATTCCAGGGTTCCTGCTGCTGAAGCGCTTTCCGCTCTGGCCCATTGTTGCCGGCGTCGCGGCCTTCGTGCTGGCGCTCTGGGGGCTCGGCCGAATCATGCCGCGCCGATCGGAAGCGCTGCGCATGATCCTGGCCCTGGGAATCGGCATCGTGGTCGGGGCCTGGGGTCTCCCGGCCATCATGCAGCGGCCGAACATCACGTTGCTGAACACTTTTTGGGCCCTGATCCTGCCGGGCATGGCCAACGGTTTTTTCATCTTTCTGCTCAAGGGTTTCTTCGACAGCCTGCCCCGCGAGCTGTATGAGGCGGCGGAGATCGACGGCGCTGGCGAGTGGACGAAATTCTGGACCATCACCATGAGGCTGTCGCAACCGGTCCTCGCAGTCATCGCACTGGGCGCATTCACCGGCGCCTACAGCGCGTTCATGATGGCGTTGATAATCATTCCCGACCAGGACATGTGGACGCTGATGGTGTGGATCTTCCAACTGCAGAGTATCTCGCACCAGTCGGTCGTCTATGCCTCGCTCGTCATTGCGGCGGTGCCGACTTTCATGGTGTTTGTCTTTTGTCAGAACATCATCATCCGCGGTATCGTTGTGCCGGTCGAAAAATAAACCGCTCGACACTGCGGCAACGCGGCACTGATATAAATTGCAAAGGAGTACAGACATGCGCTATCGGACCTTGGGAAAGTCCGGACTGCGGGTCGGCGAAGTCGGCATCGGCGGCATCGGCGCGGCCGGCAAGTACGGGCCAATCGTGCCGCCGGGGGCAAGCCCTGACATGCTTCAGCCCCGTGACTACAACACTGTCAAGCTCTTTCAAGTGGTGCCGGAAACGTTTGCAGAAACGATGGCGTGCGCCTCTTCGGCCGGGATGAATTTCGTCGACACCGCCCCCTCGTACGGCGACAGCGAACTGGTCTTCGGGCAATACTTGAAGGACCATCGCGAGCAGTGGCTGGTGTGCAGCAAGATCGGCATGTGCGGCAACTGGGGAGACAGCCGGATGCCGACCCGCGACGAGATTTTCGAGCAGGTCCGCAACAGCCTGTCCCGGCTGCAAATTGACCGCCTGGACCTGCTCCTGATTCACAGCCTCGACCAGTACGGCGAGCAGCAAGCCGCGGTGGACCGGGTCCGGTCGGAAGGCATGCTGGACGCCATGCACGAACTGCAGCAGGCGAATCTCGTCGGGCTTATCGGGGCCAGCGGCCAGGTGCCGGAACTGATCCCGGCGGTGCAATCGGGGGTGTTTGATGCTGTGCTCACCTACAACTCCTTCAACCTGCTGGTCCAGGATGCAAAGGAAACATTATTCCCGCTGGCCCGCCAGATGGGCACCGGCGTCATCCTGGGCGGCGCTTTCTACCAGGGGTTGCTCACCGGCAATCCGGATATTGTCCTGAAACGCAAGGACGAGTTCTTTGAACCCACCGATCCCGCCTATTATCAGACCCGGGAACTGGTCGCCAGGGTGGAAAGGCTGACGGAGTTTGTCGACCACGACGCGACGTCACTCAGGCGCCTCGCCCTGCGCTTTGCACTCTCCGAGCCGGCGGTCTCGGTGCTGGTTACCGGCATGTCCAGGCCGCAGGAGGCAGTTGAAAACGCCGCTGCCGCCGAGCTCGATCCAATGACCGAAGCGGAAATCGAAACAGTAATGGCAGTCGCTGCGGGAAAGTAATACTGTGTACCGTTACCGGTTACGATGCGCCCGGGTACTCAGAGGGTGAGATCAAGCCGGGCACAAATGAAATGAGTCCACCACGGAACGGACGACCAGCATGACAGCGAAATCAGCAGAAGTCCTGGCCACCGGCGACGGCCTGTGCCTGGATCACTAATCGCCACGGAACGCTACATCGCGATCGACAACGTCTGCGCCTGGCCGAATCTGACGAGGATGCCGGACGGCGCGCTCGTTGCAACGATCTTCAACCAGCCCTGCCATGGGAGATGGGAAGGTGACGTGGAATGCTGGGCCAGCGTGGACGGTGGCCGCACCTGGCGCCGGCGCGGCACCCCGGCGCCGCACGAACCGGGCACCAACCGCATGAACGTGGCCGCCGGCCTGGCAGCCAACGGCGACCTGGTGATACTCGCTTCCGGCTGGGGCCAGCGCCCACCCAAGGGCGAACACCCAACCGAACCGCCGGTTCACTCCCCGCCGCTGCCGCTGTGGGTGTGTCGTTCCAGCGACAGCGGCAAATCGTGGACGCAGGCCGCGATGCTGCAGCCACCGGAAGGGGAGTCGGATCATCCCATTCCCTTCGGCGACATCGTTCAGTTGCAGGACGGCGCGCTGGGCGTCTGTGTCTACAGCGAACACGACTGCTGCTTCCACACCAGCGACGACGACGGCCGGTCCTGGCAGATCCGCGGGTGCATCCAGGGAAATACAATCAATGAAACGACCCCGCTGGTGCTGCCGGACGGTCAAGTGCTGGCCTGCGCCCGCACGCTGGACGACGAGCACCTCGAACTCTTCCGTTCAACCGACCATGGGCAGACGTGGTGTCGTGAACAGGCAGTATCCGAGGGGGCCCAGCATCCGGCGCACCTGTTGAATCTGCCCGACGGCCGGGTGCTCCTTACCTATGGCGACCGCCGGGAAGGTCACCACGGGATCGAGGCACGCCTCAGCGATGATGCCGGACAGACGTGGCGTCCGCCGATGCGACTGGTGGCGCTCGAACCGTCTGACCTGGGCTATCCCTCAACCGTCGCGGACGCGGAGGGCAAGCTGGTGACCGCCTGGTATTGCAGCGGCATCGCCGCGCACGAGCGCTACCACATGGGCGTGCTGCGCTGGCATCCGGACGGGTAGGCAACAAGCAACGGTCGCTTCATGCCAATGCGCATGCGCCGGGAGCAGCGCACGCGGACAAAGAATCGGCGGCAATTCGCCTTCATGTACAGCACCCAGCCGTTCACCGGGGGACTCTGCGACTGACCTCCTCGGCGGTGAAGGCGCGGGAGAAGAAGGTGACGCCATATACCTCTCCCTCCCAGGTCCGATCGCCTCCCGTCTCGTTGCCGACGAGCAGCGGCATGGTGTGGTCCCACGTGCTGAGATCACCGGGGACGGTGCGTGACGCGACGGGAGTCCCGTCGACATAAAGCGTGTGCGTCTCTGCTTTCCGAACGAAAACGAGATGCTGCCGCTCGCCGGTCAGGACACCCGCCTCGGTCTGAAGCGCCGGATTGGTCCCGTTGGTGCTCGTTTCGGTGGTCCGGAAGCGGACCACAACCATGTCCTCTACCTGGCCCAGCGTGAGGTTGCGGGTGCCTGACCCCTGGGAGATCGAGACAATCCGCGCCGGACCGCCCTGGGTCAGGTTCGCCGGGCGCATTTCTACCTCCAGGGTGAGGTCTCCCGCCTTGGCGAGCGCCGTGCTGAGGGCGGTGCACGGTTCATTGGTGGTCAGATACGCACCTCCCGACAGGACGACTCCCCTCCCCTTTTCGAGCGTGAAAATGTTGCCTGCCTGGGGCGCCAGGGGGTGATACGCGTCTCCGCCCCAGGGCAGCGTGTATCCCTCGGCGAGCGCATCCTCGAGGATCCCGGGAAACGTCTTCCAGGGCTTGGTCCAGAACGCCTCGATCTCGTCCATGCGGCCGTTCAGCTGGTCGCC
>JASLZG010000062.1:0-14590 GCA_030754995.1 Lentisphaeria bacterium
CGACTACTGGACCGCAGAGGACGGCTGGGATGTGCCGCGGCTGGAAAAGCTCGGGCTCGAGATTCAGGGAACCCGGGACTTCATCTCCGGTGAGGGACGCATGATCGGGCCACTGGTCAAGTATTACCGAGCCACCGGTTACGGCCCGGCACTCGAACTGGCGCTGGTCATGAAGGAAATAGCCGTCACCAGGTTCTTCACTGCGGACGGCAGCTTCGATCCCGACCGTTTCGTTACGAATCACATCCACTCGATCACCTGCGTGCTTTCGTCGCTGGCACAACTGGCGGACCTGCTCGGAGACGCCGTCCTGATGTCGATAGTCAAGGCGTTCTATGACAACGGCCTGTTACAGATGCGCGACGAGATCGGCTGGTCACCGGAAATTATCGGCCAGAAAGATTCGGATCACGGCGAGGCCAACAACAGCGGTGACATCCTCGAGACCGCACTGATCCTCGGGCGCTGGGGCTATGCCGAGTGCTATCACGACGCCGAGCGTATCCTGCGCTGTCACCTGCTGCCGTGCCAGGTGCGCGATACCTCGTGGATCGTCGACCCGCCGAACCCGGAGGGAGTCGATGGCCTGCGCGATGTCGCCGACCGCCACCTCGGTGCCTTCGGTTTCCCGGCGCCGTACGGCCATTCCTCCGTCGGCGCGGGCAAGGACAACGGTCGTATTTCGTTCAACATGGACATCGTCGGCGGCGTTGTCGGTTCGCTGTGTGAGGTGTGGCGCGAAGCCGCCCGGCGCGGACCTGCCGGCATCTCGGTGAATCTGCTGTTCGACGTCGAGAACGACGACGTCCGTCTTGAATCGCCATACACCAATGACTGCCTGGCGATCACCCCGAAACGCTCCGGACCGCTGTCGGTGCGGATGCCGCCATGGCTGCAACCGGACGACATCACGATCGACAACGGCGAACCGCCGCTGCAGATGGGGGACTATCTGTTTTTCAGCGATGTCGCCGGCGGTGAGACGGTCCGACTGCGGATGCCGTTGGTCAGCAGTAAGCTCACCCTCTCGGGCGGGCTGCATATCCGGCCGATCCGCGTCGACCTGCGCGGTGACAGCGTTGTAACGATGGAAAACTTCGGGGCGGACCTGACTTATTTCGATGCATTATAATCGCTTGTTCATCCTGTTCGCAGCCCTCATGGTCGCAAGTTCCAGTGCCGGCGAGACGCCGCCGCGCGTGCTGCTGGATAACAACCTCAAATGCGTCGACCTGTCGGACCTCGATGGTGACCTGCCGCTCGAACTGGTCGAGACACACCAGATTTTGCAACGGTCCGAGAAGTGGGAACATTCGACCTGGAAAAATCCGAACTGGCCGGCCGGCGGCGGCGTCAGCCTCGGATATCCGACCGTCGTGCGCAACGACCATGGACCACAGCCGGACGGCAAATATTATCTCTACTATGCCCACCACAACCCGCGTTCCGGTATCGGCGTGGCGGTCGCTGACCAGATCACCGGACCGTATTCGAAAGATGTGACGGTGCCCGGCCGCAGCGACAATCAAGTGGTCCCCAGCTTCCACGCCGACAACCCTAACCCGGACGACCCCTCACATAACTCCAGTCCATGGGTGGTGTGGAACGAGGCCGCGCAACTCTGGTTCATGTACTTCCATTACTTCAATCACGCCCACACCAAAACCAACTACCAGACCACGGCCCTGGCAACAACTGCGGATCTCGCCTCCCACCAGTGGACGGTCGAGCACGCCGACGGCACGATGCCGCCGTGGCGGCCGGTGCTGCCAGTGACCGACGCCGCATGGATGAACGAGGCGTCGTCATATCATGCCGTTCAATGCCTGCCGGACGGCCGCTGGCTGGCTTTCCTGCGCGGCACCTCGACCGACGGCACACCACCGGCCCTCGGATTCGGCACCTCAGCCGACGGCCGCAACTGGGAATACTTCACCGAGAATCCCGTCATTCACCAGAACGACGGCGGCGATGGCCGCGAAGGGGTCTATCGTCCGGCATTTGTCGGCTATCTCGGCACGACCGCCGCGGGGTATCCCGAATATCTGCTGGCTTGGCAGGAAAGCGTCGGGTTTGACGGCGACAACCGGCTTATTTTCGGCAGGACATCCGACTTCAAAACGGTCACCCGGGACCCGCGCGGTTATTCACGCTGGTCGCCTGGCGACGGCTGTATCTCCCCGTGGCGTATCGGCGCGAGATTGTACCTGTTTTCTGGAATGTACGTGCATGTCATGGAGCTGCCGGTTGCCAATGACGATCATTAGCAACCGGCCACGACCCGCCCCGGAAGACCTTGCATTCCGAAGCAAAACTCTCTATTTTTCTTCTCCGACATTGGATTTTTTCGGCAAATGCACGGAGGCACATTCATGAACATCGGAACCATCTTTCTTTCTGTCCTTTTTATCGTTTCCGTGGCCGCCCTGCCGGCCGCCGCCGAGGGGGAAAGCGACGTCAGGGCCGTCATCGTGCCGGTCGCCAAGGCCGCCTACCTGAACCCGGACGACAAGAATACCGTCAGCTCCCTGTACCGTACGATGCTCAAGCGCAAGGACGGCAAGGCCAACACCGACGTCCTCATCGCGCTGGCGCTCGGCTGTACGCTGCACGGCGAGGACAAGGCGGCGGAAAAGGTCGGTAAATTCCTCGACAAGCTGTTGCCCGAGGTCGGCTACGAAACGCTCATCAACCAGATGAACATTCACGACACCTGTTCGAAATGCACCGGCACCGGCAAGAGCACGCGCCGCTGTGACAAGTGCACCTCGTACAAGACCGGCAGGCCCGTCGCCGATGGCGGATGCACCAGAAAATCGTGCAAGAACGGTCAGGTCACGGCCACGACCGGTGAACTGGAGATGACAACGCGCGACTGTCCCAAGTGCCAAGGCAGCGGCAACTGCCAGGCATGCGGCGGATCCGGCGAACAACCCGGCAAGTGCCGACGCTGCGCCGGTTCCGGCAGCGCACCGGCCAAGGAAAAAATCCGCGTCGCTTACCAGGGCGCCCTGGAAACTGCGTTGACCCGCCTCGCCGAAGGTACCGACATGGTCTTCGCGGACGGCCGCGAATACTCGCGCACCCAGCTGACCGCGGCCAATGAGGCACAGCGGCAGGCGGCGCAGAACGAGGCGGCGCGCATTGCCGCCGCCGGGAAAGCCGATGCTGCCCGGGCCGCCAGCGCCCAGGCCGCTGCCGATTTCACCAATCACCGCAACGCCAATGCCGAATCCCTGGGCAACTGGGTCTGGGCCCAGCTTGGCAAGAAACACCCGATCAAAGGCGCCAACCTCAAGCACCGTACCGATGTCACCGGAGCCCAGAAGGATCATTTCTCCACCGACGGCCCGGCCTACGTCGCAGTCACCGGGCGGGGCGTCGGCAAGGGTGATCGCAATTACCAACGGGTTCAACGGCTGACCTATGGCGTCCTGCACGTCGACGAGATGCATGGTGAAATCGAAGACAATGGCCGCGTCTACGTCGGCTTCAACCAGAACTCGACAACGGCGACGCTGCTGGCAGTCGACGCGCCGGGAGTCGCCACGCTCAACAGCATGCTCAACCCCGCCAACGCCGTCGTCCCGGACACGGCTGCACCCGCCGAAGCGCCGTCACGCATCAAGCCGAAAATGCCGGTAGTCAAGGGTGGCGACCCGCACATATGGAACTAATCTGCAAGGACGGAGAATTGTAAACATGGAACGCCAGGCAGTTACTGACCGGTTCGACGGTAAAGTCGCGATCGTCACCGGCGGGTCCTTCGGGATCGGTCGGGCGATAACCGAAGAACTCTGCCGCGAAGGTGCCGCCGTGGCCTTTTCCGGGATCGAGCCGGAAGGCACCGAGACGGAGGCCGAGATGAAGGCGGCTGGATACAACGTCCGGTTCTGCCAGGGCGATCATATGCAGGAAGACTTTTGCCGCGCGGTCGTCGACACGGCCGTCGAGACGTTCGGCACCGTCAATTACCTGGTCAACAACGCATTCTCCTTCAATGCCGCCGGCCTCGACGCCACCGTCGAGGATTGGGAGCGCAGCCTCTTCGTCGGCCCCGTCGGCTATGCGCGGATGACGCAATTTGCCGCGACACCGATGAAAACCGCCGGCGGCGGCGCAATTCTCAACATCTCAAGCATCTCCGCCAATATCGCCCAACCCAACCGCTGGACCTACAACGCTTCCAAAGGGGCGGTGTCGCAATTGACCCGCTGCCAGGCGCTCGACCTGTCGCCGTTCAATATCCGCGTGAACAGCATCAGCCCGGGCTGGACTTGGACACGCGAGGTGATCACGGCCGCCGATACCGCCGGCGGCGGGATTGAGAAATGGGATCCGGTGTGGGGCAAATTCGCCATGTTGCGGCGCTGCGCCGACCCGATCGAGATGACCGGCCCGGCGCTGTTCCTGCTCAGTGACGACGCCTCGTTCATCACCGGCGCGGACCTGCCCGTGGACGGCGGCTACAGCGCCATGGGGCCGGAAGGCCTGGGCGAATCCTCGAGTTTCGCCGGCAGCGACTGAACCATGGCAGCGCAAACCCCCGGGAACGCCGCCACCTTTCGCCGCGCAGCCCGTCGGGCAAAGCCGCATCCGGCCTGCTTTTCGGGCCCCGAAAGAAAGGCAAAATGAGCCGCCCGCGGGGGCTGCCGGAAAGGCTGATTTTTTTTCTTGCAATTGATCGCGACATTTCCTATACTCTTCATGTATCAACGCGCGGTGAAACCCGCGTTTAATCTGAATATATGCGAGGATAGGACAATGAAGAAGCTTCTTGGATTCGTTATTGCAGCATGTCTTTTTGCGCCTGGCGGTGTGTTGGGTGCTGACGAAACCATTTGCCCAGAGGCGGTTACCGGCGGCGGCGGCGCCACGAGCAACGGCAGTTTTTCCATCTACGGCAGCATCGCCAGCACCGGCGGCGTCAGCACTGTTGCCGGCGGCAATACGGTCGAATCCACCTTCATCCCGCAGACGATCTATGGCTGCACCTGCCAGGCCTGCGACACGCTGGTTGACTCCGTCTTCGCCGACCTGTGCGTACAGCTCGCCAACGTGTCAAACCTGAATGCCGCTCAATCGCTGGTCGGGAGCTTGATCAATGGCAGCGTCACGTCCTTCGACGTCTGCGATGACAGCGCCGTCCCCGGCGTTGCCGATTCGGCAGATTGCGGTGGCTACATTCAGCAGGTCATCAACGATCATATCGCCAGCATCCTCAGCCAGTAAGATCGGCATCTAAAAACTTCGTAAAAAGGCTTTCAGGAATTCCTGAAAGCCTTTTTTGTGCCCGCGCGCCCAACCACTTGCGGGCGATCATGCGCCTGGACAAGACACCGCCCCTGTCCCGGCCTGCTGCAACCCCGCCAATGCTGACAAAGCCGCGGCAACTCAAGACCGGCCCAGGCGGCTTGAACACACCCGGCGTTGCTGCCGCCAACCCCGTCGGCATCGACGCGTTGGCCGACTGCTGCCCGCACTGCGGTGCCTGGGGTTGTCGAAGAAGCACCGCCCCGGCGACCAGGCAGGATGCCTGCATTCCCAGGGTGAACACGAGCCCGGCAACTGGTCGTCAATCCGTTGCATCACAGGCGATGCACCATTATACTAAAATTTGCCCGGGTTTGCCTGTGACTACTGAGGTTTTTCTATGACTGCCAAGGAACTCAGACGCAGTTACATCGAGTTTTTCAAAAACAAAGGCCACAGCGAAATTAACAGTGCTTCGCTGGTGCCGGAGAACGACCCGACGGTTCTCTTCACGACCGCCGGCATGCACCCGCTGGTGCCGTACCTGATGGGACAGCCGCATCCTTCCGGGCCCCGCCTGGTGAACTACCAGAAGTGCATCCGCACCGGCGACATCGAAGAAGTCGGCGACGACGTGCATCTGACCTTCTTCGAAATGCTCGGCAACTGGTCGCTCGGCGACTATTTCAAACAGGAGGCGATCGAGTTCAGCTTCGAGTACCTGACCTCCAGCGACTACCTCAACCTGCCCGTCGACCGTCTCGCTTTCAGTGTGTTCGCCGGCGACGACGATGCGCCACTCGACCAGGAGTCCTTCGACAAATGGCAGTCGCTCGGCGTCGCCGAAACACGTATCGCCAAACTGCCAAAGAAGGACAACTGGTGGGGCCCGGCCGGCCATACCGGGCCGTGCGGACCGGACACCGAGATGTTCTACTGGGCCGGCGACGGATCGGCGCCCGAGACCTTCGATTCCGAAAACAAGCAGTGGGTCGAGATCTGGAACGACGTCTTCATGCAGTACAACAAGACGGCCGACGGCACCTTCGAACCGCTCACGCAGATGAATGTCGATACCGGCATGGGCGTCGAGCGGGTTACCGCCATCCTGCAAGGCTGCGCCAGTTGCTACGACACCGAGCTGTTCACGCCGCTGTTCGACAGGCTCAAGGAATTGTCCGGCCATGCCGACCCGCGCCAGGAACGCAGCGGCCGCGTCGTTGCCGAGCACCTGCGGTCGGCGACCTTCATCCTGGCGACAGACATCACGCCGTCCAACCTCGGCCAGGGTTATATCCTGCGCCGCCTGATCCGGCGGGCAGTGCGTGAAGGTCGCCGGCTCGGGATCGCCACGGGCAGCCCGTTCTGCACCCAGGTCGGCGAGGTCGTGATCAAAGAGTACAGCGATATCTATCCGGAACTCTCACAACACAGCGATGTCATTCTCAAGGAGCTCGAGCTCGAGGAACAGCAGTTCGCCGCCGCACTCGAACGCGGCGAGCGCGAGTTCAACAAAATGGTCGAGAAATTTCCGCCGCACGTCGAAAAGAAAATCATCAGCGGTCGCAAGGCCTTCGACCTCTACCAGACCTATGGCTTCCCCCTGGAGCTGACCGTCGAGATGGCGGGCGAGCGTGATTTCACGGTCGACGAAACGGGCTATAACAAGGCCTTCGAAAAACACCAGGACACCTCGCGCCTGGGCGCCGAAGACAAGTTCAAAGGCGGCCTGCAGGATCATTCCGAGCACACCACCCGGCTGCATACGGCCACCCACCTGCTGCACCAGGCGTTGCGCGACGTGCTCGGCGAGCACGTCGCACAGAAAGGCTCGAACATCACGGCAGACCGGTTGCGCTTTGATTTTTCGCACCCGGAAAAGGTGACGAAAGAGCAGCTGGCCGAAGTTGAAGCGATCGTCAACAAGCAAATCGAGGCGAGCCACCCGGTGAGCCGCGACGAGATGACCCTGGACGAGGCCAAGGCAAGCGGCGCCATCGGGCTGTTCGAGGAACGTTATGGCGAACGCATCAGTGTCTACACGATCGGCGGCTACAGCAAGGAGATCTGCGGCGGCCCGCACGTGGAAAACAGTAACACGCTCGGCCGCTTCAAGATCAAGAAGGAAGAAAGCTCGAGCCGCGGTGTCCGCCGAATAAAGGCGGTACTGGGCTGATTGCCATCGCGCCGGCGCTGCCGCACCCGCTTTACCGGGCGCCGTACTGGTCGCGGTAGGCAGCGATTCTGCCGCGCATCTCGTCGTCGACCAGGACACGGCCGGCGACTTCGCGGCCGTCCAGGTGCTCAATGATTTCGTCCAGCGTGACGATCGCGCCGGTCGGGATGCCCAGTTCGTCCTGCAGCTCGTCCAGGGCCGAGCGCTCGCCCTGCCCACGTTCCTGGCGATCCACCGAGACCATCACGCCGACGACCTCGACGTCGGCCACCGCCTTGAGCAGCGTCAGCGACTCGCGTACCGATGTGCCCGCCGTAACGACATCCTCAATGATCAGGACCTTCTCGCCGCCAACATAGCGATGCCCGACGAGGGCGCCTTTTTCGCCGTGGGCCTTTTCCTCCTTGCGGTTGAACGTGTAGGTGACGCGATGCTGGAACAAGTTCCACAGCGCCGCGGCCGTCGTCACCGCCAGCGGAATGCCCTTGTAAGCCGGGCCGTACAGGTTGTCGCAGCCGCTGCCGACCCGGTCGTTGATGGCGCGCGCGTACCACTGGCCGAGCTGCGCGATGCGCGGGCCGTCCGCGAAGTTGCCGCTGTTGATGAAGTACGGCGTCTGCCGGCCGCTCTTGGTTACGAACTCTCCGAACACCAGGGCGTCGGAAGCCACCATGAACTCGATGAACTGCTGCTTGTACGTTTCCATTCGTTCCCCCGCACGGGTCAAACTATAGCATCCTTTAGATTTCCTGTTACATCGTTGTTACGTCGCCGATAGTCCAAAGCGTATTGGCGCATTATGGTGTAGTGCTGTGTTTTGCCTGGTTTTCAAACCGAAATTCCAAAACGAAAATCTGCAAATCTTCCATGTGCGGGATCGCTGGCATTTTCAATCCTGAACGTCCGCCCGGCTTTGAGTTGCTCGCGGCGATGGCCGTACCGCTGGTCAAGCGCGGGCCGGACGATGGCGATACCGCTGTGCACGACGCCGTCGGCCTGGTGCATCGGCGGTTGTCGGTCATCGACCTTGCCGGCGGCCGGCAGCCGCTGTACAACGAGGACCGGACCCTGGCACTTGTTTTCAACGGTGAAATTTACGACTACACGGCACTGCGGCAACGGCTCATCCGCAACGGCCACACCCTGAAAACCGAGACCGACTCCGAAGTTCTGCTGCACCTGTACGAGGAACGCGGCCCGGCGATGCTGGACGAGCTCAACGGCATGTTCGCATTCGCCATTGTGCATGTCGATTCCGGCCACATCTTCCTGGCCCGCGACCGCCTCGGACAGAAGCCGCTGTTTTATGCCCGGGAAGGGTGCCGCTTCGCCTTCGCCAGCGGTCCGGCGTCGCTGCGCGTCGTGGACTGGGTCGATACCCGCGTTGACGGCGCCGCGGTCCATGACTATCTCGAATATCAGTACATCCCGACACCGCGCACTATTTATTGCGGAGTCCGCAAATTCCCGGCGGCGCACTATGCCCTCTGGGATGGTGCCTCGCTGGCGATGACCCGCTACTGGGAACCGTCGGTCACCAGCGATTTCGGAGGGGACTACGGCGCCGCCTGTGGCGCCGTGCGCGAACGGCTGCAGGCGGCCGTAAAACGACGGCTGGTGGCAGATGTGCCGGTCGGGCTGTTTCTTTCCGGCGGCGTCGATTCCAGCCTGGTCTGTGCGCTCGCCAGCCAGGCGGGGACGCGGACTCAAACGTTCTCGATCGGGTTCCCGGAGAAAAAATACGATGAACGCGCCTATGCCGAAACGGTTGCCGGCCACCTGTCTACCGACCACCACTTCCTGGAAGTGGCACCCAACGATTTCAGTCACCTGCAGCGTATCGTCGGCGATTTCGAGGAGCCGTTCTGTGACGCTTCCATGCTGCCCATGTCGCTGCTCAGCCGGTTCACGCGCGAACATGTGACGGTGGCGCTGAGCGGCGATGCGGCGGACGAGCTGTTCGGCGGCTATTATCGCTATCGGATAATGAAGCTGTGCCGGTGCATGGCGCTGGTGCCGCGCCCCATGCGCCGCGGCCTCGGCCGGGCGATGCGCCGGATGCTGCCGCCGAAGACCGAGGAACGCACCTTCTTCGGACGGCTGCAGCGGTTGCTGGAAATTTCCGAGGAGGACGGTATCGATCGCTATCTGCGCCTCATTTCCCGGTGTCCGTCGCCGTTGAAGCAGTCGCTGTACGGGCCGCGGTTGCTGGAGACAGAATGGCCCGCAACCGTGTCCTTTCTCGAGGGCCACGATCCCGGGCCGCCGAAAGCACTGATCGACCGCATCATGGAAGTTGATCTCAAGACGTATCTGTGCGACGACATCCTGGTCAAGGTCGATCGGGCGTCGATGGCGTACGGACTCGAGGTCCGCAGCCCGTTCCTGGACCCCGACGTCGTCGAGCTGGCACTGGCACTGCCGGATCACTGGAAACAACAGGGCATGACGCGCAAACGCATTCTCATGGATACCTTTCGCGACCTGCTGCCTGAAGAGATTTTCTCGCGCCGCAAGATGGGATTCGGCGTGCCGCTGGCGCGCTGGCTGCGCCGCGACTGGCGCGACCAGACACAGGCGCTGCTGACTGAGGGCAGGTTGGTCAACGACGGCTTCTTCGACCGGTCACGGCTGCAATGGCTGATCGACGAACACGGCGCCAGCCGGGCAGACTACAGTTATGCGATCTTCGCACTGGTGGTGCTGGAACTGTGGATGGGCAATCAGTAAAACAGATCGACCGGGGAATCGCCGGCATCCTTGTCGCACTGCTGCTTTTCGGCGTCTGGCACGGTGTCACAGGAGTGGCGTTCAATCGGGACATGCTCGGGGCCAGGGCAGAGGGCCCGGCAGTCGACGAGAAACTCGAGAGCGACCGGTTCGACCGCGGTTACCTGCCCGCGATCGACGACCTGTTCCGCCGGCTGGCGCCGGACGGCAATCTCTTCATCCACTTCGACGGCATCGACCCCGGGAAGGACGGCAAGCAGATTTACGTCTTCTTCATGCGCGCTGCCTACGTTCTGCATCCACGCAAGGTCTATGTGGCACCGCCCGACGCCGTCCTGACCGACGCCGAGTCGATCATCTCGAATAACCGCTTGCCGGACGACGACTGGCTGCGGCTGCACGGCATTCACCACGTCGTGACTTTCTTCTACGAGGACGGCCGGATCCAAAGGACGGCCCGCCGCGTCGAGACGGTGCCGCAATGATCTGGCTGATCCTGTATCTGCTTGTCTTTATCGTGCTTGGCATGGCACTGGCGCTGGCCCTGGCGGAATCGCCGACATTACCGCTGCACGAACTTGCGGCACGCGTGCTGGCCTTCGGAATCGGCGGTGTCGGGCTGTGCTGGTTCTGGTTGTCGATGACCGGACTGGCCCCCTCGCGCCTGGGCGGTGCGATCATCGCAATCGTTGCGATCGCCCTGATCGCGGTCCTGGCGAACCGCGGTCGCAAGCTGATCCCGGCACGGCAGGAATCATCGACTTCCCCTCGAGAAATGATCACGGTGTTTGTGCTGCTGCTGCCGGCGCTGCTCGGGTTGGCGATCGTTTCGGTGCATGCGCTCGGCCATGTCTGGTACGAATGGGACGGCTACCTGCTCTGGGGGATGAAGACGCGAGCCGTGACCACCGATCCACTGGCGACGGCCGACTATTTCCACAATCCGCATTTCCTCCCGCTGCATCAACGCTATCCGTTGATGGTTCCTTTTGTTGCAGCCGGGGTGAACGGGTTTACGGGCAATATCGAGGATGTCCTGGTCAAGGCGGTCTTTCCGCTGATCTACATCGCGCTGTTGCTGATGCTCTATGCCGGCATGCGCGATAAACTGCCGGCCTGGCGTGCGGCTTTGCTGTTGTCGCTCTTTGCACTGATGCCGGCACTGGTACGGTCGGCCGGCACCGGCATGGCCGACGTGCCGTTGTCGATGTTTTACTTCGGTGCAGTGCTTTTCATTGTGCGCTGGACGGCGTCGAACCAGCCGCGGCATCTGGTGCAGGCAATGTTCTTCGCGACCTGCTGTCTGTTCTGCAAGCGCGAGGGTATCGCCTTCATGGGATTGTTCGCCGGCGGCCTCTGCGTCGTCGCACTGGCAAGGCGCGACATCAAACGGCTGAAGTGGGTTCCGGTGTTCTTCGCAGTCGTCATCGGCATTGCCGCACCCTGGTTTATGTTTGCCTCGACCTTGCCGAGAGCCCCGATATACGTGCCGGCGATCACGATCACCGAAATCCCGTGGTCGCGACTGCCGCTGATCCTCGGGCAGATGTGGAGTTACGTCGGTGACTGGCGGAGCTGGAACGGCCTGTGGTTCGTCCTGCCGGTACTTGCTGCAGTCACCGCCCGCCGATCCGGCAAGGCCCAGATCCTGGTGCTGTGGAGCTTCGTGCTGGCACACTTCGCATTGTACCTCTACGTCTACGTGATCCGTCCCGGCAATTGGGACATTATCGTCCATCGTACGCAGCCGCGGCTGACGCTCCATATCGCACCCGTGGCGATGCTGCTGCTGGCCCATCACTGGGCGGCGGTGATGTCCTCAAACGAAGCGATGGACGACGACACAGACAAACCAGCGGCCGCGCCCACCGGCGCGGCAGAGGCCTGAGCGCCGCGAGTCACCTCGTCAACTGCGCCAGCGCTTCTGTCAGGCGGTCGAGCTCGGCTTCGCTGTTGTAGATGTGAGTTGAAAAGCGCACGGCGTTGTAATTGCGCGACTGCAGTGCGTCAGTAACTACCATGGTGGCCGGCAAGGCCTTGGCAACAATGTCTCGCTCACGCAAGGCACGATAAATGTCGCCGGCGGCTTTGCCCTCGAAAGTCACCGCGAGGAGGGCCGAGCGCAGCTCGACCGCGGTGGGGCTGAGGATACGGGCACCGGGCAGCTCCTGCAGCCGCTGCGCCAGTCCGTCGCGCAGCGCCAGGCAGCGGTGCTCAATTTTCTGCGGCGTCAACAGCCGGTGCATGTCGACTGCCAGGCCGTGCCCGAGAATGTGGGGCACGTTGCGGGTGCCGCTCGAGCCTGAATAGCTGCCGAACCCCGATCGCAGCAGCGGCGGCCGCACACGGTCCTGCACGGCGCGACGCACATACAGCAGACCGGAGCCCTTTGGTGCGAGCATCCACTTGTGACTGCTCGAAGCGTAGGTGTCGACCTGCAGTGCGTGGACATCGACCTGCAGCATGCCGGGCGCCTGGGCACCATCGCATGCCAGCAGGATGCCGCGCGGCCGTGTCAATTCGGCGATCCGCGCCAGGGGCAGGCGCACGCCGGTCAACGTATCGACATGGCTGAAGCTGCATATTCGCGTGCGCTCGTTGAGATGTTCAGCGACGCGGGCGACCAACTCATCCGCACTGGTCGCCGGGACCGGCATTTCCAGTTGAACGATCCTGGCCTGCGTCCGCTCCGCCAGGTACTGCCAGCAGATCATGCCGCCGGCATGCTCATGGTCGGTCGTGAGGATTTCGTCGCCGGGTGACAGGTCGACGCCCGATGCGATCGTGTTCATGGCCTCGGTCGTGTTGCGAACGATCGCCAACTCCTCCGGGTCGGCACCGATCAGAGCCGCCGCTTCGTGCCGGACCGCCTCGGTCAGTTGCAGCATCGGCCCCCAGGCCTGACCGACAGGGTCGCGTTCCAGCTCGCGCATGTAGTCGGCAACGGCGTCGATCACCGCGCGCGGCGTGGCGCCCAGGCTGCCGGTATTGAAATGCAGCAGGCGCGCGGGCGTGAGGAACTCCTGACGCAGGCGTTGCCAGTAATTTCCGGATGCGGTGCTGGCAGCCAGATCGGTCGCCAGGCCGTCGAGCCAGGCGGCCAGGGCTGCGTCGACACGCGGCACCAGCGGCAGGGCTGCGAGACCGGCAATAATCCCCTTGAGAAAAGTCCGGCGATGGAGATCGGTGTCCGCCATAATCCAGCGTCGTTCCATGGCTGCAATATGCGCCGAATTCTCTGTCATGTCATCCATCGAACAGCGCCATGGTGAAACGCAGGCAGGAATGCGCCGGGCAACAAATCCACAACGCCCGGCCCGAAGTCAGGCGAGATACTTCCAGCAGGCGAGCCCGATGAGGAAGAGCAGCAGCAGGCACCAGATCGCGAAGGCTGCATAGGTCAACGGCGTATGGTCGGCCGTGGTGCCGCCGTCAGCGTCGGTGACGGCGAATTCGTCGAGCGTGTCAAAAACCTGGTTCGTAGTGAACTGGGTTGTCTCCTCCATCACTTCTTTGGTATTGGGATCGAGGAATTGCAGCTCGGGCCCTGCCTTCTTCTTCTGCCCCGGCGCTGGCTTGAGGCCCGTCCGGCTACTGACATTTGTACCGGTATCAGGGTCTTTGAGTTGTTCGCCGCGTTTGATGGATTTCGGCTTGATCCCTTGGTCACGCTTCTTCCGAAGTAAATCTTCGCCGGCCTTACCGATGGCATCGGCAAGCAGATCGTTGGCCGCAGAACTCATGGTCAACCTTTCGGCCGGTTCATCGTCCTGCAGGGCGTCCTCCGACGCGGGTGTCTGCATCCCGGGTGCATCTGAGGCCCCGGCCGTGGGCCGGACGACAGGGGCGGCGACAGGCGCTTTCACCTTGGCCTTCTCCATTCCCACCATTTGGCCATCCAATACGACGACCGTTTTCTCCTTGGCCGATTTTTTCGACGACGGGCTCGACTGGTCCTTGGCGGCTTCCTTGGCGGCGCTGTCAAGAGCAGCGGCGAGACCTGATTGTTCCCCGGTTGCGGCGGGGTTTTTCTGCTTGCCGCTGAAACGGACGACCGTGAGGTCGACGTTGTTGCCGGTGGCGCCATCGTCGTCGTCGTCCGCCTTGCGGTAGGCGTTGACCATCTCTTCGGTGAGGTAAAGCAGACGAATGCCGCCGTAGTCGATGCGCTTGTCAGGCGGATAGGAATAGGTGCGCGCCAGGCAATTGGCATAGTCGACGGTGTTGCACCACGAGCCGCCGCGCAGGATGTGCGGATCACGCGGGTCGTCGATCGAATCGAGACACCATTCCCAGACGTTGCCGACCATGCCGGCACAGCCGTACGGGCTGCTGTTTTTCTCCAGGCTCCCCACCGGCACGGTGCCATTGTTTTCTGCGTCTTCGGGCAGATAACAGGCCCATGCGGGGGTCGGTTCCTCGTTGCCCCAG
>JASLZG010000062.1:14600-18909 GCA_030754995.1 Lentisphaeria bacterium
TCCTCGCCACGCGCCGCCTTTTCCCATTCGAGTTCCAACGGCAAGGCATAATACTCCTGGGTCTTGCGGCGCAGCCAGCGGCAATACCCCTTGGCATCGTTGAAGCTCAGGTGGCTGGCAGGGCAATCCTCTTCCTGCGAAACAAGCAGCAACGCCTCGATGTCCTCTTCCGTATACGGCCAGCCGCTATCGCCGAGAAACTCGAGGAACTCCTTCACGGTAACGGGATATTTCGAGCAGTAATAGGTTGCCTTGGTCTCGCCGTAGTCGTTGTCGGGTCCGTACACAAAGGGGCCCGCGGGCACGGGGCAGAAAATCTTGCCGCAGGAGTCGACGACCTCAGCGAGCTGTACCTGGCTGGTGGCCCGAACGATCTCGCCGTGCTCACGGAACTGCTTGATGATTTTCCACTTGCGCTGCTTATAATCGCTATCAAGGATCTCGCCCAGAATCAACTGATCCTCGAGCTCACCCAATTGCTGTTGCAAGGTCAACGGCATGTTCTCTGTTTACCGGTAACGGTGAATTCGATATCGACAAGGTGTTACTCTAACAGATCATCCGTGGCGGTGCCATGACAATGCACGGTCAGCCGCACAACCTCAGAAACCCGTGATGTACGGTAATTTCGACGCCACTTCGTCGGTGTGGTCAGCGGCCTCGAGCAGAACTGCCGTGGCATTCCAGGTACCGGTGAGAAATGATTTGCGGGGGCCGCTCGGCATGCCGCCCTGGACGCTGCGGTCGCCGAAGCTGATAGTGCCGGCGGACACGTCGATCTCGAAGAGCGGCGGCGGATCGGCCCCGGCAGCGGCGAACAGGGTCTCGCAGGTGTCCGCATCCACCGTCATGCAAGGGATGCCCATGGCATTGCAGTTACCGAAAAAAATCTCGGCGAAGGACTGGCCGATGACCCCCTTGATACCCCGCTTGTGCAGCGATTGCGGGGCGTGTTCGCGCGACGAACCGCAGCCGAAATTGCGGCCGACGATGAGGATCGAGGCGCCGTCGAAACGTTCCTGGTTGAACGGGTGGCCGGGGTCCTGTTTGCGGTCGTCTTCGAAGGCGTGTTCACCGAGCCCGTCAAACGTGACACAGCGCAGATACCGCGCCGGGATGATGCGGTCGGTATCAATATTGTCGCCTCGCAAAGGCACCGCGACGCCACTTATTTTTTCGACGATTGCATCGTTCATGACCGGGCGGCGCTCATGGTTGTACGGACATCGACGACTGCACCGGCAATCGCGGCAGCGGCGACCATGGCCGGGCTCATCAGCAAAGTGCGACCGGTAGGACTGCCCTGGCGACCTTTGAAGTTTCGGTTGCTGGACGAGGCGCAGACCTCGCGGCCCTGCAGCTTGTCCGGATTCATCGCCAGGCACATCGAGCAGCCGGGCTGGCGCCACTCGAAGCCGGCCTCCTGAAAGATTTCATGCAGGCCCTCGGCCTCAGCCTGGCGCCGCACACTCATGGACCCCGGCACGATCAACGCCTTGACGCCCTTCGCCACCTTGTTGCCCCTGGCCACCTGTGAAGCGATGCGCAGGTCGGAAATACGGCCGTTCGTACAGGAGCCGACAAAGGCGATGTCGACCGGCGTGCCGTTGATCGACTGGCCAGCTTCAAAGCCCATGTAGTCCAGCGCTTCCTGGTACGATGCCGCTTCGTCGGGATGCTCCCCGGGCACCGGCAGCCGGCCGCTGACCGGGACGGCCTGGCCGGGGTTGATGCCCCAGGTCACCATCGGCTCGATGCTCTCGCCCGCGAGCTCGACGATGTCGTCGTAGCCGCAGTCCGGATGGGAAGCCGTCTGGCGCCAGTAATCGCTGGCAGCGTCGAACCCCTCTGCCGGTGCAAAGTGGCGGTCGCGCAGGTATTCAATGGTGGTGGCATCGGGGTTGATGTAGCCGAACCGGGCACCGCCTTCGATACTCATGTTGCACACCGTGAGGCGCTCTTCCATAGTCATCGCCTCGATCACCGGGCCGGCGTACTCGTAGGCGTAGCCGACACCGCCCTTGACGCCGAGCGCGTGGATGATGGCGAGCACGACGTCCTTGGCGTAGACGCCAGGCTGCAGAGCGCCGGTCACCTTGATCTGCCGCAGCTCCGGCTTCGACATGGCCAGGCACTGCGAGGCGAGCACGTCGCGGATCTGGCTGGTGCCGATGCCGAAGGCGATGGCGCCGAAAGCGCCGTGCGTCGACGTGTGGCTGTCGCCACAGGCAATCGTCATGCCGGGCTGGGTCAGGCCTTTCTCCGGGCCGATGACGTGGACGATACCCTGTTCACCACTGGTCAGGTCGTAGAACTCGATACCGTGTTCGCGGCAGGAAGCGGTCAGGCTCCTGGTCATTTCTTCCGCCAGGGAATCGACGAACGGCCGCGCCTGGTCATCGGTCGGGACGATATGATCGATGGCGGCATAGGTGCGACCGGGATAGCGCACCGGCAGCTCGAGGTCGCGCAGCATGGCAAAGGCCTGCGGGCTGGTGACCTCGTGAATCAGGTGCAGCCCGATGAACAGTTGCGTCTGCCCGTTCGGCAGTTCACGCACGGCGTGGGCGTCCCAGACTTTGTCCAAGAGCGTCCGGCGCATGGTTCTTTCCTCAAGTCAATGCGTTAAACGCCGCCGGCTGATGCCTGCGGATTCCGCATCCGGTGTCGGCGCCGCGCCGCCAGCCGCTCAAGCGTCCTGGATGGCACGCCAGAGGCGCTCAGGCGTCAGCGGCATGTCGAGATGGGTGATGCCGAGATGACTCACGGCATCGACCGCGGCATTGACAACCGCCGGGGTCGATCCGATGGTTGCCGCTTCGCCAATACCCTTGATGCCTAACGGATTGTTCGGTGTCGGGGTCTCGGTACGGTTGGTCTCGAAATGCGGCAGCATCTGGGTACGCGGCAAGGCATAGTTCATGAACGAACTGGTCAGGAGATTGCCGTCGTCGTCATAAATCGCATCTTCGAACAGCGCCTGGCTGAGTCCCTGGACGAGGCCGCCGTGGACCTGCCCGTCAACGATGATCGGATTGATCACCGGGCCGCAGTCATCGACCGTCACGTAGCGCTCGATCGTCAGCAGGCCGGTTTCCGGATCGATCTGGACAATACAGACGTGACAGCCGAACGGGAAGGTCTCGCACTGCGGCTCGACCGTGAAAACATCTTCGGAGCTCAAGTCGCAGTCGACATCGTCGGGCAGGCTGCCGGAATTGGCCGCCTCGATCACCTGGTCCCAGGGGATCGTGCGTTGCGGCACACCACTGACATGAAAACTGCCGTCCTCCAGGACAACGTCGTCGGCGGCGGCTTCGAGCAGGTGGGCGGCGACCTTGCCGGCCTTCTCTGCCACCGCCTTGGCGCTGTTGAACACCGCGACGCCGCCAACCGGCGCGCTGCGGCTGCCGAAGGTGCCGACACCGTCGGGAACAACACCGGTGTCGCCATGCTTCACAGTGATTTTTTCGATCGGCACCTGCAGGGTGTCCGCCGCCAGCTGCGACCAGGTCGTGATGTGGCCCTGGCCATGGGGTGAGCTGCCGGTCAGCACCGTCACCGAGCCGTCTTTCCCGACGGTGACGTTGGCGTACTCATGCGGCCCGAAGCCGCAGATTTCGATGTAGGTGGAAACGCCGATGCCCATAAGCGGGCCGCCGGCTTTGCGTTGCTCTTCCTGGCGCTGGCGCAGGGCCTTGTAGTCGACCAGCTCGAGAGCCTTGTCCATGGCGCGCTCGTACTCGCCGGAGTCGTAACGCATGCCCGAGGGCGTGTCGTACGGGAACTGGTCGGGCTGGATGAAATTCTTCCGCCTCACTTCGGTCGGGTCGAGACCGAGCGTGTGCGCCAGCTTGTCAACCGTTCGTTCAACAATGTGAATCGCTTCGGGCCGGCCGGCGCCGCGGTAGGCCTCGGTCGTCACCGTGTTGGTGAAAACCCCGATGATCTCGTAGCGCAGCGTCTGAACGTCGTAGGAGCCGGTGGACATCCACATCGCCAGCGGCGGAATCAGCGGCGTCATGCGCGTGTAGCGGGCGCCGACATCCGCGTACATCGAGAACTTGACGCCCTGGATACGGCCGTCCTTGCTGGCGGCGAACGACATGTAGTCGACGTGGGCACGGCCATGCACCGTAGCGGTGTTGTCTTCCTGGCGTGAGGCGACCCAGCGGACCGGCCGGCCGAGGGCTTTGGCCATGATCGGGGCCAGGATTTCTTCCTGATAAACGTTCGCCTTGGCACCGAATCCACCGCCGACATCCGGTGCGATGACCCGCAGCTTGTCGTCATCGACACCAAGCAGCGG
>JASLZG010000063.1:0-329 GCA_030754995.1 Lentisphaeria bacterium
TCGCGACGCCGGCACGACCCCGGATCACGAGGACTACGAGGCCCTCGGCGAGCTGGAATTCTGCCGCGCGGAGTGGCTCGATATCATGGCATTCGCCGCCGCGCAGGGGATCGACGTGGCAGTCGACGTCGACGACCTCGAGAGCCTGGCTGTCGCCCTGCAAGGCGGTGCCGATATCTTGAAGATCCGGGCCTCGAATATTGCCTGTCACGAGCTGCTCGAGAACGTTGCCAAAACCGCCAGGCCGGTACTGTTGGCGACCGGCGCCTCGACGACGGAGGAGATTTCGGCGGCGCTGGAGATCCTGCTGCACAATGGGGCGCAGGACC
>JASLZG010000063.1:339-18699 GCA_030754995.1 Lentisphaeria bacterium
CTCGTACTGATGCACGGCTTCCAGGCCTTTCCCACCCAGCCCGCCGACACCCACCTGCGGGCGCTGCGTTTCCTTGCAACGCATTATGGCCGGCCGGTTGGCTATGCCGACCACGCCGACAGCAATTCGCCCCTGGCCTACCTGGTCCCGGCCGCGGCCCTGGCCGCTGGCGCGCAAGTGATCGAGAAGCATATTACCATCGACCGGGAAAAGGAGACGCATGATTTCGAGTCGGCCTTGAACGGAGCTGAATTCAAGCTGCTCGTACAACAGCTCGGGCAGGTGCGGACGGCGCTCGGCACGGATGAACATCCAATGACGGCAGCAGAAAATGCCTACCGTGACCGTTTCAGGAAAGGTGTGGTTGCGGCTGTCGACATCAGTGCCGGCGAAACGATCACCGCTTTGCACATCGGCTTCAAGCGCAGCGGCGTGCCGGGCGCAGCGCCCGACGAGGCCCCCGGTATTCTCGGCAAGGCCGCCATCGCGGACATCCCCGTCAACTCGCCCATTCATCCGAAAATGGTGCGCTGATGCGTTGCCGCGTCGACCCCCGGGGTAGGATTTGTCAATTTGAACGGATTCAGAGATCCGTTCCAGCCTCGTTGCTACCCCCTGCATTGCACCGTAGCACGGACCTCTGAGTCCGTGCGAATTTGGCTGACGGGCTCGAGTCCTGTCGCTGGCTTCGACTTCAGATGGAACGACCTCGAATCACATCTCGATCGGTATTGTGGGGCGCGATTTTCGCTGCGATCTTCGCTTTCCTGACGGTCTATTTTGAAAACCGCAAGCAGATTTACGTCACTGCTACACAGATCGCCGTCCTGCCGTATGTCCTCCTGTTCCTGAGTGTCCTGCTGATCAACCCGCTGTGCCGGCTGATCCGCGTCATCCGCCCGTTCTCGGCGGCGGAGGTTCTCCTCATCTTCATCATGGGGAGCGTGTCCGCCGGCATCTCCACATTCGGGCTGGCTTCCCAGCTGGTGCCGATGATAACGAGCCCCTTCAACAGGCACTGGAATAACGACCAGAGCGAATGGGAGCGGCACCTCGTCCCGTTCGTCGACGACACCTATTTCGTGGCACACCCCGGCATTCGCGATGCCGCCATTGAATACCGCGAGGCCGTCGAGCGCCGCGTAGTGCTCATCCGCACACTCGATGCCGCCATGCAGGTTGAACTGGCAAATGGCAATGCGTTCGACACGCAGACGCGCCTGCAGCAGTTGGAGCAGGGGGCCGTGCCGGGCGTGGCCGGTGCCTTCGACCTGCCAAACGCGCAACTGCTGCACCGGGCGGCGTTGCGGGCAAAAACCGAGGCCGAAGAAGGGTGGCGAAAAACCCGCGCCGGCCCGGCGGTGACCGTGCCGGTGGTCATCGACAGCTACCCGCAACTGATTCGTGACGTGGAGACGCAGGTCGACGAAAGAAAAGCTGCATTGCGCAAACTCGAGCAACACGCATTTGCGAAAGTCGACACGTTCCGTCGGGGATTGCCGGAGGACCTTCGTGCGTTCCCCGGCTTCGTCCCGTTGCCCGGGGAGACCTACACGACCTATTCGGGTCGCCTTCGGCGACTGGCTCACGGCCTCTCGGCCTTGCGCAGCCTGCAAGATGCGGATCAGCTGCTGGCGGAGCAGGTTGAAAGCGCCGGGGTGCCGCCGCCGTCGACCGCCCCGATCATCCGGGAGCTGGATACCGCAATCGATTCGCTCAGCCCCGTCAGTGATCCTGCCGGGCTGATCGACGAAATGTCAGCCCTGGAAACGGAATGGTCGCAGGTCGCCGACCAGCGCGTACAGCTCGAGGCAACGATCACACGACTCGCAGAAGAGCGGCGATTCCTGCAGTCGGGCTGGGCGCAGCAGGACAAACAGATCGCCGCGCTGCGCCGGCAATTGCAGGCGGCGACCAGGAGGGACAAGGCGTTGTCTTCCTCCCTCGGTCAGGCGAAGAACGAAGTTCACTTGATCCGGAAGGTTGCTCAAGCTGCCCAGCAACTCCAGTCGCTTCGGGAGGAGCTGGCGCAACAGGGCGATCCGGATCTCCCGGTAATCCGCGAAAAGCTCGAGACCGCAATGCAGCAATTCCGGTCGTTCGATGCTTCCTGGGCGCGATTCATAATCGGTGACGTGCCGTGGTCGCACTGGATTGCGCCGGTCCTTCGCTGGTTTGTCATCATTGGCCTCACTTACCTGGTCCTGTTGACCTTCAATGTCCTGATTTTCCGCCAGTGGGCACACCACGAAAAACTGCAGTATCCCCTGGCCCAGCTGCCGGAAATCCTGGTCAACTCGCCTGACGACTCCGGCAACGCCGCGAGTTCACGTTTCTTTTGGGGCGGGGCGTTTTGGATCGGCTTTTCTGTTGCCGCCGCTTTCCTGGGCTGGAACGTCGTTTGTTATACGGACTTGGTCCCGGGACTTACGCCCCTGGACCTGGATAATTCATGGGGTGACGCGCTGCAGGACTCGTCCCTGACGGCGCTCGCCCATTCCCGGTCGGCGGTGTTCTTCACGATGATCGGCCTGGCATTTCTCATCCCGGCAAAAGTCTCGTTCTCGCTCTGGTTCTTTTACGTGTTGTACCTGATTCAGCTGCAGGCGATGGTGTGGTCTGGTTTCGGTGTTGACGAACGCTCGTTTCCCGCCGAAATCCTGTACACGCTGAATTTTCGCACTGCCGAAGGCGGCGGTGCGTTGATGGTGTTTGCGCTGGTCGTTTTGTACAAATGCCGCAATTACATATTCTGCTGTTGCAACAAGAACCCGGTCGAGGATTTGAATCCTCCCGAACGAAAGGAGCTGCGACTCGCATCGCTGTTGTTCCTGCTTGGCTCCATCGGCCTGGTATTGACGCTGTGGCTGGGGCTGGGCGCGAACCTGTTTTACACCATCTTCACCTTTATCGTGATCATGATCATCACTATCGGGCTGATTCGCATGGTCGCCGAGGGCGGCATCCTGGGATTGAAATGCTGGTTCAGCCCGTTCCACTTGATTCGATCATTTCCCGGGATGGACAAAACCTGGACGGCACCGACGCTTTTCGCGCCGCTGCTGGTGTATTACTCGATCATCTTCATGGACATCAAGACCTTTATCGCGCCGGCAATGGCCAACGGCCTGAAAATCCGGGACGACCTGAAAATGGAGCGGCTGCGTTTTCATCTCGCGGTACTGCTCGGCATCGTGGTTGCCGCAATTACCGGCGTCGGCCTGCACATCATGTTCGGCTACAGCGTGGGTGCCGACGCAATGAGCGAATGGTTCTACACCGGGCTGCCGAAAGGGATGTACACGAAAATCACCTATATGATGAAGACCACGCCGGTGGACGAAACGGCCAGTCACCTGTGGTTCCTCGGTGGTGCCGGCATAATGTCCCTCCTGCTGTACTGCCGCCAGTTCTTTTTCTCGCTTCCCCACCCGATTGGCCTGATCATGCTGGTGAACCCGATCATGCAGTCGTACTGGTTCTCGATTCTCCTCGGTTGGCTGGCCAAGAGCATGGTCAGCAAGTACGGCAACAGCGCCTGTTACGAAAAGGTGCGCAATGTGTTTATCGGGCTCATCGTTGGCGAGCTCACCGTCGTCGTCGTGGCAATGGTGTTGTCCTACAACATGGGCGTATCAATCCCGATCGACTTGAATCGCAACTGATCGTCGATCAGAATGCCGCATTGACACCGAGGACAAGGACGTCAGATCTCGCGGAATTGTCGCTATGCGTCTCTCCAGCCGGAAAGGCCCCGGGAACGACGTCGCCGCTGATGAAGTTGAGCGGTGCGTATCCGCTCGTGCGGATGTACTCCGCGAACAATTTCACACTGGGCGTGACGAAGGTGGCAACGCCCAAGACCAATTGGTCCTGATTCTCCCAAGGCGCACCATCCGGTCCAGCGTTAAAACGACTGAAGTCAGCAGAAAAATCGAAATCCCTGCCGTCAATATTTGCAGTGTATTTGCTGCCGACATTAAAGGCGATCACTTCGTGTGCCGGGAAAGCGGGAATGAGCGGATTGAAGGTTCCCGGCCAATCGTCCCTCGTCTCGCCATACTCAGCGTGAACCAGTAAATTGTTTAACGTCAATTTGCTATACACGTCGATGGCCGGGTTGTAATCCTCACCCGCGCCGAAGTGGGTTATCGGGAATCCCTGGCAATAAGCGCTGCCCTTTTGGTAGGAAGCGCCAAGGAGCAAAGTGTGATCCTCCTCACCCAATTCGAAAGTATAATTTCCGTCGACGACATAATTGTTGAGCTTGCTCGGCGTGGCGGTATCATCAACAGGTGTGTTGTGCGCCCTGAACTGGGCGCCACCCTGAACGCCCATGAGCGTGAGATTAAGCCCGTCCTTGATGTAACCGGTTTGTACACCATAGGCCAAGCCGCCAAAAACATGCCACACGGTATTTGCGGTGAACGGGTTCACCGTGTCCGTAAGCCCGAATGGTGTGGCCATTTTCCCCAGGCTCAGGTACAACGGCGACTCATCCAGGTTTCCGAAAAGGACATAACCCCGCCGCAACTGCAGCTGATTCCTCGACAAGGCAGTGGTCGTGCCCGCCCCGAAGCTCTGCTCTGGATCATAGAGTATTTCGCTGTAGGCGGTCACCCATGACCCGAAATTTGCCGTCAGGCTTAACTGGGCGGAGTGGATAACTGCTTCCGAAACTTCCTTCGTGACTTGATTATTGGAAGTCGGGTGACGCATCAACCACCCGAATTTACTGTCGGTATTACTTCGCTGAACATTGGCAATCGCGGTGACAGCGCCACCGAGAACAAGAGAATCGGGGGCCAGTTCCCCACTCTGCTTTTTTTCCAGGATCAGCTGCTGCTTCCGGTTGATCCGCGTAGTCGGGTCGAGCATTTCGTACGAAAACCGACGATTGAAACTCAGGAATTCACCCCTGCCCTCGGCCGCCGTGATGAAACGTGTCTCGATGACGGAATCCTCACCGGTTTCGAGCTCGGCAACTTTCTCCCTGAGAACCCGGTTCTCCGCCTCCAGCGCTTCCATCCTGGCGGCGAGCTCTTCCAGCGTCAACCCGAAAGCAGGGGGACCCATGAAAAGTGATGATACGAGGATGCAAACTGCGAATTGAAACAAACGCCTATGCCGAATGAGCTGGGTATTCACAAACAACCCTCCTTTTTTATGTGTTGTGGACAACGCTCCGAAGACTATGCCAATTTGTTCAGACTTTTCAAGAAACCCACGAGATTTCAGCTTTTTTGCCGCCAGTCGCTAATTCAATCGACCGAATCGCACCTATTTCATTATCGTGCTGTATGCATCAAAAAAACAGGCCTCCTTGCGACTTCCTGACCCGCCACCTTCTACCTGTTCCACGGGGCAACGAAATCGATATGCTGTCAACTTACAACTCCAGCCGTTCCACTGCGGGGGGGCGGGGCACGTGCGGGGCGGTGCCGGTGGACAATAAGGGGCTGCGACCAGTTGTGGCTCTGCAATTGTAAGCTATGGTGCAACCCAGATGCAGGATACCGCCCGCGTCACCAAAACCTTTTACGAACGAACGAAGATATGAGCCAGGTATTACGCTTCGCGGCGATTGGCTGTGGCGCTATTGTTGAAAAATCATTCCTGCCCGCCGTCACTGCGCATAAACAGGCCGCCCTGATCGGTGCGACCCGCAAGGACATTGACAGGCTTGAATCGTTTTGCCGGGAACATCGCATCGACCGCGCATACCCGAACGTCGATGCGCTGCTGGACGATCCGGAGGTTGACGCCGTTTATATCGCCACGCCCGTCGGGACCCACTCCGATTTGATCGTCGCGAGCGCCGAGCACGGCAAACATGTCCTCTGCGAAAAGCCGCTGGCACTGGACCGCGATGAAGCGACGGCGGCCGCCGCTGCCTGCAGCGCCAATGGCGTCAAGCTGTCGGTGGCATACTATCGCCGGCAATTTCCGGAGATCACGGAGATTGGATCGCTGCTCACCCGAAAGTGCCTGGGTACACTTCTTTCCATCAACTTTCATCACGGTTCCTGGTATGCGCCGGCTCCGAATTCTCCCGGCTCGTGGCGGCTCGACCCGGAGCTCGGCGGTGGCGGTGCCCTGATGGACATCGGCTCGCACCGGCTGGACCTGGTCCAGTATCTGACGAGCGGTATCGAGAGGGTGCTTTGCCGGCTTTCGCGCCAGGTCCACACGCACTGGCCGGTGGAAGCCGGCGCCACGGTTCTTGCCGGCCTCAAGGACGGTGGGGAAGGCCATGTCTCGGTCTGTTTCAACCAGAAACAAGGATCCGACTCGCTGGAGATTTACGGCGAGGACGGCAATGTCCGCTGTCCCAGGCTTGGCCAGGGCAGGGTCATCGTGGAACAGGACGGGGCCTGCGAAGAAGTTGACTGCGGGCCGACCGCCAAATCGGCAACGCACATCCCCCTGCTTCGGAGTTTCATTGACGACATCCGGGGCGCCACGTCGAACCCCTTTGCGGTCGCCGGGGTCCTGCCGACGGAAATCGCCCTGGCCGCCTGCTACCGATCCGCAAGGGAATCACGATGGGTCGAGGTTGAAGAAACAGCGGGCGGACGTTGAACATCGCTTGGTCGCCATAGACCCGCGCCGCCGTGAGGCCACAGCGAAGGTGCCCGGCCTGGTGGATGAATCGGAAGCGGCCGGGATCAGCCGGCATCAGCCGGCAGCTCTGCCAGTTCCCCGGCGATGACATCGGCGACGGCGACGGCTTCGTTGAGGTGCTCGGAGTGGCGCGAGGCCTCAGCGACGGCGACACACTCGATCATCTCGTCGCGCGGCACCGGCACTTCACGCGTCGTCACCATCTGCTTGATTTTCTTCACGTTCTCCGCCGCGCCGAACGGGAACACGTAATCGTCGAAGTGCGGCGAATGAATCCGGCCGCGGCTGCCGTAGGCGCTGGCGTACAGTGCGCAGTGGGGTAGTGGGATCATGCAGTTGATGGTGACGCCGTACCGCGGCCGATCCGAACGCTCGCCGTAGTCAAGATGAATGAGCGTCTGCTGCCCGTTGGACACCCGTTTCACACGTTCGACGCCGGCGCCGAAAATATGCTGGTTCAAGCTGACCGTGTGGATCACCCCGGCAATGTCTGTGAAGCCGCCGAAAACAGTGCCGTACTGGGCACCGCCGATCTCCGGCATGCGTTGGGCGAACAGTGTGGCATCCGGCAAGGACCGCAGGATTGACAGCGACATGACGGGCGCATTGTTTGCATCGGCAACTTCGAGGATCTGTTTTACGTCCGCCACGGTGTAGGCAAACGGCTTGTCCACGAAGGTGGCGACCCCTTTTTCCAGCCCGGGCCGGGCCCATTCTAGATGGGCGCTGCCGTTACCGCAGCAGTCGCCGATAAACACCAGGTCGACATCGTCGCTGACCTGCTCCAGCGTGTCGCATACCGCCGGCTTGTCATGGAACACCTCGGAGAAAATCCCCGCACGCTCCGGGTCCGGGTCCCAGCACTTGACGATTTCGAAGCCGTCCACGGTTTCCACCGTGATCCGCCGCGCGTCGTCGTAGAACGTGTAGTGATAGAAATGGCCGGCACCCGTTTCCCATTCGGTTTTTTTCGGGTAATCCGGCGGTCGCGGGCTCCGCAGTTTCAGCGGATCGTGATCCTCGATCAGGGCCCCGTAGTAAACCGAATGCAGATCGCAATGAATGATGCCGACACGTATATTCCCAGCCATAACGCCATGCCCTCCGTTTGTCTTGACCAATGTGTCGCGGCAGGGTGCCAGTTGCAAGCGAGCGCCGCCGGTGGGCAGGCCAATCAGGGAGCAATCGAATGAGCCAAATCAAACTGTTACTTGTCACTGTGGCGGTTTGCCTTGTCGTGGAGTCCGCCGGCGCGGCGGTGTACAAGATAACCGACTATGGCGCCAGGGCAGACGGCACGACCGATTGTTCGCCGGCAATCAGCGCCGCCATCGCGGCGGCAACCGCCGGCGGCGGCGGTCAGATCCTGTTGCCGCCGGCCGCCAAGCCGTACCTGATCACCGACTCGATCCGGCTCGAAACGGGAAACCTGCACGTCGCCGGCAGTGGCGCGACCGTTTATTTGAAGGATGACTCGGCGCCCGGTCGCACCGGGGCGGACGACATGCTGCACATCATCCGCATTCAGGGGACGCCCGGGGCGCCTGTCGAGAACGTCTCCGTCTCGGGCCTGAAAATCGATGCCAACTACTGGGGGCAGATTGGCGGCGCCGGTTCCTGGCAGGCGGCCGCCAAGCTGGCCGGCAACACGCGCGGCATCAAGATCAACCACGCCCGCCGGGTGACCATCTCCGACGTCTCGATCCACCGGCCGTTCGTCGGCATGACGTTCGGCCTCGGGGCGCACGACTGTGAAGCGCGCAACGTCACCGTGACCGGCTTTCATCACGACGGCTTCGGGGTTACGCCCGAACACGTCGAACGCGGCGCCAGCAACATCGTCTTCCGTAACTGCGTGGCGGCGGATTCACTGAGCGCCAACGACGGCGGCCCCTCCGGCGGGCGGATCAAGGGCTGGGAGATCGAGGAAGGTGCGCAGGACGTCAAGCTGATCGAGTGCGAAGTCCGCAATACCAGCGCCAACGGTTTCTACGTCCGACCGCACGGTGGCGGGCGGTTTGCGACCGGCAACGTCGAACTGGTTCGCTGCCGCACGGTCGAGGCCGGGCCCGAAGCCTTCTCGGTCGCCGGCCACACATACGGGCAGCCCGTGCGCAATGTCCGCCTGATCGACTGCCGGGCGGATGACCGCAATCTGACCGTCCGCCTGAATCCGGATGACGTCACGGTGAAAGGCGGCACCTTTGGAACCATGACCATCGGCTTCTACGCGGACTACGAGGACGAACACCATTACCGCGACAAGAACACGGAAATGTTCGGGAAACTGCCGGCGCGTCGTGTCGTTGTCGAAGATGTCACAATTACCGGCGAGGCCCGGATCAATGCGACCCCGGGGCACGACGGTGCAGCCGATTACCTGACCGACGTGACGCTGAAGAACGTGACGGTCCAGGGCGACATGTACATCGTCGGTGACCCGGCCCGGGTGAAACGGCAGGGTGGGCAAACGAACGGCACGACGCATGTCGTCACGATGGACGAGTACCTGCGCCAGATTGAACACGTCAACGAGATCATCGGGCTGTCGACGATGTCGGCACCCCGCTGCCGGCAGTCACCGACGATCGACGGCCTTGCGGGTGATGCCGCCTGGGAATCCGCGGTGCCGCAGGAGATCCTGTATCATTGCCGAAACCTCAGGATACGCGACGCCGGCCGGAGCTTTGTCCGGCTGTGTCACGACGAACACGGCCTTAATCTCCTGCTCGAATGCCTGGAACCGAACATGGCGGCAGTGCGCACCAGGGCGAAGGGGCGCGACGGCGAACTGTGGTACGACGACTGCATTGAAGTATTCATCCATCGCGACGCCGATGCCGACGGCTATTTCAGGCAATGGATGGTCAGCGCCGCCGGCGTCCTGTATGACGGTGACAAAGAGGCCGAGGAGAAGTGGGACAGCGCGGCGAAAGTGGCGGCCGCGAAACTGGACGACCGCTACGTTGTGGAAATGGCAATTCCCTGGAGCGACCTGGGCGGTTCACCAAAGGCCGGCGAGACATTGCGGGCCAATTTCATTCGCAACCGCACCACCGACAACAGCCGCTGGCTGTGGTCCTGGCAGTACGATGCAACGATAGCATTCAGGGACGTGGCGAAGATGGGAACGGTGGTGATTGAAGGATTGCAGGATTGAGGAATCAGCGCCGGGTACCGGTGACTGCGCATGCCGCGAGCCCGGCGCCGAGCAGCAGCCCGACCAGTTTCTTCCCGACCTTCAGCGAAGCGATACACCTGGCCTGCCACTGCCCGGTATCTTCTTCTTTCGGATCGCCATCGTAAGCTATGCCCAGGGTATGGGTCTGCGTATCCCCGGGAGGAGTCGAAAGAACAACCGTTCGCGGGGCAACCGGCCATGGACTTCCCAGCGGCGTGGCGAACTGAAGCTCGCCGGTAACGGTTTCGGCGAACGGGTTGGTGGCCCGGGTTGCCGGCGTAATCCCGTCCCCGGCCCCGTCGCCATCCATCGTCGCGACCCCGATGCGGGTCTGCCCATGGCGCGCAGTGACGATCAGGAAATGGTGGAAGCGGCCCCGCCAGGCGAGTGAGTTCGGCCCGTCCATTTCGGCACCGCAGCGTCCTGGACACCGATCATCTTCGGCCCTCGGGGGCTAGGCGGTCAGCTCGGGCATGAAGCGTCGATGGGCACGAATCAGGCGGCGGCCCATCTCCTCAATCTCCTTGTTGTTCAGATGCGAGCATACCGGGTCAAGCTGCAGGGCCTGGAAAGCGAGTTTAGGGTCCTGGGCAAAACAGGCTGCCACGGTAAGGTCAAAAACGTGCGCCAACGGCTCCACGAAACCTTGCACCAGTTTCGGCAGGTCGCCGAAGGCAATCGGCGAGAAGCCGTTGGAGTCGACGCGAACCGCTGTCTCGACAACCGTGCCGATCGGCAGGTTGGCCACCTGTCCGATATTTGGCAGATTCCCCACGTCGATGAACGGCCGGCCGGTACGGTGTGCCGCGATGATATCGGCGGCAGTTTCACGGCTCCTGGTCAGAAACGAGTCAGGGATTCCCTTGGCCGCAAATCTCGTCAGTTTATGTTTCCGCTTCCGCATCCCCTCGCGGCGCTCCGCCACGGACGTCCGCAGGAGTTTGTATTGTCGCATGTTCCGCTTGCTGGTGATGTAGCCGGGCAGGAACTCGCAGGTGTGCCGGTCACCCAGGTACGGCATGGCCCCGGTCAACCGCCCGAGCTCGGTGGCCAGTTCGCGCCACAACTTGCTGCCCGTGGGGTCGACTCGGGCCAGGCGCATCAACGGCGTGAACCCCCTGGTCATCATGCGCCGTTTGAGATCAGGCATCAGGTCCTTGCCGGGCACCCGCACCTCGGTGATCCAGAAGAAGTGATTCAAGCCGGCATATTGCACCGATATTTCGTCCTCGCTCTCGACGGCGTAAAGATTCTTGATGAAACGGAGGTTCTCGAAGAGGCCGTGGCAGAGCCCCACCACCGGGCCGTCGCACACTTCGTGCAGCACCTTGGTCAGCGTTGTCATGGGGTTCGTGTAGTTGAGCACCATGGCCCCGGGCGCATACCGGTTGATGTCCTTCCCGAACTCGACGAAGACCTTGAAGTTGCGCAGGGTCCTGGACCATCCGCCGGGACCCGAGGTGTCACCCACCGTGTGGAAAATGCCGTAGTCCTCGGGGATGGCCAGGTCGCGGGCCATGGCGTTCAGGCCACCCGTGGAGACCGCAATAACGAAGTAGTCGGCCTGCTTGAATGCCTTGGCCTTGTTGTCGGTGGGGATGATCCGGGCGCTTGTGCCCAGGGATTCCTGTACGAGAGCCAATACGTCGGCCACAAGCCCGGCTGCCTTCCGGTCGATATCATAGAGAACAAATTCGGCGCTACGCAGCGCCTCCGTCATCAGCATGTCCCGCACGATCATTGGAGCCCATGCCGTACTGCCGCCGCCAATTATTACGATTCGTGGTTTTCCCACCGGTCCCTCCATTGGTTTTCCACCAGTTTTCCTGTTGTCCCGATCACCGGAGCGTTCAGCCATCCTCCCTGAGCACCAGCGTTGTCAGTTCGAATGGTGCGAGCGCCACCCCGAAACGGTCTTTCGTCACCGCCACAGCCCGGCTGCTCTCCCCGAAAATGTCGGTGGCGCGTACACCTTGCAGCGGGAACCTGCAGGTGACCTCCGTTTCCACCGGCTCTGGCAAGCTGTTCCACAGGCGCAAAAAAACAACGCCTTTGCGTTGGAACAGGGTTGTTGCCAGGACACGCTCGTCGGCAATCTGCATGAACGGCTGCCGCAGCTCCGCGGCAAGGCGGCCGTGAACCGTCGCCGCGTGCACCGGCGTGCGCACCTCGGCGGCGCGCAATACCGATCCCGCCGTCACCCAATCACCGCGATGCGGGATGAGGGAGTAGTCAAAGGCAATCTTGCCGCTCAACGGGTAGGGCCCGTACCGATACGCACTGTTGCCCGAGGCCAGGATCAGTGACAATCCGATACCCTTCTCCGGGGCGCGGTAATAGCCGATATTGCCGCAATTGATCAACGTCATACCAACCTCCCCATTGGTCAGGCAGCCGAAGCTCTGGCCGGGCATCGTCTGCCGCGAAGAGGGCTCGACCGACAACGGGAAGTCGGTGAAAAATTCACCCGGGAAAGAAGGATTGAAGTGGACCCGCACGGCCCCGACATTGTCCCACTCCATGTAGGAGTGTCCCGCTTCGTCCGTTTGCCTCGTGGAGACGTCCTTGTCGAAGTCGATCTCGGTGTGAAAATCGATTCGGGCTGAGTTCCGGTAGAACCTGAGGCGGGCTGAAACCGGCATTTCCCCAAGCGACGTTGCCGTTTCGAGTTCCGTCAGGTAGCGGCCTCGGGAGCATTCGCCGGCAGCCGCTCGGTCGCTGGTTCGCACCATGCCTTCGAGGAAGTCGGCGGTGAGTTCGTTGCCCCGGAACGCGTCGCTGGCAAGCATGTCACGGTGATCATCCACCAGCTTCAACGCTGCCAGGGTGCCGCCGTCGGCGACGGTTGCCTCGATGCAGCCCGTGTTCACCGTCGCGGCGGGAACGGGTTCCAGCTCCGGCAGGTCCGCGGTGGGCTCGATATCGAGAACCTGAAAGCCGGTGCCGGGTATGTCGACGGGGAGGACCAGGTCGGCGGCACAAATCGAGCCGTCGGGAAACCGCCGGCACCGCAGGCAGTCGAACGGCACCTCGCCCGATTCGCCAAAGAGCCGCAAGCCGCGGGCAAATCCCTGCGGCAATTCAACGGCGACCGTGGCTGCATCCGTCCTCCGGAAGGAGAGCGGGTTGAACAGCACGATGTGCGGCTCCGCCGCTGGTTCGGTGACGTGCTGCTGTACCAGTGCCCGGCAGTTGCGGGCGGCAATCGACCCGGCACTTTTCGCTGCGTCGCGGCACCAGTCCTCGGCCATCCGCACCGGGAAGTCGCTCACCGCGAGGCTGAACGAGGTCAACGACACGTGGATGTCGTGTGAGTGCGCCTCGAGCACCTGTTTCCAGGCCTGTTCGAGGGCGGCACGGTCGCGGTCGTCGCTCTCGAAGCCGCTCAGCTCCAGGAAAACGTCGGTGATCTCGGCCGCATACAACGCTGCCTCGGCCCGCTTGATCGCGACAACCGCGGCGTCGCCGAAGGCACCAAAGAGAAAGGCGTAATGGAAATAATCGGCATCGAAATCGTATGGCTTGCCCTGTTCCGGGTCGTAGCCATCGATGAACGTCGACGGCAGGATGGGGGTATAACCGCGTTGGTACAGCATTCGCAGCTTCTTGTCGGAAATCCCCATTGGCGGCCACCATTCGGAGAGCAGAAACTCGTCGTGCCAGAGACGTTCATTGACGTCGTATGGCTCGGCCTCCGGGCCGCCCTTCAGGACCGCCTCGATGAAGTCCTGGTCATGTGAGACATCGAGGCCCTGCGAGAACAGCATGCGCTTGACCCCTCGTGCGGCGGCCAGTCGTTCGCATTCGATCAAGGTCTCTTCCTCGAAACCATATGGATAACGATCGGTGAAATAGTTGGGGATGGCCGGAATCGTCTTGCCGTCCGGCCCGCGCCAGTGAACGAATTCCTCGTCGATCGGCGGACAGCAGCCGAAATGGTGGATGTGTGCCCGCAGGATAACGGCGTCGACGCCAGCGGCCACCAGCAGTCCCGGCATGTTCGGCACGAACATGTGCTCCTGGCAGGAGAGCGTCGTGGCCCGTGATCCGGTCAGTCGTTCGAGGATCTCCTGGCCGTAAAGGAATTGACGCGCCATCGACTCGTGCCCGAGAACATGGCCGTATGGCTGCGAGTACGTACCGTTGACGATCTCCAGCTGGCCAAGCTCGATTCGTTGCCTGATCTCGGCGACGAGCTCCGGGTCGTGCTGTTCCCAGTATTCAAAGGTACCCGCCTCGATTTCAAGCGCGGCCTTGTAGTCCGGGAAGGTGTCGATTCGCCGGAACAGGTGCTCTCGCAGCCAGCGTGGTACATAAGTGCCGAACTCCCAGAGCGGGCATTGGTGAAATCCCTTCTCGCCCCAGCGGCCCATCGCTACAGAACCGCCGTGATAGCCTTCGGCAAAGTACAGCCGCATCTCTTTTTCCCGGTCGGTTGTCACGTCTTCATTTCCGCGGTTTTGCAGGATTTAAGCTACCTCGGACGAGGTGGCGGGTCTTCCCACCTGCTGCAATGACGTACCTGACGTTCCTCTCCATGCAGTCTGTGGCTGGAGCAATAACGTCGGCTTTGCCGGTGGCGTTGAACAATGTTCGGTGGGACGGTTCGCATGGCGCGAGGGGCAAGAGTCAGTAGGCGGCGTCGAATGAGTTCCAGATTGCCACGCAGTCAGAGTGGTGCCAAGGTCCTTGGATGCTGTTAAGTTGCGGTACCCAGGAGACAGAGCCGTCGCCCCAAAGGGTCATGTCCCCCATCTTCGGATGGCCGTATAGATTGTTACCGGCATACCAGATATCCGACATCAGGGCCGGGGGGCTGGAGAAACGCTTCAGGCTCAGCCCAACGCGGGTAAAATACCCCAAATCAGCATTAGCGGCCGGGTTTTTCCAATTTACCCAGCCAACAACGCCATCGTACTGATGTGATGAATGGGACATTAAAGGGCAAAAGAAAATTTTGCCGGCGCTGCTCGAAATGTAGTCATCGACAATTCGGCAGGCGCCGACAGGTCTTCGCACCCCGTCGTATTCCATGCCCCAGCCGACATAGCCATATTCAGCGTCGCCACCCGGGCGGGCGACCGGGTCGCCCACCTGGGTCGGTGGTGTTTGGGTCTCGTGGTCATCCGAATACTGCAGGATGGCACTGCCGAGCTGTTTCAGATTGCCGATGCACAAGACAATCTTGGCACGGGTCTTTGCCTGGTTCAGGGCCGGCAGCAGCATCGAGGCGAGGATCGCGATTATCGAGATCACAACCAGTAATTCGATGAGCGTAAACGATGTCTTCCATCGGCGGAAGCAAATTGAATTTGGGCGGTTTCCCATGTTGTGTACACTAATGAAGCCCATATTCTTTGTCAACACTGTTGTTCGACACAACACCTTGTGGATCGGCCATATCTTGCGGGGCAACAGTTGGGATCGCGATAATCGCAATGCCGGCGGATGGGGGAGGGCGACATCGTCGAAACCACCTGGCCGGCGCTCGACAACGAATCTTAACGCCTATTCGCCCCGCTGGTCAATCCCACCGGACATCGTCCAACGACACCGGCAGGGCCGCCGCTTCCCGGGGGCCGACGGTCTCGGCGTGACCGTCGAGGAACACGCAATTGGCCTTGTTGCTGTGCCAGAAGCCCCATGTCCCATTGTAGGTCATTTGTCCCCAACTGATATGGTTGCCCCAGCCATAGGCGGTGTATAGGTAACCGTCCGGCACATCGGCGTAGATCGGCAGCCCGGCCTCCTTCCCGGTCCACGGCCCCCAGGTGTCGCGGGACATATGGGTCGGTTCGTCCGAGTGCATGCCGAAATGATGGTTGGTGGCGTAGCTGTTGCCCTGCCCGGAGTAATGCGGCGGATTGTAGTAGTGGGGCCAGTTGTTGATCGGTGCGGGATCGAAGCGGGCCGGCGTTGTCGGACAGTAGAATATACTGTTGCCGATAGGCGTCCTGTCGGTGACGCCGGCGTAATCTCTCAGGTCGTTCACCACATGCCAGGGGCATTCGATGTATTGCGGGAAATGCAGGGCGTCATCGGTGTAGGAGTACATGACCAGGTACAGCTGCTTCACGTTGCTCTTGCACACAGCGCGCCGGCCCATTTCCCGCGCCTGCGTCAATGCGGGCAGCAACATGGAGGCCAGAATGGCGATGATGGCTATTACCACCAATAGTTCGATGAGGGTAAAACGCCGCACCGCAGTCGAACAACGGTATGATCTCGCCCCGACAGAACAACCAGGTAATTCATCAGTCATTGCCGGTTCCTCTAGTCGTTGGTCAAATGAAGCTCCGATCGTGACGGTCAAGCAGGGAAGGTGCCCAGCCGAATGCCGTGTGGCGAATGAAGAAGCAAAACCAACGTATAGGTAATATTGCCTTCGTGGAAGCGGCTTTCAATCGAAGATGAGGGGGTCCGCAGGGGGCCGTCGTCGACAGGTGGTTGCTTATCGGGCCGGCAAGTGCAAATTGGGTCTGTTATGCCTGAACGTGTGATACATCTTGTCTGTAACGCCCATCTCGATCCGGTTTGGCAATGGACCTGGGAAGACGGACTGACGGAAGCGGTTTCCACCTTTCGGGTTGCGGCCGACTTTTGCGAGGCGCACGACGGATTTGTTTTCAACCACAACGAAGCGCTGCTGTATCATTGGATCGAGACGTATGAGCCGGCGCTGTTCAAACGCCTCGGCAAGCTGGTGCGCGCCGGTCGCTGGCATATCGCGGGCGGTGCCTGGCTGCAGCCGGACGCCAACAATCCGAACGGTGAAAGCCATATTCGTCAGTTCCTGCTGGGGCTCCTCTATTTCAAGCAAAAATTCGGTGCGCGCCCGACGACCGCTTACAATTTCGATACGTTCGGGCACCCCGAGGGGTTCCAGCAAATCCTCAAGGGCTGCGGCATGGACTCGTACATCTTCTGCCGCCCCGATCATGGCACCTATGACCTGCCGGTCGGCGCCTTTCGCTGGCAATGCAGGTCGGGTGTCGAGCTCCTGGCGCGGCGCAGCGATGATCATTACCTGTCGTGGTTCGACATCACCAGGCAGCTCGACAAGTTCCTGCCCCACTATGCGGACGAGCCGGAGACGATGATCCTTTGGGGCCTGGGCAACCATGGCGGCGGCCCCTCGCGCCGCGAGTACGAGGAATTGCTTGGCTATTTCAAGGAGCGTCCGGAACTGGAGCTGCGGCATTCGACGCCGGAGAACTTTTTTGCGGGGATCGCCCCGCATCACGAACGCCTGCCGATCGTCGGCGGCGAAATGCAGCGGTCGTTCAACGGCTGCTACACGTCGATGGCACGGGTCAAGCGCAGCCATCGCGAGGCGGAGAGCCTGATGGCTTCGACCGAACGGCTCTGTGCCCTGGCCTGGTGGTACCGGCGTGCCGGCTACCCGGCGAAGGACCTGGACGTGGCGTGGAAGGACATTCTCTTTTCGGAATTCCACGACGCCTTGCCCGGTTCCGGCATACCGCAGGTGGAGAAGGATACGCTGGAGCTGCTCGGGCACGCCCGGGAGAAGCTGCGACGGGTCCGGTTCGGCGCCGTCCATGCCCTGATCGGCGGTGCGCCGGCAGACGGGGAGGCCGTGCCGATTTTCGTCCTGAACCCGCACGGGTTCCGCCTCAAGACGGTGATCGAAGTCGATTATTCGACAGACCACTGCCCGATGGGTGACATTGAAATCGTGCTGCGGCGCAACGGCCGCAAAGTGGCGTTCCAGCAGATCGAGCCGCCAAACAATCTCTGCCTTGTCTGGGTGGTGCGCCTGGCGATTCCGCTCGACCTGGCGCCATGGGAGATCCAGCGATTCGAGGCAACATACGTCGTCAACGGCTATAAACGGCCGCCTCTGCCGGCGCTGACACGGTCCAACCTCGAGCTCACTGCGGGGGCGGTCACTATCCGGATCAACCCCAGGTCGGGCCTGGTCGATGCGATCACCGCCCGGGGCGGGTCGAGCTCATTCGTCGCCGCCGGTGCCTTCTGTCCGGTGGTGTTCGACGACATCGACACCTGCTGGACGACCGGCGACCCGGCACAGGTGACGGACCTGCGGGCACAGTTCAGGCAGGTGCCCGGCTGGAAGAAGCCGTCGGGCCGGTTTCGCCTGGCGACGGCGGCGGCCGCGGCGGCGCTTTCGCCGCTGCCCTCGGACAAGTGGAAGAAACGCCGTCGGCTGGCGGCGCGGGCCGTGCGGATTGTCGAGTCGGGACCGGTGCGCACGGTTGTCGAGGCCATGTTCGTGCTCGATCAGTCGGCGGTGATCCGCCATTACGTGATTGACCACAAGCTCGGCTTCGAGATCCGTGACCGGGTTTTGTGCAATCACAAGGACACCATGCTGAAGATCGAGGTGCCCCTCGGATTCGAGCCGGATCGAGGCATCAGCGAAGCGCCGCACAGCGCCGTTGAACGGCTGCCGACGAAAAACCACGACGACCAGACCAATCAACGCTGGACCGCGGTGATCGGGGCCGGCCGCTGCATCACTGTCAGCACCACGGGCTGCTGCGCCCACAGCCTGACGATGGACGGCCTGTACC
>JASLZG010000064.1 GCA_030754995.1 Lentisphaeria bacterium
TGGCTATCTCGGTTACTTCCGGAAGAGAATCGAGATGAAAGTGATCGGTAACGGCAATGCAGGTTATACCGAGCTCGGTCGCCCGGCGGAAGTACGCTTCAGGATCTTCGATCGCGTCAAAACTCCAGCAGGTGTGGGCGTGGAGATCGTAGGATGAAACGGGATAGTCGGCTGCATTCATGCGGTAAGAGTGGGGCCATGATTGCAGTTTTGCAAGGCAATGGGGGATTCCGGGGCCTTGTCACGCGCGCCCGGCCAGCACCGCAAACACAAAGTCGTGCAGTAGACGCTTACGCACCGTTTTCGATCGACATTTTCGTGGGCGCCGCGTGGTAATTCCCCCGCCTGACGAACATGGTATGTACACGGCAAAAAATGGCCTGTCCCGCAACTGTCATTCGGGATGATATCACATGGAAACCTACTCCACCAAAGACCTGGCACCGACGGTGAGTGCCGTCCTGGGGCTGCCGCCGCCGGCGCAATCAAAGGGAACGGCCATCCCGCAGATCGTCCAGGACCTGTCGGGCCGCGAACAGGTGGCGGTCATCGTGCCGGACGCGCTGGGACTCTTCCCATTCCGATGCTGGCGCCATGAAATGCCGCATCTTTCAAGGCTGCACGATGTACACAGTATCGTGATGCGTTCGGTGATGCCGTCGATTACGCCCGTGTGTTTTTCCGCAATGTTGACAGGCGCGGACCAAGCGGTACACGGGGTGGATGCCAAGACCGATACAATTGCTTGCGAGACATTGTTCGATACGGTCCGTGACTCCGGAGGACAGACTGCCGGGGTCGGCCTGCGCGGGCATACGGGCTACGAATTTCTCGGCCGTCACGCCGATATACGGGGTGACGGCGGGGACGGGTCAGATGGCGGCACGGAAACCGAGATAATTCGCATCGTGGATCATGACGCGCCGAAGTTTCTCATCGCGCAACTGTACTGGACTGACGGGATCTTCCACAAATACGGGCCGTCTTCGCCGGCAGTCGTGCCGACTTTGCAGGAGACCGACGGCCGCATCGACAGGTTGCACCGCCACCTCGTCGACCATGGTTACGGTGTGATCGTCCTCGCCGACCACGGCCAGCACGACCTGCCCGAGGCGGGTGAAGGGGAGAACAAAGGCAGACACGGAACCGATGCGGACGAGGATCTCCTGGTGCCGTGTACCTGGGCTTAGGGCTGCCGCTGGAGGATTTCAGATGATCAAGGCGGCGGTATTCGACCTCGGCGGCGTCCTCTTCAGCGAGGGGAAGGAACAGGCCGCCGACGAGCTGGCGCGGCAATACGGGTATGACAGGGACCTCATCCTGAAGGTGTTCGTCTCGCCCCGGAGCGTCGACCTGCGAAAGGGGGTCATCACCAATGACGAGTTCTGGGACAATGCCCGGGGCGAGCTTCCCGGCGGCTATGACGTGTCCCGGATACAGGAGGCGTGGCACAAGGGGTATAAACTGGACGAGGATATCCACCGGTTGATACAAACCCTGAAGGGCCAATACAAAATCATCGCATTCTCGGACAATACCCGGGATCGCATCGACTTTCTCGAGAGCCGGTACGGCTTTCGGAAATTGTTCGATCTCGAGGTATACTCGTTTGAGCACGGTCTTTCCAAGCAGGACAGACGCTTCACAGAGTTGATGATACGGGAATCCGGATGCGAACCAACCGGGCTCGTGTACGTGGACGACGACCAGGAGAAGGTTGCGGCAGCGCGGGAACTCGGGGTGAACGTCCTCGTCTACCGTGCCGGCCACGCCGGGGAACTGACGGCCGGGCTGCGACGGCTGGACATAATATTCCGGGAGGATCCAGATGAAAGTTGTTGACGCGGTTGCTCAAATCCTGAAAGCGGAAGGGGTGGAGTACCTTTTTGCCTATCCATTCAACCCGATCATCGACGCGGCGGCGAACGTCGACATTCGCCCGGTCATCGTTCGCCAGGAGCGTACCGGCGTTCACATGGCCGACGCCTTCAGCCGGGTAAATTCCGGCCAGAAGATCGGTGTGTTCTGCATGCAAAGCGGCCCCGGATCGGAAAACGCCTTTGGCGGTGTGGCCCAGGCATATTGCGACTCGGTGCCAATCGTCGTTCTGCCAATGGGTTTCGCGCGCTCCCTCACCAACGTGGCGCCCAACTTCAATTCCTTTGTCAACTACCGCCAGGTTACCAAGTCCTGCGAACAAGTCACCCTGGCGCAACACGTGCCGGATGTTCTGCGGCGCGCTTTCACCCAGGTGAAAAACGGCCGGCCCAGCCCGGTGCTGGTGGAATTTCCCATTGACGTGTTCGATGAAGACATACCGGAACCTGTGGACTATCGTCCGCCGGCCGCCTTGCGTTACGGCCCGGATCTCGAGGCGGTGCGAGAAATCGCCGGCGTCTTGCTGGAAGCCGAGCGGCCCGTGATCTACGCCGGCCAGGGCATTCACTACGCCCAGGCGTGGGCAGCACTGCGCGACCTGGCGGAGCTGTTGGAAGCGCCCGTGACCACCAGCCTTCCCGGTAAAAGCGCTTTCCCCGAAAACCATCCGTTGTACCTGGGAGCCGGCAATCGCTCCTACCCCCAACCGGTGCACGACTTTCTGCACAACGCCGACGTGATTTTCGGCATCGGCTGCAGCTTCGGCATCACCAACTTCGCGGTGCCCATGCCGAAAGGCAAGACCATCATCCACGCCACGCTCGATCCCGCGGATATCAACCAGGGCGTGACGTCGGAATACGCCCTGGTCGGGGACGCCCGCCTGACCCTGGAAGCACTGCTGGATGAAATCCGCGAACGCCTCGGCGGTAAAACACGCGGGCGCGTCGAACAGGTAACGCAAGAGATTAAGTCCAGCAAAGCTGACTGGCTGGCCAAGTGGATGCCCAAGCTGACTTCTGACGAGCTGCCCCTCAACCCCTACCGGGTGATCTGGGACCTGATGCACACCGTGGATGTGGCAAACACCATCATTACCCATGACTCCGGCAGTCCCCGTGATCAACTCGCACCGTTCTGGGAATCCATTAGTCCGCTTTCCTACATCGGCTGGGGCAAGACGACGCAGCTGGGATATGGACTCGGACTGGCCATGGGTGCCAAGCTGGCCAAACCGGACAAGCTCTGCGTCAATGTGTGGGGCGACGCCGCGATCGGGATGACCGGCATGGATTTCGAAACCGCGGTCCGTGAGCGAATCCCCATCCTGTCGATTTTGCTGAACAACTTTTCGATGGCGATCGAACTGCCCGACATGCCCGTGTCCACAGAGAAGTATCGGGCCACTGATATTTCAGGGAACTACGCCGACATGGCCAAGGCCTTCGGCGGCTACGGCGAGCGCGTGACGGAACCGGCCGAGATCATCCCGGCCATCCGCCGTGGGATTGAAAAGACGCAGGCCGGCACCCCCGTACTGCTCGAGTTCATCACCGCCAAGGAGATTGAGTTCTCACTTCACTAAGGCAGTTGCAGAACGAACAGGATCCTGGTAACCGTGCCGGAACGAGCCGATGCCCGGCGAAAATGAGGGCTGCCGCCCGGATATGCGGGTGGTTTGAACTGCCGCCGGGTTAACTGTCGCTGCAATGGAGCACTCGGACATCGCCGAATTCGAGGGTGATCTCGAATGCCCCCGCGTTGACCGGCAGCTCTGCTTCGGTCAACAGGTCAGTCACCGCGGTGACCGGCCACTCCGGTGTTACCGTTGTGCGCGCGGTGCGGCGCTCGACATTGAGCAGGAACAGGAGTGAGCCGCCGAGCTGCGAGCCCCGGCGGTATGCCACCAGCCGATCGCCCGCGAACCGGCAGACCGGCGCAATGCCATGACGGCTCACCAGTGGCAGAGCGACATCCGGATGTACCACACCGGTTGTCTTCTGATCCGTCATCGGCTGGCCGGACACTGCCGTGGCATCCGTACAGCACAACGAAATCCCGTACCATGTAAAGCGGCCGTCGGCGGACTGCACACCGACGACATCATCGCCAATGTGCGCAATCGGCTTCATCCCGCCCTGCGGCTCCAGGATCAGATACTGACAGGGCGCCGCGACCGGGTACTCACCGAATTCTGTGCGCAGCACGTTCGCAGCCGTCGCAACATCGTGGTCATTGATCATGTCGAAATCGACCACACGCACGTCGAGCAGATCACCCAGGCCTTCCGGTGGCTCGAAGCTCCAGTGCCCCTTGCCGTCGAAGGTGCCGAAGTGACCGTCGGCCACGATTGCAGGGCCGGCGTCATCCTGCAATACCCCACGCAGCCGCGCCACCGCGATATCATCGAGCAGCGCGAAGTTCGGCAGGTACACCAGCTTGTATTGCGACCAGTCCATGCCCGGCGTCACCATGTCCTGGGGGATGCTGTGTTTCCAAAGGGTCCGGTAAAGACCGCGTTGCTCATAGACAAACGAATTTTCCTGGCCGCCAAAGGTAAAAATCTCACTGCTCGGCGCACTGTAAGCTATCGCAATATCGGCCGGATCAATGATCACCGGCAGGTGTGCGCTGATTTGACCAATCTGCCCGATGGCAGTCTCGATCGCCCCCCAACGCGGCGACGGCCGTCCGTCCGCCGCCATGACGCTCAGTCCGGGCGCCTCGAAGGTCATGTATTCCGGGCGGTACTGCCAATACAGCCCACCGGCGCCGCCCTCGATCAGGGTCAGCCACAGGAACATTGTCGATTCCTCGGGGATCGTGCGTTTCTCGCGCGGCGCAATGCCACCGACGAAGCTGGAGTAAATCTCCTCGTTCCACCAGCGGTTGTTGCGGCCCATCGTCCGGCACGAGAGGAAGCCGAAACATTCGCACGCGACACTGTAGGGATCGCTGCTGGTCAGGCGGTCGGCGGAGTGATGTGACAACCCCCAACTGTCGATCACCGGACTGCAGATTTCGTCGCGTGGTTCCGGGTACGACGTGCCATGTGACCGCTGCTCGTGACAGCCATCGAGCTGATCGACCAGGTCCGCCATCCAGCCGAGATGATCGGCCATGTTCTCGTAATGGAACCGGCGGTAGAGCAGCATCTCGGCCGGCGCCTTATTGGATCGCGGCGCCTCCACCTGTTCCCAGGAAGCGTATCGGCGCAGCAACCGCTCGTTCAACTCGTCCAGGGTATAGGATGCCTTGAGCCAATCCCGGTAACGCGCGATGGTGTAGTCATTGTACGGCGGATACCCGCCGCCGCCCGACCAGGCGGCGGCAAAGCTGATGCCGTCCCACGTACCCCAGATGCCCATGGCAGGATGATCCTTGTAGCGCGGCACAATCTCACGCAGATACTGTTCGGCATAAACCCGCCACATCGGGTGATCAAAGTTGTGAGTCATCGCACCGTGCGGCGACGCACCGGCGGATGTCGGACGCTGAATACTGCCGTCCTGGCGTTCGGCCCGCATGTCCGGGTGCTGCCGGATCATCCAAATCGGGCAGGTCATGTGCGTTCCCAGCGGTGTGTCGATCCAGAATTTCAAGCCGTGACGCGCGGCGGTGTCCATCAACTCATCCAGATCACTGAAGTCGAAACGATCCGGTTCCGGCCATGACCAGTCCCAGGAGTAGAAGGTGCGGGCAATCGTCATGCCGGCCGCAGCAATGGTGGCCAGGTCACCGTCCCAGAACTCCGGCCGGGGCGTCGGCGGGCGGTAGTATTCGATGCCGGTCACGAAGGGGCGTTGCGGATCCGGCGACAGGTCCTTGTCATGACTTCGTTTCATTCAACTAAGTCCCAGCAGCCGCGGCCTGCAGTCGTCGATTGTCGATCCGTTGCCATACTTGCTCATGAAATGCAAAAAGGTTCTTCAGACATTAGCGTGGGATTTATGATTTGCTCAGACAAAATCCGAGTATGAAAGATACAAAACTTTATGAACAGATCCCGGGTATGCAACGACTGTGGTCAAATGTCAGCATGAGCCTGCCGCGCCTGCGTATCATCAAAGGCCGGTGCGAAGAGCAAGTTTGCGTAGGATCATGCCCCCCCCCTCTTGACTTTGGAATGCGCGAAAGCAAAATATTAGGCATGACGTGTAATTGTAGGCCTCATGTCAAACCACTGCGCCGCGGAACCACCATCATGGCAACGGGAATACGAAGCAAAAATCCGCCAGGCACAACCAGGTTCACACTCATCGAGCTGCTGGTTGTCATCGCCATCATTGCGATCCTCGCCTCGATGCTGTTGCCGTCGCTGCAGATGGCCAAGTCCAAGGCGATGACTACCGTGTGCATCGGTAACATGAAGCAGCTGGGAATCGGGATCCACATGTATGCCGGCGACTATGAGGGGTATCTGCCGCACTACTCGGTTAATCAGTGGGGGCATCCCTTCCTGGGCGAGTGGTTCCTGATTTTCGAGGACTATGTTGCCTCCGCTACACTGGACGGATCGCAGAGAAATCTTTTTGACCTTGGCCGGAAAGTACCCACGTTCGATTGCCCGCTAACCACTGATGAAGTCTGGATAGCCGGTGCCGGTCACTCTGAATACGGCCCGAAAACCTATGATTATATGTTCGGCTATGACGGCTCAGTGTCGGGAGGTTGTCCCCCGCCCAGCAATATATATGCATTGTCTTGCCACAAGCTCGAGCGAATTCACTTCGCGGATGCGATAATCCTGGTCGATCATCTCGAAACGCTGAATTGGAACGCACAGACCTCGGGAGCCGGGGGCCAGGTGTGGAACGGCTCTAACTTTAATGGTCTTGCTGCCTATTTCTCGCCCGGCATTCATCACAACGACGGTGCAGTCGTCCTGCTGCCGGACGGTCGCGCGGGACGGTACGACTGGCTGGATTACCGTCGTCCAGGCGGCCAGCCAAAAGAGTACTTGTACCAACCGTGAATCAGGGATTTCGAATTGACCTGTTATCCGGTCGCATCGAGTTCCCTGGTTTTCCCTTTTAATCTCCGACCTTGTCTGCCGTTCGTGCCATTCGCACCTACACCGGGCAATACGAAAACAGCTTCGCCGAGCTCACCGCCAGTTCCACGCGCAAGCCTTCGGTCGCCAGCTCGTGTCCGGTGACAATGCCCCCATCGCCGGTAGCTTCATCGGTGACTCGATAATCCCGGTCGCTGTCGATGGCACGCAGACGCAGCCGTTGAATCGCCGTCTCGCCAGTGCGACGGAACACAAAGACGATACCCGTTTCCGGGCCATCACAGAATTGCGCGGCGTCCCAGTCGGCTTCGGATTGCGGCGGCGGCAGCAGGCGATAGAACTCCTTGACCAGCAAGTGGCGAATGCGCTTGAAGACGCCGATCCAGTGGCGGCCGCGCGACCGCACGTCCGCCGGCCACTTGGCGATATGCCCCGCCAGCATGAATTCACCCGCCATCCGGCCGAGAAACGCGATATCGGAGTAATCACATTCGGTTGCCCGGGTATCGTCGTTCCCTGACACGCTGAGTGCCATCGCCAGATAGTTGCCGGGCACAAATGTGTTGGCACCGAGCTGCGCGAACGAACAGGTGAACGGGTTCCAGCTGTTGTCACTGAGCCAGGAACAATGATGGCGGCCCAGCGTGCCCAGATCGATATTGTTGCCGCCGCCGTTGTTGAGCTCGAGCATCAGGTCAGGGTTGCGACGCGTCACCGATTCCAATACATAGTACAAACCTTCTAAATGGGCAAAGCGCATGGTGCCGTGAGGATCTATCATGTCCCAGTCGAACAGAATGGCATCATCGATCAGGTCCCAACGCGTGCAGCCGTGGACAAATGCCTTTTTACCGCCCAGCGGGTCGCAGTAGAAATCAGCCCGCAAGTACCGCAAATCGAACCGCTCGCACCAGCTGCTGATCATTTCGACCATGTGGTCGCACGCATCGCGCCGGCTGAAGTTGTACTTGAGCGGCAGGTATCTCTCGGGCAAATCATAGTAGAATTCCGGGTGTGCGGTCGGCAGTTTTGTGCCAGGCCAGGCGGTACCGTCGACATAGAGGCCCACACCGACGCCACGGGCCCGCGCGTACGCACTGAACGCCTCATAGCCATCGGGAAACTTCCCGAGATCGACCTCCCAGTCGCCGAGCCCATACGGATATCCGCCGGCATACCAACCCGCATCCACCATGAACATCTCGACCCCCATTTCTGCGGCGGCATCGACGTGTGGAAAGAGGTCGTCCTGGGTAAAGTCGTCCTCGAATCCCGGCCACACCGAGTAGGCCACGGCCGGCAGTGTCGGCTTGCCCTGGTAATGGGGTGTCAGGCAGTCGTATATGTAACGTCGACAGGCGTTCGTGCCGGACTCGAAACCGTTTTCAAAGAAACCGATGTGTGCAGCCGGCAGCGCGATGGAAGCGCCCGCCTCAAGCACGAGATTCGACACTTTCGGACCGACACGGATGTCGATGACGTCCCGTGCATCGCCAAAGGTGACGCCAGCCTCCCACATCCCCGACCACTCGAGGCCGAAGAAGAAACCGGGACTGTCCCAGGCGGCTTCCGGGCAAAACATGAACAACGGCAGATACTTCGCTGAAGAGCCGGTGCGCCGCTCCCCCACCCCGTCGCTCGAAAACATCACCGGCCTCGGGAAATGCGGGACGATCTCGCGCGGCCGAAAGGCATCCGGTGGATACTCCCGCGCGTGTGGCCAGCCGCAGGCGTTTGCCGCACCGCTGCAGCACTTGATCCGCGGGCCCTCGACATCCGTGAGTCGCAGGGATAACGGGGCTGCCCCGGTACAGGTAACGGCTGATGCCGAGGTGTTGGTTAGGGTTGTCTGATAGACGGCGACACGATGCCCCGACAACAGGCGCACGGTACATACGGCATCCAGGCCGATGGCGGACCGATAGACGATGGTGCATTCGTTGTCACGTTGGTTTTCGACCGAGGTCCGGGTCCAGTCGACAGGACCGGCGGCCTGGTCAACCGCGAAGCCACAGCCGGGCTGAAGGCGTTTCGCAACAGCAGCAGGTGCGATAAGTCCCGGGAGTACGGGCAGCTGGCCCGCTTGGTCGTAGTCAAGCATCATCGATCGACCGCCAGGTAGTTACGGCAAAGGTCGCGCTGCAAGCCGCCGCAACAACAAGGAAAAGGACAGGGGAATAACACATTTGTGAGACCTTCCGCTAGTCGCTAACCCAGCAGTTCCGCCATCCGCACCATGCCGGGTTTCGGCATGAAGCGAAAAGCCTCGGCATAGGTTACGCCGGACTCGAAGCCCCGGTAACGCGCCCGTGACCTTGCAAGGTCAACGATGTCACCGTCACCCGGACCTTCGATCGGGATCTGTGACTTGTGGCAGTATTGCGCCTGCGCCTTGATGTCGCTGTAATCGGTGATGTCGACAAACACATCCGGTTCGAAGGGAACGCAGACAGCGTCATAATAGTAGAGCGCCGGAGAGAACGGATTGCCGGACGTCGCTGCTCCGATCGGGCACAGGTACCAGGCCTCGAGCACGCACTGGCTGGTGTTTATATGATCGATATGATAGTCGCGCGGCGGGTGCGTCATGATGATGTCGGGACGAATCTGCAGCATTTGCTCGACCATCGCATCACAAGCTTCGGCTGTCGCGCGGAATCCCCCTTCGTCGTACCCCATGAAAACAGTTTCGACGTCCAGGACCGCGGCCGCATCAATCGACTCCTGATTGCGGACCGCGATGGTCTCATCGCTCATGGCGCCGCGACTCCACCGGCCGTTGGTCATGACGACAGACACGACGCGCCAGCCGGCTTTCCGGTGGCGGACCATCAGGCCGGCAGCGTTACCCTCGTTGTCGTCGTGGTGGGCTCCGACGAGCATCAGCGTTTTCGGCGAACTGGTCATACTTTCCTCTGCTTGGTGGGACGGTCGTTCTCGGGGTCGCGACAAACTCTGTCACAGAATGGCGATAAGGTAAGAGCGGGTGTCGGGCGCCGCAACCGGATCAACACGAAACTGTCAATTGTCCGTGCTCACAACCGGGCAGCGATGATCGTCGAGATGGATATAGTCGGGTGCGAAGGGCCGTCTCTCATGGCGGCTCCAAAGAAAAAGGACGCAAAAAAACATAGAGACATAAAGAACGACAGCGAACAGGCCCTTGTGTCGATTTGGTCCTTTTCATGTATCGACCAGTAACGCGAGATTGCCGTCGAGCCGCTCCGGGTTGCTGGTGCCGGTCACCGGGATGATGCCCTCGTCGGCGATCTGTTTCAGCACCAAAGCAGAGGGCGAAACACCGAGCGCCGACGCCTCATTCTGGATCGCCTCGACCTTCCGACGGTTCGCAGGCGAGTCATACTCGGCAGGCCATTCCCCGTCCGGCGCCTTCTCGAACACCCGACCGCGCAACAAAGGCGAGTACGCAAAGATTACGGTGTCCGGGCTCAGGGTGCGCAGCGTTTCTCTGGTCTCCTGGTCAAACGGCGGATACATCTCAGGTTCATTGGGTTGCACAACATCGATGACCGAGTACTTCACCTGCACGACGGAGAGCGGCGCCAGAGCATGTTGCCGAATCAGACCGATCAGTTCCGCCAGCCGCGCCGACGAATAATTCGAGACACCCGCTTTCTGCACTTTGCCTGACGCAACCAGCTCGGTGAACGCCGTCCACGTCTCCAGAAGCGGCGTCGCCGGATGATCGTGATGCGCCAGAAGAATATCGACGTAGTCGGTCTTCAGACGTGCCGCAGACTCGGCGGCAGCGCAATGGACGGTGTCGAATGCAAGTCCCTCATACCTGACGGCCTCTCTCTCGGAATTGACCGGAACTGACCCGACCTTGGTCATGATTTCAACGTCCGAGCGTCGGCGCTGCTCGAGCCAGTCGCCGATGACCGTTTCACTCTCACCGCCCCGCCCTTCAGGAAGCCAATGCGCGTAGTTGTTGGCAGTGTCGATGATCCGGCCGCCCAGCGATACGAACTTGTCGATGATCGCAAACCCTGTCTCCGGCGAAACGGACGTGCCGTACTCTGCCGTCCCCAATGCTGCGTGTATCTCGGTCACTCTAAAGCTCAGAGCCGGCAAGACCTTTGCCCGCATTCACCGGCAACGCATCGCTCTCCGGCAGTTGCACGATTGTGCGCGGTATGTCATAAATCAGCATCGGTCCATTCTCCAATTTCCCATTCAACATTCGGCGTTTGCGTTCGATCTTCGACGTTCACGCCCTGGCAGCAATCACCAGGCTGCGTCCGGATCAATCGGGTAAATTTTACGTCCGAGTCGCTCGAACGGCAACTTGGCAAAGTCCTGGGTAAACACCCCCAGCGCATCAACATTGAAGATCGACCCGGCGATCGGCCCAAAGCCGCTGCGGAAGTGCCCGGTCGATTTGACACAAATATACCGCAGCGTGCGGCAATCGAGTCCGAGGCTGCGCGGGAACGCCAGATCCATCGGCTGGTACATCTCGGAAATAACGGCGACATAGATGCCGTCCTGTTTCAAAAGCACCGAATCACCGTAGTTGCCTTCGCTGCCCGCCCACATGGGACCGTCATAAATAAATCGCCCGTCGCTCACGGCAAGGACCTCAGCTTTCATCGGCACCGGCGGCGCCGACAGCGGATGTGACTTGCCACCGACCTCGACATCGACTGTCGCCCCGACACCGGCCGCCTTGGCAGTCTGCACCGTCTCCCGGTCACGAATGTACAGGACAGCGGCGTCCTGCAGGTCACGCTCGATGAACAATCTCAGAATCTCGGTGTTGTCACTGGGCGCGCCGCCGCCGGGGTTGTCGGCCTGGTCCGCCAGAATAATCGGATACCGTCCGATACATTCGCCCTCGTCGAGCGCCGCCGGCGGCGCCACCGGCTGTCGCTGCCAATCCGCTCGACGCTCCCACAGCCAGCGCCCCAGCTCATCCGCTGTCTCCTGCGCCGATTGCCGATTGCCGTCGGTGACGACAATCGTGCTGGCCCCGGCCGTCGGGTTGTCAGCCCATTGATACCCGAGCCCGATACCGGCCACGAGTACACCCGGCCGCCGTTCGATCTCGAAGACACACTCATACGCCGAGCGAATCGGCTCTTCGGCCGAGATCATCTTCGACGCCGCCCAGAACATCGGCAGCGAACACCACGCCATGGCCGGCTGGATTTCACCACGGATTGTGCGGACCATGAGCGCCGTCGCCTCGAGGGCACGCTCTGCCATGTCCACATGCGGATAGGTGTCCATGATGATCAAGGCGTTCGCATTCTCGATCATGTCAGGACCGACATTGCAATGCGGATCGTGCACGGCCATGATCGGGCAGTCCGGGCCGACCAGTTGCCGCACCGCCTTGAGAATGTCGCCGTCGCCGTCGTCAAGGCCCTGCACCGAATACCCGCCATGCAGGCTCAGCAACACACCGTCGACCGGCAGCGCGGCACGCAGCGGCTCGAGCAGCCGCGCCTTCAGGGACTGGTGGGTTTCGAACGTCGGTTGGCGCGCCGATGGTGCGTGCGACCAGAAAAGCGGCACCATCTCCACACCGTGTTTGCGGACGCCTTTGATAAAACCGTCAATGACCGTGTTGGTGTCGCCCGGGCGACGACGCAGCATCTCGGCATCGAACCATCTGCCGTCGGCCAGAAATTCGGCAAGCGGCGTCTCGACTGGAGAAAAATCGCTGCTTTCATGTTGGATACCGCCGATCGCGATGCGCATCTGTCATGCCCCCTGGCAAGACGGATCTCCATGTCCGTCCATCATTGTCAAAATACCTCAAATGACGGACACAGAGATCCGTCCTGCGTAGGGGAATGTATCCCGATACCCAAACCATAACAGGCACCGATCTCTTGTAATCCACTGCCGGTTCCTTACCTTCATCCGCCATGAGGCTTGTTGAGCATCAAAGTCGAAAACTGCTGTCCGGCTACGGTATCGCCTTCACCGATTCCGTAGTCGTCTCTACGGCGGCTGAGGCGGCGGCGGCGGCGCGCCGTATTGGCGGCCCGGTCATGGTCAAAGCGCAGGTGCCCTTTGGCGGTCGCGCCAAGGCCGGTGCAGTGCGGAGTGCGGAGACAGCGGAAGCCGCTGCAGGTGAGGCGGAGCAGTTGCTGGGCACGGATTTGCGCGGCGTCCCGGTGACCAGTGTCTCGGTGGAATCGAAAGTCCGGTTCAGCCGCGAGCTGTACGCCGGCATTGCCTGGGATACCACAGATAAACTGCCCGTGGCGCTGTTGAGCACTGGCGGCGGCATTGATGTCGAGCTGTCGGACGAGCACGTCGCTCGTCAAACCTTTGATCCCAGCTTGGGCCTGGCAGTCGGAGACAGTCGGGGCATGGCGGCGAAACTCGGCCTCGGCGGCCGGACTCTCGAAGCGGCTGCCACCTTGCTCGAGCAACTGGCAAACGCTTTCCTCGAGACCGATGCGGTGCTCATCGAGATCAATCCGCTCGTTGAGCAGACGGACGGTGAACTGCTCGGGCTCGACGCCCATGTCGAGATCGAAGACGACGCGATGTACAGGCAACAGGAGCGTCTGGCGCCGCTCGGCGAGCTGGCCTCGACAAATACAGGCCGCCCGCCCACACCGCTCGAACTGGAAGCGGCACGAATCGACGCCATGGACCACCGCGGTGTGGCCGGGCGCGTCGTGGAGTTCGATGGCAACCTGGCACTGCTGATCGGTGGCGGCGGTGCCAGCCTCACCGTGTTCGACGCGATTCTCGACCACGGCGGCAAGCCGGCGAACTACTGCGAGGTCGGCGGCAACCCGACACCCGAAAAAGTTGCCGCCGTAACCGAGCTGCTGCTGTCGAAGCCGGGGGTCAGCAATCTGGCAGTCGTCATGAACGTCGTCAACAACACCCGGGCAGACGACATCGCCGCCGGCGTCGTGGCGGGCGTCAGGCAGACCGGGCAGGAACCTGCCGACGTCATATCCGTGTTCCGTGTACCCGGCAATCGCGAGCAGGAAGCGCATGACATTCTCACCGCCGCCGGCGTCCCGTTCTGCGGCCGTGAAGCATCGCTCGACGAATGCGCCCGACTCGCCGTCCAGCGAGGTGACCATGCTACTTGATCCACAAGCTGAAATCATGGTTCAGGGAATCACCGGTCGCGAAGCCAGGGCGATGGTGGCAGACATGCTCGAGTACGGCGGCAACATCGTTGCCGGCGTCACCCCCGGAAAGGGCGGACAGGAGGTGCAGGGCATTCCCGTTTACGATTCAGTTGCCCAGTTGAAAGCGAACCATGCACCGACCGTGACGATTGTCTCGGTACCCGCACGTGCCGTCCTCGAAGCAACGCGCGAAGCCCTGGCCCAAGGCATCGAACTCTGTTTGATCATGTCCGAGCGCGTGCCGCGTCTGGATACCTGCAAAATCATTGCCGAGGCGAAACAGGCAGGGTGCACGATCGTCGGACCGAACAGCCTCGGGCTCATCCGTCCGCACATAGCGAAACTCGGCACGATCGGCGGTCGTATCGACAACGTCCAGCGCTCGTTCCTGCCCGGGCGCACCGCGGTGCTGTCGCGCAGCGGCGGCATGACCACCGAGATCGCCAGCTTCCTCACCACTCATGGCATCGGCCAAAGCATCGCGGTCGGAGTCGGTGGCGATACAATCATCGGCGCCACATTCACCGAACTGATCACCATGCTCGAGGACGACGAGTCCACAGACGCCGTCGTGATTTACGGAGAACCCGGCGGCACGGCGGAGGAAGAACTGGCGAGCTACCTGAGCGCCTGTCGGTCGCGCCTGCGTATCAACGCCTTCTTGTCCGGGCGTTTCGTGGACGACCTCGAAGGTGTCCGATTCGGGCACGCCGCGGTGATCGTCGAAGGTGGCCGCGGTTCGGTACGCGGAAAAAAACAGGCCTTGCGCGACGCCGGTGTATTTGTCGCCGACCGATTCGATGATCTATTGCAAGGGTTGTCATGATGCGTAAACAAATCCCAAATCCAAAATCCAATCATGTCTGACTTCTGGAAAACTGCAATCTCCCGGGTGAGCCCGAACGAGATCCTCGTGCGCGGCTATCCGATCGAACAGTTAACGCGCAGCCGGTCATTCGGCGACGTCGTCCATCTGCTGCTCAAGGGCGAGCTGCCGGATGGTCATCAGGGCCGCATGGTCGAGGCCATCCTGGTGGCGTGCTGTGACCACAGCCTGACAGCGCCGAGCGCCGATGCGGTGCGTTTCGTAGCATCCTGCGGCGTGCCTTTACAGACCGCCGTTGCGGCAGGTGTAAGCGCCATTGGCGACGTTCATGGCGGCGCCATCGAGCCGTGTGCAGAGATCCTGCAGGAAACGGTGAGCGCGGGGACCTCTGCCGAAGATGTCGTCGCCAACCTGCGTGCCGCCGGCAAACGCCTGCCCGGCTTCGGGCATCCGGTGCATTCCGAAGATCCACGCGTCACTGCCTTGCTCGAGCTGGCGCGCGATTGGCAAATCGCCGAGGCCCACACCGCTGTCGCCTGTCAACTCGAAGCGGCGCTGGAAAAGGTCAGCGGCAAGCGCCTGCCGATGAACGTCGATGGAATAGTTGCAGCGCTGTTGTGCGACATGGGCTTCGATCCGGCAGTCGGCAAAGCCTTCTTCATCATCGGCCGATCCGCCGGTTACGCCGCCCATGCCCGGGAGCAAATGACCGACGAACGCCCGTTCAAGGCACCGGCACAGACGGAAATTTCATATTCCGGCCCCGGGAAGCGGGATGTGCCGCCGGCGGATTGACTTGTCCCAGGCCTTGTGCGGCGTGAATCACCAGCGCGCCGGCATCGCGGCCCCGCCCGCAGCCGTCTACCACTCGTAAAAGACACCGGGCACCTCACCGGCTTCGACATGGCGTAGGAATGTCTGCAGGCCTTCGTGGACGTCTGAAAAATCTTCGGACTGCAGCAGCGGCCGGACCTGTGCAACAACCGGTTTCGCCCGGGCCCCGAGCTGCCGGAGGCGTTCGACGACCTCGCGCTTGTCCGCATCCGGACTGAGCAGCAAGTCGACCAGTCGCTGGAGATCGCCGGGTTCATTGCGAATACAGAACAGGGCGTAGACTGCTGCTGCCTGCGCCGCGCCGGTCTGCGACGACGCACGCGCCGTCAACGCCGGAATCGCCGCAGCCGCGGCCGGGCCGATCGCGGCAAGCGCCACGACCACCCGCGTGTCCGCCAGGTCGCCTTTGCCGAATGCGAGGAGCTTCGGCACCGCGGCCGCCGCGTGCGGCCCGAGGCCGGTGAGTATGCCCAGTCCCGCCGCCGACAAATCATGATGCCTGTCGAGATACCCGATGGCGATGGGAACGGCGGGTTTTGCCGGTGCCCCGATACTGCCGAGTATACTGGCAGCTGTATGCGAGTTGAGTTCGAACTCGTCTTTCAGGCTTACTATGAGGGGCTCGACCACGAGCGCTGCATGGGGTGACGCCTTGCGTCGTCCCGTACGGGTGTATTCCTGGACCGGCGCGCCGATCTCCCCCAGTGCCAGGGCTGCGCCGATGCGCACATAAGGATCCGGGTGGTGGACAAGTTTGGCAATCTCCGGCACCGCCGGCGCGGCATCCGGACCAATCTTTTCGAGCGCGTGCAGGGCCGGCATGCGTACATCCGGGTCCGCCAGGACCTTCCCCAGCGCCAGCGCCGCCGGTGCGGCATCCGGACCGTACTCATACAGCGCCCACGCCGCGGCGCGGCGGGATGCAACGTCGGATGCCTTGAGCCCGGCGATACAATCCTGCACGGGACGGCCGCGATACGCTGCCTCCTCTTTCGTGTGCGTCGACCGCGGCCAGCGGTCGGAGGCATCTGCAAGGGCGCCGAACTTGCCGATGTATTCGGCTGCCTTCTCCCGAATTTGATCGAATTCGGCGGGAGCCAATGGCGCGCCTGCCGTCACTTTATTGGGCATGGCGCCAACCAGGCGGTTACGCAAATTATCCAGCCAGGCTGTTACATTTGCGGACTCTGCATGATCGGGATAGGCAGCGACGCAATCCTCGAGCATCTGCAGGTAGCGGTAATCGTCGATGCCTTCTCGCCGTGCTTCCATACCAGTGATCGGCATCGGCTCGTGGCTGTCCGGCATGAACCAGGCATGGCGATGATGCCCGTAGTTGTAGGCCCAGACCCAATTACCGCCGAGCTTGTAAGTCCAGGTGTAAAGGCCGGCGAAGTAGCGCTGGCGCAAAGGATCCATGTCCTCGCGCCAGATACGATAGGAATAGGTCCAGATCGACGAGCCCATGCGTTCGGCCTCCGCCAGCATTTCCGGCGTGACCGAGCCGTCGTGGACAGTGTGCACGTCGCAGAGCCCCGGCGTCATGTAGCCGTAGACGCCCGCCATGTTCGACTGATCCAGATTGGTGCGCATCGAGGTACCGCGCAGCAGGGTCAATGAGCGGTGCACAACGTCGGCGTCGCCGGGATAATGCGGCTCATCGGGGCCGAACACAATGAACTCCGGCAGACCGCGACGGCGCGCTTCCGCCTCGAACCAGGCGATGGCCTCGTACACGGCGCGGCCTTTCCGGTCACCCGGCACCCCGCCTACTACCAACGAGGGAACCCGCGGATCGATCAACCCCGCCTGCTGCGCCAGTGGCATCAGCCGGTCGAGGCTGTGGCATTTGACGGGTGGCAACTGGTCATATCGTCCCATCGGGTAGAACCAGTTCGAATTGTGGCCGTGATCGGCCATATCCTGATAGACCGCCAGCAATGTTTCCCGCGGCATCGACCGGCCGCCGAGCCATTCCGGCATCATGTCTTCGCGCATCCAGATGCCGAAGGCCGCCCGCGGCCGCTGCAGCCTGAAGGGCCGCACCTTGATCTCGAGGTCGAGCACCGTCTCGGGCTTGCCGGCGGGCTGGATACGTATCTTGCCGGGATGCAGTCCCGGTTCGGCATCGGCCGGAGCATGAATCGTCAACCACAGGCTGACATTGTCGCCGGCGTCAACCGTGCGAACGAGGTCGCCGCGCTGCAAGTGGACATGTGCCGGGACCCAGTTGTGGATGACGCCCTGGTCGCCGAAGGCGGCGGCATCGGCGAGTCGGCTCTTCAGGGCGGCGCTGATGCGATGATAAATCTGTACCGCGAGATCGGATTCAACGGTTACTTTGATCTGCTCGAGACCACCGCCAATCGCGAACACGCCGAGCTGCACGGATTCGTATTCGTCCGGAGCCAGCGTGCTGGTAACCTTCGACACGACGGCGTCGCGTCCGGGCACATCGGTGCGCTTGAGCGCCAGCAGATCGTCGCGTTCGAAAACGACGTAACCAGCGGCACGCTCGGCGTCGCTCCATTGGGCGTCGGCATTGACAACGAGAATGACGGACAGTGCGAGGAGAAGTCGTTTCTTCATGTCTAACCGTGGGTTGAGAAGTTGCGGGTCTTTGTGAGACGACCCGGGTCGTCGGTATAGGCGAAACATGCCAGCCATCATGTTTTTAAGGCGGCGGAACCGCAACCAATCCATGTCCGTGTCAGTACCCGGCGACTTTGTCGACCAGCCCGAGCAAAGGTTCGCCGCTGTCGAGGCGCCGAAAGTTGTCAAATATCAGGTTGCGTGCCTTGTCGTTGGTTTGCACCGAGGTGCCCCGGCACGGTGTGACGATGACGTTCGGCCGCTCCCAGAACGGATCACCGGCCGGCGGACAGCGAAGCTCGGCACTGGC
>JASLZG010000065.1 GCA_030754995.1 Lentisphaeria bacterium
ATCGGCGGCGATCACGGCGGCCTCGAGCATCCGGTCGAGCTCCTGCACACAATTCCCGTCGTCGGTGAAGGCAACGATGCCGGAGCCTGCCAGGGCGCGGAGGTCGGCCAGTTCCCGACCGGCCCGGCCGCGGGTCAGGCAGGCGGTGACCAGGGTGTGGACAACGGCGTCCCGGTCGATCCGCTGCTGCTGGTCGCGGACGGCGTCGGGGCAGTCGATCGGCGGTATCGTGTTGGGCATGACGACGACTGTCGTAAAGCCGCCGGCGGCGGCGGCGGCGGTGCCGCTGGCAATGTCCTCCTTGTGCTCGCCGCCCGGTTCGCGGAAATGGACGTGGATGTCGACGAGGCCGGGACAAACGACGAGGCCGGCAGCGTCGACCCGGTCGACGGTTTCGGCGTCGGCGACGGTCGACAGGTCGACGAACACGCCATCGGCCACGGCCAGGTCACGGACCGTGTCGGAACCGGTCGCCGGGTCAATGACGCGGCCGCCGGTGATGAGCGTGGTAGCGGACATGGCGGATGGCTGGGAATTAGGGTGAACGAGTGGCTGCAAGCTTGGTACAGGGTAGTTCATTTTAGCGTGATTGCGAGTGCAGTTGTCTTGCGCCAAGGGCGCGGGAAAACGGCACGGGGCACGGCGATATATGCGTTCAAAGGTAATCTGCGGCGCTTTCGCGGCCGCCCGTGGCGGCGCGATCCTGCACCGGGCTACGGGCCGCCCAGCACCAGCGGCGGCAGTTCCGCGAGGGAGAGGATGATATGATCGGGCGGTGCCTCGGCGTCCGGGGTGCAATGGTCGGACTGCAGCCAGACGGTGGTAACGCCGGCGGCGCGGCCGCAGGCGATGTCGAAGAGGTAGTCGCCGACCATCATCACCTTCCGCAGGTCGGTGCCGGTGCGCTCGGCGGCGGCAAAAACAGCGGCGGGGTCGGGTTTCGGCGGCAACGCGTCGTCGCGCGTGATGATGACCTCGAAATGGTCCGCCGACAGTGCCGGGAAATTTTCCAGGGAACGTTCGAGGCCGCGGCGATTGTTACGGGTGACAATGCCGGAGGCGACCCCGTGGCCGGCCAGCTGCTGCAGCACCTCCTCGGCGTGGTCGTTGGGTCGGGCCCGGGCCGCGGCGACCTGTTCATGCCGATCGATGATGGTGTCGGCGGCGGCGCGCGACGGGGCGTCGAGGGTATCGATGAAGGCCAGGATATCCATCTCCGGGTGACAGTTGATGTCGCGGCGGATGGCCGCGAAATCGATGGCTCCCGGGGCGGTGAGGGTGCCGTCGAAATCGAAAAGAACGAGTTGGTACATGGCGGGATGCCTCCTTGCCGGATGCCAGCCGGGCGCCCTCTGCGGGCGGTGGCCGGCGGCTGGGGCGGGCAGGGTCGCGTTGCGGCTCATGGGTGGTGAACGGTTCTCATGGCTCCGGGGCAGCCAGGCCCTCGAGATTGTCGACATCGGCGAGTTCGCGGACAATGCGGAAGCCGCAGACGTTGCCGTGTGAATCGGGTGGCAGCCGGTAGCGGCTGGCGGCGCGACAGTCGTTGGCGGTGAGATGCCAGTGGCCGCCGCGGATGCTGCGTTTTTGCCGGTCGATGACGGTCGGTCGCTGGTATTCGTAAAAGCGGTCGCCACACCATTCCCAGACGTTGCCGTGCATGTCGTGGAGGCCCCAGGCATTGGGGCGCCGGCGGCCGACGGCGCTGGTGCCGCGGGCGTTGCTTTCCTTGAAATCAGCAAACCGCCGCAGGGTGCGCCAGGAGTCACCGCAGCAGAACCGGGTCTGGGTCCCGGCGCGGCAGGCGTATTCCCACTCGTGTTCATCGGGCAGGCGGTAGGTGCCGGCGGGCAGGCCCTCGACTTTGCAGAGCTGCTCGCAGAACTCGACGCACATGTCCCAGGTGACCTCCTCCACGGGATATGCAGTCCCGGAAGATTTATACCACGACGGGTTGGTTTGCGGCGTCATGACCGCGTTCCACTGTCCCTGGGTGATTTCGGTGGTGCCCATGTAGATCGGTGCCTGGATGGCGCGGACATGCACCGGTTCGTCGATGCTGCGGCCGGTCTCGGACTCCGGGCTGCCCATCAGGAAGGTGCCGGGCGGGATGAGGCGCATCTTGATGCCCACGGTATTGGCCACCTCGACCGGCAGCAGGTTGCGGCGGGCATAGTCGATCTGGGTGTCGGCGGCGAGCTGGCTGCCGGCGGCGAGGAATTCGAAATCCGCCAGCCGGGCCTGCATTTCGGTGAGTCCGGCGGGCCGGCGGGCGGCGTCGCCGAGCATGGCGATCGGCTCGGTCGGCGGTGGTGTCGGGGTTTTGGGGAGCGGCCGCCGGCGGGTGGCGCTGATGTAGCAGGCGACGGCAAGCAGGACGGCAAACCAGCAGAGGATCCGCCGCACGACCCGGCGCCGGGCCCGCGACTGGGCGGCGCCCTCGGCGACCGCCCGGGTCTGCCGGTGGGCGAAGCGCTGTTCGATGTCGGCGAGGTCGCGGGCCGAGAGCCGGCGGAATTTGTCTGGGTCGAGCTTGGCCATCGGACCGGGGGTTCAGGTGGATTGGCATGCCGGGCCGTCTTTGGCCGGCGGCGGGGCCGGTTAAAATGCCGGCGCCTGGATGGTTTCGGGGCGGCGTTCGGCAGTCGGGATTGTCGGTTTCAACGGATTCGGCTGAGGGCGAAAATGCCCCAGCCGAGAAAGATCGCCGGAGCTGCGAAGGCGGCCGGCAGCGGCGCGATGGTCTGGTTTTTCGCCAGGGCCATGCAAATTTCATTGGAGACAAAATAAAACAGCATGATCCCGAGTGCAACGACAAAGCCCCGCATGGCGGTGCCGCGTTCCGTAGTGACCGCCAGTGGCACGCCGAGGACGACGGCGAGGATGCAGGCCAACGGCATGAAGAGGCCGCGGTACAGGTGGGCCTTGAGGATATTGACGGTGGTTGTCGACAGTTGGTCGCCGCGGCCGCGCAGGATGTCGCGGATCTCCAGGGTGGTGAGTTCGTCGGGCAGGTGCAGTTGGAAGTTGAAGCCGACGTGCTCGGGGTTTTCGAGGAGGGCCTGATTTTCGTACTGCTCGAGATGTTCCGGCGGCGCGGCCTGGATGTCGCCGGTATCGCCGAAGCGGTGGATGACGACGTCTTCAAAGATCCAGGCGTCACGGTATTTGGCGCGGGCGGCACGCAGTTCCCAGTCGATCGTGCCGTCCTCGCGGTATTGGCTGACCCGCACCCCGCGGCTGACCTCGCGCGGGCTGAAATCCTCGAACAGCCAGTCGCGGCGGCCGTGGCGGTTGCGGTAGGCAATCGTCGCCGGCCAATCGGCGGTGCGGTGTTTCCGCTGCAGCGCCTCCTTGTGGGCGGTGGCGCGGTGCAGGCTGATCGGCGCCAGCCATTCGGCGACGGTGAACTGCAGGCCGGCGCAGAGGCCGGCAATGATCCAGATGGGCAACGAAATGGTCAGGATCGAGACCCCGCTGGCGCGCAGCGCGGCCATCTCGTTGTGGCGGCACAGCCGGGCCAGGACGAAGGTGGTGGTGAGCAGCAGCGACACCGGAATGGCATCGGCCAGGTAGCTCGGCAGGCACAAGGCGAAGTAACGGACGATGTCGAGTGCCGGGGCGCGGGCATCGAGGAGGTCCTCGAGGTCGTCGAAAATGGCCGCGACGAGGAAGAACGCGAGCATCACGACGATGCACAGCATCAGGATCGTGGTGAACTCTCGGGCGATGTACCGGACCAGGGTCAGCGAGAGTCGGCGCTTGGGGACCACGCGATCAATCCCGTACGGCGATACGCACAACGCGAATCCCGCTGAGCGTGTCGTGGAGGGCACGCTTGGAGGGCATCACGAAGGTGAAGAAAGCCGTCGACCAGAAAAATATGCAGTGGAAGATTGTGAACAGGAAGGTGCGCGCCAGGAACACCGGTTCACCGTCGGCGCGGATTATCATGATGCCCCAAAACCGCTGCCCCAGCGTCTGCGCCATGAACCCCATGGTGAACACGTAATAGATCAGGCCCACAAAAACCATCGCGGCGGTCGTCACCAGGAACGCCTGATTCGCATCGCCGGTGCGTTCCGCCGCCGCGGCGCCGCCCAGGAAAATCAGCAGCAGCACCGTCCCGACGATCACCGTGTCGAACAGCCAGGCGCCGAAGCGCATCCCCGTATTCGCCGGCGTGTAGAGAAATCTGCCGCTGGTATGCAGCGCTTTCGCCTTGGTTGCCGCCGGCGCCTTCTGGTCCTCCTTGACCAGCGCCGCCCACTTGCTTTTGCCCGTCGTCGGATCCTTGACTTCCTCGGCCGGCATGATGTCCTTGAGGAAACCGGCTTCCTTGGCGTCGGTCCAGGTGCTCATCAACGTGTTGCGAATCTGGCTCCGGGGCGGAATGCGGCCGCTCTGGGCCCATTGAACCAAGGTGTCCTGATCGACCGGGCCGTATTCCTTTTCTTCCGGCGTGCGGATCAGATATTTCATGCCAGTGGCCATAGGTCAGATCCTTTGCAGCAGTGTCCGTGAGCGGCCGGCGCGGAATTCTTTTGACACGGTTGTTGACGCCATCAAATGGTGCGTTATGATGTGCTCAAAGGCGGCGGCTATTTCGCGAAATTCCACCGCTTTCCGCAACCCCTTGCACTGACGCGGCGACCGGCGCCGGAAGAAATAACGATGCCGATGTGATGACCGTTGCAGACGGTTGGAATATCGCGTTCCTTTTGACAATTTCAATTTGGAGTCATTTACACCCATGCTTCACCCCGCCGACCTGAAATACTCCCGCCATCACATTTGGGTGCGCCTAGAGGAACAGACCGCCTACGTCGGCATGACGGAGGACGTTCACGAGGAGATCAAGCATTTCGAGAGTGTCGATTTACCGCGGGTCGGGGACGAGCTCGAAATTGAAACGTCGTGCATGTCGCTGCATACCAAGGCCCACCTGATCGACGTCTACGCCCCGCTCACCGGGCGGATCCTGCAGATCAACGACACCCTCGCCGCCAACCCCGATAATATTTTCATCTCCGCTTACAAGGACGGCTGGTTGTTCCAGATGGAATACGACGAACCCGAGGAGATCGACATGCTGCTGAACAGTGACGACTATATCACGCTGGTCATCGAGGAGGGCGTGACCAGCCTGCTGGTTTCCGAATGAGGTTGTGCCGTCCTGCCGCCCACGGCTGCCGCGCAGGCCATGGAGACACGTGAAAAACTTCCCCGGTAACCCCCGACCCCCGGCGAACGCCACGCCCGCCTCCAGCGCCGCCGACGTCCGCCTGCTGCGCTGCCTCGACGCCCTGCTCTACGGCCTGATCGCCCTGGCCGTGTTGCTGCTGTGGCCCGGTGCCGGCAGAAACCTGATGAACAACCTCAGCCTCATCGTCGTGCTGCCGGCGCTCTGGCTCGCCTGGACCGCCCTGCAATTGCCGCCGGCCCTGCCGGGCCAGCCGAAAAAGTGGGTGACTGCACGGCGGCGCCTGATTGGCTCCGCCGTCCTCATGTCGGCACTGCAGCCGGGCGCCCTGTGGTACCAGCACGTCGCCACCAGCCTCTACCTTGCCTGCAACGCCATGCTGTGGGTCCTGGTCACCCTTGTCTTTCTTTTCGAGTTCGCCAAAGTTGTCGGGCTCGTAGCCGAATATCTCGAGGGCGACCCGGAGTCGGCGGCTGTGAAGGCAACGCTCGGGATGTACTTCTACCTCACCGGCGTTCCGGCGCTGGCGGCGGCGCTCATTATCATCCAGCAGACCGTCGAATCCCATTCCCATACCATAACGCGGCTGCGCCTGGAGCTGTTGTTCAGCGACTCCGCCACCCCCGACAACGGCCTGTCGCACGGCGTCGCGCTGTTTTACCGGTTCGTAGTCACCGGGGCGGCGCTGGCGACGATCATTTTTCTCTGCGCAATATTGATCTCGTTGAGATTCAGATTAAGGCGCCGGGTTGCCTGATCAACATGGCCGATAGCCGGTGCGATTATTGCGGCGCCCTGAATGCTGCAAGGATCTTCCCGCCCGTAGTGCGCCGGCATGCCGAGAACCCTGCCCGGCGGAATCCTTTGCCGTCGGCCGGGTGTTTTCCCGCTGTTCGCGACAATGAATCAAGGCCGAGATCCGTTCCCGCCGATCATTCGGAGTAGACGGACAGGTTGTTCTTGATGACGAGTGCGCTGTACAGGGAGTCGAAGAGATCGGTGTCGATGTCGGCCGCTTCGCGAAATCGCTCCATCAACTTCCGCTCCAAGCCCCGCAGTTCGCCGTCCACCATGGCAAGCTCCATCAGGTTGGCGATCATGCAGGTGGCCTGTTTCTCCGACAGCAGCTCCGGCAACCGCCGGGTCAGCACATCGATGCCAACCTGACGCAGCGCCCGCCGCCCGGCGTCACAGACCCTGCGATCTTCAATTATCCGCAGCAGATACCCCTTCTCCGCCGGGGTCAGGTCGCCGTCCACTTCCATCATTGCGGTCAGTGCCGCCGCCAGGAACTCGATCGGCGACAGCGGATAGGCCAGGGCCTCGGCCTCGGGCAACGGCCCCGGCGACTCGTCGGTCGGCAATGCCTCGCCGTCACCGGCCCGCCGCCAATCGTTGATGACACGCTCGAGCGCATCATCGTCGCTGGCGGCGAATTTCAGGCGGCATTCATTGTCGGCGACGCCGACCACGAGCCACGCGAACGGTCGATCGACATCGATCGCCAGGGTTTCAATGTCGGCCCACTTGTAAACATGGTGGTCGAAGTCGGCATCGGGCGCGCGTGAGCAGAAAAAGATGTGGTCAGGGTCGGTCAGCAGCCAGGTTTCCCCGAGGTTTTCACCGAAATCACACATTGCCCGCAGACAACTCTCGGGCGCCGGTTGTTGACTGTTCGCTTCAAAGTGCTGTTGAACATCGGCTGGCAGTTTCATCGGTTGCCCTCCAGGCGAAAGGTTTCAGGTGCAGCAGGTTTCAGGTGGCACAGTTGATTGCACGCTCAACCGCGACTCCAGGAGCCGTGGCCAAGCAGCACCGAATCCCTGCCCGGGTTCATGTCGAAGTTTGGATATTCCTTTCAAGGATCCAGCTCCCGTGTTCCGGCGCCGTCCAACAGTTTCTGCAGGCCATCCGGAATCTGTGGCGACCGCGGCGGCACGAACACCGGCGGCCGCACATAAACGGGTTCACAGTCGCCGCCGCCATCGGGCCCATCGGCGGGCCAGGGCTGGCCCGCCGGCGCCACCAGGCAGGCGGCGTCGATATGCGGCAGGACCCGTGTCCGCGCTGCCACCGGCGGCGGCAGCAGTGCCGCGACCGGGTCGGTTTCCAGGCAGACAAACAGGTCGGCCGCAGCGGCGTCGAGATCGGCGGCGGGCATGGCGGCGGCGGGCGCCGCCGGTTGCAGGATTTCATCGAACTGCCAGGCGCTGACCAGGGCGTCGCCGCGGCGGCCGTCGTGCAGGACGTGAACCCGGTTGCCGGCCGCCGGTGTCGCCATGGCAGCCATTGCCAGGCTGCTCGGCAATCCACGGCAGGCGGCTCCAGTGCCGCTGCAGATGCCTTTCACCAGGGCGCCGGCAATGCGGATGCCGGTAAAACTGCCCGGCCCCATGCCAACGGTCCAGCGGCCAATGTCCGGCAGGCCCAGGCCGGCGCCCTGCAGATGGGCCAGGAGCTCGACCAGCAAGCCGGCGGAATCCCGCCCGGTACAGCCCGACTGCATGGCGACGCGCACGGTGCCGGCAGCATCGGCCACCACGAAGCCGGCGACGACGGAGGATGTGTCGATGGCGGCGGCGAGTGTCCCGGTTTGCATGTCAGCAGCCTGCCAGCGCAGCGGTCTCGGGGCACGGGGCAGTGACCCAGTTGCCCGCTGCGGGGTCGCGGATCTCGGCGGGCATGAAGTGGCGCTTGTACTCCATTTTGGGATGGCCCGGGATATAGAAGCCGAGGTAATAATACTGGATCTCCCGTTCCCTGGCCCAATCGAGGCCGGCGAGAATCGCCAGGGTGCCGAGGCTGCGGCGGGCGTGGTCGGGGTCGAAAACGAAATAGACCGCGGAGACCGCGTTGGCCGAAAGGTCGAGGGTGCCGAAGCCCAGCAGTTGCCCGTCGCAATGAAGTTGCAGCTCGCGCGTGCTGCGGGGGTTGGTGTACATCTGAAATTCCAGGGTGTCGAGCAGCGATGCCTCGTCATAGCTGGTGTCGACAAAGCGCTCGGCGTCGGGCCGGACGATGTCTTTGATGTAATGCTGGCTGTGCTGATAGCGCAAATAGAGCGCCTCTTTCTCACTGGTCAGCACGGGCTCGACAACGCGCCACTCGACGTCGCGGTTGCGCCCGGCAACGCGCCGCTGGGAGCGGCGCGCGACAAACGACTGGACCAGGACGCGATAGCTCAGGCACAGGTGACAGTGCTCGCAGGTCTGCTGGTAGTAAATGTCGCCGCAGCGTCGATAGCCGCGGTCGAGAGCGACATCGAACAGTTCCGGCGGCAGGTCGCCGTCGACGCGAAAGGCCCGTGACTGGCTGGGGCGGTCGGCGAAATAGGAGCACATGCTCTCCGGGGTCACCGGGATATTGTCGAGCAGGCTCTGGATTTCATCGCGGCGCATGGTTGAATGTCCTGGCTGGTCAAAAAATGCGGGCGTTGGCAAAGACTATAGATACAATAACCGAAAAAACGAATTCTGACACTTCTCAAGATATCCGAAGTTGCCCGCCCTCGCGCGCGTCTCCGCGCTGGTCGTCCGGGCGCCATCAGTCACCGGGGCTCCGAGGGTTGACGCCCCGGCAACGCGAAGACGAACAGGTCATCCAGCGTCGCTTCTCTCAAGCCAAGGTCGAGATCGACCGCGCTGAAGGAGTGCGAGGCATACGACGAGTTTGTCGTCAATGACGATCTGGACACCGCAGTGGAGCAGGTCGTTCAACTCGTTAACGACGAGCAGGAGCGCCGGCACAAAGGCCTGCTTTCCAAAGCCGCGGACGCGGCCAAACGGGCGATTCGCCACGAGTGAATGGCCGAACACCGATGGCGCTCGTTACTTCCCTTTGATAAGGCCGTTGATCAGTTCGATGCAGCCGTCGATCACGACATCGGCTGCACCCAGGGCGTAGGACATGGGCCGCTGTGTAGAATCCCGTTGGCTTCGGTGCCATGTGCACGGCTCATACCCGCCGCGACGACGTTCTTCATCGGTGGCCAGATAGCCTGCCATGCCATTGCAGTGCGACATGACCAACGTATCAGCCAACGGGCTGCGTGAAGCAATGGTCAAGCCTATCTCCGTGAACGGCTCACCGGGGTAGAAGACCATGCCCAGGTCATCGATGATCCACGCGGTGATTTCAGCCGGCCAGGTTGTGGGAAACGTCTTGCCTGCAGCGATCGCTGCCTTTGTTCGTTCGGCCCATTTGCCCAAGGGCATCGCCGCCGCCTTCTTCTGCGCCACGGACCAGGTGTGGCAGCAGTTGACCCCCAGAACCCAAACCAGATCAGGATTCTCATCGAGCCCTTCGACAAAGGCGGCTACTTCGGCAATCTCTCGATCAAGCGTCTCTGCCGACGGAATCGGGTTCAGAGGAAGCTGCAGCGTGCAACTGCTGCTGAGCAATTGCTTAGGCGCCCGGGTCTGGATGTTCTCGAATACCGGCCCGGCCAGGGCGGCCAGGTTCAAGCCGAGATTGCGTGCATCCTGCTCCGTACCGAACATCGGCACGCAATTCACGTCGCCGGCGGCGCCGAATCCGAAAAGCACCGGTGCGCCGCCGGCAACTGTTTCACTTACCTGATCGGTCATATAGCCCGGGTATTCGGCCGAAACCGGCGCGTTGAATATGACACAGGCCGGGTGAGTCGCGAACCGAACCCATCCGGCGATCGGCGAACCGTTTTCATCATCGATGCGCAGGACGCTGAGCCTCGGGTCCACCGGTCGGCCAGAGGCCAGGCCTTCTCGATAGTCGCGTGTGAACTTGACGCCGCCGTTGGGCAACGGGACGCGCGTATTGAACGAAGCGCCCGCAACACACGTCAGGCCGTGGCCGGCGCCGGCCGGCCGGCGCAAAGCCCACGCCTCGGCCGCAGCGTCCACAGTCGCCTTCACGACCAGGTCGAAATAGGGATGCTCGCCATCCAACGGCTCGAGCACCGCGGCGGAATGAGTGTGCGTACATGAAACGACCACATCTTCAACATCCAGACCCGTTGCCCGTGAAACCGCCTCGCGCAGAGCCCCGGCGTGTGCTGTGCCGGCGCCGCCAAGGTCCAGCCCGATCAGCATGAGCGATCGTCGCCCGAGAGTCATCGCCAAGGCCTTTGCCTTGGGCGGACTGCCCGGCTCATCCAGACGAACGGTAATCATCAGGTGCAGCGTGTTGTCCACCATTGCCGGCAAAGGCATGATGCTTCGAGCGGCCGCTCCTGCCAGGAATGAATTACTCACGACGTGGTCTTTCTGTCATGTTCGTCGCGATCCTTAACACCACCGGACGAACGCTGCTTGTGTGACGGCACTGCCTTGTGTTCGTACAACGGCCGCGCGAGGTCTACGGGCTAATACACCCCACACTCCGCGACCACCTCCCCTATCGCCATGATGTGCTCGGGCGGCACCCGCGGGGCCACTGAGCAGGCTGAGCTCAGAATATACCCCCCCTTCTCCATCGCCGCGTCGAGTTTCTCCTTCGCGTTCGTGCGCACTTGACCGATCGTTCCGTGAAGGAGGATGTTCACGGAGTCCATATTGCCCTTGAGGAACATCTCGTTGCCGATTCGCTCCTTGGCGTCGGCGAGGTCGGTGTCGCCAAGGGGAGGGGGGTCCATCGTGTCCAGGCCGTCGATGCCCGTGGCGCGCATGAGCTCAAGTCGGTCGCCGATCGCACCGCAGGAGTGGACGTAAGCCTTGGCACCGGCCTTCTTGATAGCCTCAACCACGACGGCCTCGTAGGGCAGGACAAAGTCCTCGTAGAACTGCTTGGAGATGAAGCCGGCGCCGGCGAAAGCGCTGGAGATCAGGATCGCGTCGACACCGCGTGCCGCTTGCCGAGTGGCCAGGTCCGCCGCACCCGCCGCGAAACGGGAGAGGATCGCCTTGCACTTCCCGGGGTCGTCCAGCAACGCCATCAGCCCTCCCTCGTAGCTCAGACGCTCCATGAGTTGCGTGAACGGCGAAAAGATTTCGCTGTGGACGCTGAACTGCTCGCCCACCTGGGACACGACGCGCTCGATGATGTCGAAGGAGTAGTCGGGGAAGTGGTCGTCGGTTGGCTCGAGGCCGTAGTGGAAAGGAGGCGTCTTGAGCCCGCCCAGCGTATGCGGATCCTCGTAGTAGAGCGTCTCGGGATCCAGATCCGCCAGCGTCGGCTTCGATGGCTCCACGTGCATGGGCAGGTCGTCGGGCGGAACCAGGCACCGTGTCCCGTTCTTCCAGTGGATCACGTCCTGCCCGTCTCCCCGCTCGACGCGGTCGATCCAGTTCTGTGCATCAGGGTGTCGGCCGGGCAGGTTGATGAGGATGCCATCGAAGTCGTATCGCCGCGCCAGCGCGATGAAAGCGTCCGCCAGAACCTCGCTCGTCGTCCAATATTCGACCGGGTCGATGTCCAAGTTCACGAAGTAGTGCCCCATGCTCAGTTGGCACATGAAGGGCACGCGGTCAGCGTGGGCCAGGTTCATCGCGGCGATGACGCGTTCTCGTGATGACATGAAGAACCTTGGTTGTCGGTTTCCGGTTTCCGATTGTCGCCATCGTTCACGTAATCCGGACTTGTCGATGGCGTGGACGATTACGTGAACGATCACGTGGGGAAGCGGCGTCGGCGACTCGATCTTGAAGCGCCAGTCAGATGCGGCGGCGGCCGGTGCCGGCGGCACGCATAACGCCGCGTTTGCTGCTGCGGACGAAAGTTACGAAGTTTTCGATCGCCGGCAGCTCGGGCGATGCCGCCTCAATGGCCGCCAGCGCTTCGGCCTGCGGCCGCTCGCCGGTGAACGTGCGGATGGCGTTCTTGAGGACACGGCGCCCGTCGCTGTCGATGCCGGCCCGCCGCAAGCCGACGACGTTGGGGCCGACGATCCCGTCGTCAATGGCCATGCAGTACGGCGCGACGTCCTGGCGGAGGTGCATGTCGCTGCCAAGCATGGCCAGTTCACCGATTCGCACGAACTGGTGCACCTGGGTACAGGCGCTGACGAAGGCCCGGGCGCCGATCTCGACGTGGCCGCCCAGGGTGACGCCGTTGACCAGCACGACGTTGTCGGCCACACGGCAGTTGTGGGCGACGTGTCCGAAGGCCATGATCATGACGTTGTTGCCGAGGCTGGTCGTGCTCTCCGGGGTGGCGCCGCGGTGGATGGTGACATACTCGCGCAGGTGGCAGCCGGCGCCGATGACCGTGTAGCTGCGCTCACCGCCGTAGTCGTAGTCCTGCGGTTCGCCGCCGACGACCGCACCGGCATGGACCCTGGCGCCGGGGCCGATCGTGGTGTGCCCGGTGATGTGGCAGTGCGGGCCGATGCGGCAATTCTCCCCGATGGTGACCGGCCCCTCGATCACCGTGTAAGGGGCGATGGCGACACTGCTGCCGAGTTCGGCCTGCGGGTCGATGATGGCGGTTTGGTGGATCATGGCATCGTCAATGTCGCCACGAACGGTGGGGACGACCGTTCGACAGCGGTCAGATCCGGCGGCAGATCATTCCTCGCCGACGTCGTCGAGACTGGTGACGTGGTACTTGCACTTGGGATAGGTTTCGCAGCCGAAGAAGGTCGCGCCGCCGCGGCCGGGGCGTTCGCAAAGTTTGCCGTTGCCGCAGCGCGGGCAATCGACGTCGGTTTTCTTCTGCGGCGGCTGCAGCTCGATGCCGGCGGCACGGTCGTCGAAGTTCTCGATCTTTTTCTTGTGCTTGACGAGCAGGCGTTTAAGGGCGGCGATCTGGGGATTGGTCAGCTGCGCGCCCTGCCCGAACTGTTCGGTCAGGGAGGCGACGAATTCGCTTTCGTCGAAGCGCCGCTTTCCCTTGCCGGTGGGCGGTGCGAACTCGCCGATCTCGGCGGCGAGGTCGAGAAGTGTCTTGAGTTGCGCCCGGGTCTTGTCCAGCTCCGCCTGGGACGGCAGGTCGAGGGCGGCCTGCAGCTCATCGTAATCAGCGAGCTGCGTGCGGTACTTGATGATCAGCCGCTTGAGGGCGTTGAGCTGCGGGGCCGACAGGGTTTTGCCGGCCTCGACCTGCTCGACCAGCGACTGGTAGAACTGCTGGTCGTCGTAGGTGCGCTTGCCACGCTGCACGGGCGCATCCCACTCGCCAACCTGGTCGAGGCACCGATAGATTTTGAGGGTGTCGTCGTCCGGCTTCTGGGCGGCGCGTTTCTGCTCGCGCTGGTGGAGCTCCTGGCGCAACTCGTCGATCGTCTTGCCGATATCCAGTTCGCTGATCATTGCCGGCAGGTCAACGAGTTGCGTTTCGTAGCGCAACATCAGGATCAACAGCGCTTTCCACTGCTTGTCGCTGAACGTTTTGCCATCGTCGAGCTGCCGTTTGAGCGAGGTGTAGAACTTCTTGTCGTCATAGGTGCGGCGCCCGACCTTCTCAGCCGGGAGCCAGTCGATGGAATCTGAGAAAGCCCCGAGCAAGCGACCGACCGCCTCGGTGTCGGCGCTCTCGCCGAGCTTGGCTTCGGTGAGCCATTCGGAGAAGTCGCCGTAGAAGGTCGCCATCATCTGCTTCCAGGCCAGGCTGCCTTGCTCGACCGTGTCGAGCTCGTCTTCCATGCGGGCCGTGAAGGCGACCTCGAAAAGTTTTGGCATCTTGTCAACGAGGTAGGCATTGACCGTTTTACCGAGGTCGGTCGGTACGAGTTTGCCCTTCTCCCTGTTGACGTAGGTCCGCTTCTGGATGGTGCGGACGATGCTGGCATAGGTCGACGGCCGGCCGATGCCGTTGGCCTCGAGGGCCCGCACCAGGGAGGCCTCGGAGTAAGCCGGCGGCGGCTCGGTGAATTTTTGCTCCCGCTCCAGTTCCTGGAGGCTGCAGCTTGTGCCCTGCGCCAACTCCGGCAAGGCTTGTTTCACTTCCCCATCGGCATCGCCCTCGACGTCCTTGAGATTGTAGACGCGCAGAAATCCCTGGAAAGTGATGGTGGTGGTGCTGGCGCGGAAGCGGTAGGTGTGTTCGGCTGACCCTTTCTCGTTTTCCAGCTCGATGGCATAGAGGCTGGTCTCGGCCGGCGACATCTGGCTGGCCACGAAGCGGTTCCAGATAATCGTGTAAAGCTGGAGCTGGCGGTCGTCAAGGAATGGTTTGGCGGCTTGCGGCGTTAGGTTGACGTCGGTCGGGCGAATGGCCTCGTGCGCTTCCTGGGCGGACTTGCGGGCCTTGAACGAGTTCGGTTTCTGCGGGATGAACTCGGCGCCGAACGTCTCGGAGACGTAGGTGCGGGCGTTCTCCTGCGCTTCCTTGGCGACATTGAACGAATCGGTGCGCATGTAGGTGATCAGGCCGCTGGGGCCCGAACCGGTATCGACCCCCTCGTACAATTGCTGGGCCAGGCGCATGATCTGGTCAGTGCTGAAGCGCAGATTGGAACTGGCCGCCTGCTGCAGCGTGCTGGTGATGAACGGCGGGCTCGCGTGGCGTTTGCGCGGCGTCTTGCTGACCTCCACGACCTGGTACCCGGCCCCGGTCGCGTCACCGGCGTAGGCCTCGGCCTGTTCGCCGTTGGAGATGTCGACCTTGTCGCCGTTGAGCCGATGCAGCTTGGCCACGAACGGCGCCGCGGCGGCTTCCGTCTCGCCGGCCCTGGCAAAGCTGGCGAGCAGGTTCCAGTATTCCTTGGGCTCGAAAACGTCGATCTCCACCTGGCGCTCGCAGATCAGCCGCAGGGCCACGGACTGCACACGGCCGGCACTGGTGCCGCGCTCGACCCGGTTCCACAGCAGCGGGCTGACCTTGTACCCGACAATTCGGTCGAGCACGCGGCGCGCCTGCTGGGCATTGACCAGGTTCATGTTGAGCTTGTGCGGCGAGTCGAAGGCGTGGGTGACCGCGTGGCGGGTGATTTCGTGGAATGTCACGCGCTGAAACTCGAGGTCCTGTTTGTACTCCTTCAGGACTTCAAGCAAATGCCAGGCGATCGCCTCGCCCTCACGATCAGGGTCAGTTGCAAGATAGACGGAATCCGCCGACTTGACCGCTTTGGTGAGTTCAGCCATGACGTCTTTGCGCTGCGTGGAGATTTCGTATTGCGGTTCGAAACCGTTCTTGATGTCGATACCCAGCCGTTTCTCCGGCAAATCGCGGATATGCCCGATCGACGCGACAATATTGACGTCGTCCCCCAGGATGCGTGACAGCGTGCGGGCCTTGGTTGGTGACTCAACAATGACTAAAGCTTTTCCCATTTGTTCCGTTCCTCAGTTCGTTAGATCCCGCCGGCCGTCGTGCCGTTGGTGGCCGCCATCCTGACATTCTTTTTTCGCGAAAGCCCTACAGCTTACAAGGCCACGGCCTAATGTCAATTGGCGCGGCGGTCTCACGTCGGCCGATGAATCAACTCGTACCGGCGCCCCGGCAACTGGCGAATGAGATGTTTCAACTCGAGTTGCGTCAGCAGCGGCAGCACGGCATGCACCGGCTGTGACAAAGCGTCCACCAGGCTGTCGACATCGCGCTCGCCGCGGCGCAACACCCCGACCAATGCCGCTTCCTCGGCACTCAGTGACGGCGCCGCCGGGGCGGGTGACGGCGTTTCGGCCGACCCCCGGCAGGGCGCGAACCCCGGCAGGAAATGAAGCTCGTCGAGAATGTCATCGATACTGTCGACGAGCTTGGCGCCGTCACGGATGAGATTGTGGCAGCCCTTGGCCTGCGGGGTATCGATCCGGCCGGGTACGGCGAACACCTGCCGCCCCTGCTCCAGGGCCTGCTGCGCCGTTATCAGCGCGCCGCTCTTTGCCGCCGCCTCGACCACCAGCGTCGCGAAACAAAGGCCGGAAATGATCCGGTTGCGCATGGGTAACGACCGCCGGTCGGCCGTAAACCGCATCGGCTGCTCACTGATCACCGCGCCGTTCTCACAGATGGCGCGTGCCAGATCGACGTTCTCCGGCGGATAGATCTGCGCCAAGCCACCGCCAAGCACCGCGATCGTGCGGCCGCGACTGGCCAGTGTCGCCCGGTGCGCCGCCGTGTCGACACCGCGCGCCAGGCCCGAGACGATGGTCAGGCCGGCCCGTGCCGCGGCACCCGCCAGGCGCTCGGCTGTCGCCTGCCCGTAATTGCTCAGGTGGCGGGTGCCGACGACCGCCAGGGCCTGTTGCAGCCCCTCGTCATTGAGGGCATCCACGTTGCCGCGCACATACAGGCACAGGGGCGGGTCGTAGATTTCCTTCAGGATCGACGGGTAGGCCGGGTCCCCCAGCGAGATCAACTGCACACCGGCCTGCTGCACCGTTCGCATCTCCGCCTCGAGATCGGCGTGCCGGCGCCAGCCCGCGAGGACCGCGGCAAGCTTGTCGCCGATACCGCGAAACTTTGCCAGCTCCGATGCCGGCGCCGCCAGGATGTCGACCGGCGTCGCGTAATGCTCGAGCAGCCTCTTCACCCGGATCGACCCGATGCGCGGCAGCAGATTGAGAACCGTATAGGCCTCGGAGATCGACAATTGCATGGTGAACAAGACTCCGGTGGGTACCGACGGGTTCAGTCGCAGCGGCCGGCGACCGCGGCGATGATCGGCGCGTCGGGCACATCGGTGACAATCTCAGCCGTCCCGATTGCCGCGGGCACGATCAACCGGTTTTGGCCGCCGACATATTTCTTGTCGCCGCCCATGGCCTCCAGAACCGCTGCCGGTTCGATACCGGCGAGGCGCGTCGGCAGGCCGACGGCGGCGCACAGGGCATCCTGCCGGCGTACCAGCTCCGCCCGTGCCGGCGTCGCCTCGAGAATACACCCCAGATCGGCCGCCATGCCCATGCCGATGGCGACCGCTTCGCCGTGCGTGTACACCGTATAGCCGGTGAGCTTTTCGAGCGCATGCCCGAACGTGTGGCCGTAGTTGAGGATGGCGCGACGCCCGGTCTCGAACTCATCTTCGAGAACGATCATCGCTTTCAGTTCACAGCTTCGCTCGACGACGCGCCGGTAGGCCCCGGCATCGACGCTCAGCAATCCGTCGATCGCCCCTTCGAGAAAGCCGAAAAAATCGGCGTCCAGGATAGCCCCGTACTTGATGACTTCCGCCAGCCCGCAACGTAACTCCCTCATGTTCAGCGTCTTCAGTGTGGCAACATCGATGAGCACGTGCCTCGGCTGATGAAAGGCGCCGACGAGATTCTTGCCTTCGGGCAGGTCGACACCGGTCTTGCCGCCGACCGAACTGTCGACCTGCGCCACCAGTGACGTTGGCACCTGGACCAGGTCGATGCCGCGCATGTAGGAGGCGGCAAGAAAGCCGGCGGTATCACCGACAACCCCGCCGCCGAGGGCCACGATCACCGACTTGCGGTCGAGCCTGGCGGCGACGGCCGCGCTGTAGAGCGACGCCACGGTTGCAAGGTTCTTGGCAGTCTCGCCCGCCTCGACAACCGAGACCTCGACACGGCTGGCACCGGCGTTCTCGAGCAGCGCGACGGTGGTAGCGGCGTACTGTGCCTCGACATTTTTATCGGTAACGATGAGACAACTGCGGCCGCCAACGACCGGCTGAAGTTCCGAGCCGTCTCCGGCGGCAAGCGAGCGGTCGCCGATGACCAGGTCGTAGGCCCGGCCGGGCAGCGGTATTTGAATGATCCGTTTTTCTGACATCGGCTGAAAAATGATTCTTGCGTTTGCGACAGGTGTCTCGGCAACTATAGGCGTTCTCTGTGGACTGCGTCAAACTGTCCACGGCCGCCGGGCCGCGGGCCGGGCGGCGAGAACCCCGCTTCTGCCGCCGTTCCCGGCCCCCAATGCATTACGTAACATCTTGGTAATTAATCAGTTACGCCTTTTTTTCATAATTTTGGCGAAAGTTGCCCGGCGCCAACGAGTTCCGGGCCGGATGTCGATATATAAATAGCTTATTTTCAATATGTTATGTGTTTTTTTGCTGGCCGGGAAATTATTTTTCAAAAAATTTGCAACTAAACGGGCAGTTTACGAATCATAAGGGGATAAGCGCTTGATCTCGGGGGGGATCACTGGACTCAATTTGGAGGAAGCACACATGGCAAGACACGATGCAATGCGGTTTTACATGCATGATATCGGCGACATCCCGCTGGTGACAGTGGAGGAAGAGGCCGAGCTCGCCGCCCGCATCAAGCGGGGCGACAAGGCCGCGCTGAACCAGCTCGTGCGTGCCAATCTCCGCCTGGTCGTCAAGATCGCCCACGACTTCAAGAGCATTGGCCTGCCGCTGCAGGACCTGATTTCCGAAGGCAACATCGGGTTGATGCGGGCGGCGGAGAAGTTCGATCCGGCGAAGGGTGCGAAGTTCAGCAGCTACGCAGCGTGGTGGATCAAGCAGAACATGCGCCGGGCGCTGGCCGAAAAGAACAA
>JASLZG010000066.1 GCA_030754995.1 Lentisphaeria bacterium
GCAGTCGCTGACCAAGGTGCCGAAACAATTGGAAGAAAACCCGGCAGGCGTTTTACACCGTACGGCGATCTTTTCAGCGGGCGCTATATTGAAGGCCAAACAAAATCCAAAAGCGGGACATCTTGTCCGACGGCAGCGTGGCGTACACATGCCTCCTTTCAAGGACATGAACTTGTCAACACTCGCCGCCGATCGTTTTTATCACGACTAAGCGCAGCAACTGCGGAAATCTCGGGCTTACCGGGTCCCTGACCAAGCCCAGATCAAACCGACCAGCCCCAATCAAACGCACCCACCGTGGGAGCCACACATGTCATCCACAACACAGCCCACGCTTCCCGGACCTGACCGGCACGTGGACAGGCACACCCGGCAATACATCCGGATCGATCACCGGAAGCAACTGTTCCTGGACAACCGGATCGTGGAGGAGGTCAGGAACCTTCGCCGCGTCCAGCATCATCCGGTCAAGCATCCGGCCAACCCGCTGATCATCCAGGATCGCGACTGGGAGAAGGCGGTTTATTTCCGCAGCAGCAACTACAGCGTTGCATTCGACGCCGACAACCAACGCTTTCAGTGCTGGTATGAGGATCTCAATCTCCATCCGGTCGAGTCCGATTATTGTGAATCGGGCGGACTGTTGTATGCCGAAAGCAAGGATGGCATCAACTGGGAAAAAACGTTGTTCGACAAGGTTCCGTTCAACGGCGGAAAAACCAACATTCTGATCGAGGGCAGTGAGGCATTGGGTGCCATGCCGCATTCTGCCACGGTCCTGCTGGATACACACGAATCCGATCCGGCACGGCGCTACAAGATGATGTACAACGGCATCCGCAAGAACGCCAATCACCCCAAGAAGATCGAACAACGCATTCCGGCAGGCGCCGGGCTGTGCCTGGCATATTCGCCCGACGGCCTGGACTGGAGCCTGTACCCGGGCAGCCCGGTGGTTGTTGACTGGGGCAGTGACGTCGAAGTGCTGAACTATGATGCGCACCGCCGCAAATACGTCGTCATGGGCCGCTCGGACGGACCGTGGTATTCACCGCATCCGGACTTTCAGCATTTCTTTGCCCCGACCCGGCCCAATGAGCCGCGCAATGCATCGTATCCCGTCCGCATGGTCTACCGGCTCGAGTCGGACGACTGCATCCACTGGTCAGAACCGGTGCTGGTTTTTGCGCCGGACCAGACAGATAATCTCGATGACCAACACTACAGCCTGACACACTGGTATATGGATGACTATCACCTCGGGTTCCTGACCGTCTTTCATGCCGTGCCCAATACGGTCAACTTGCAGCTGGCCTGGAGCTACGACGGCACCGCCTGGTATCGCGCCCAGGACCGGCCACCGTTGATCCCGTTGGGTGAGGTTGGCAGCTGCGATGAGTTCATGGCCGAATGCCCGGCAGCCCCGATCACCGTCGGCGACGAACAGTGGCTCTTTTACGGTGGTGCCAAGGTCCATCACGACTGGACCGACGTACCACCGCCAGGCTGTGTCGACGACCGGGAAGCGGCCGGCATCAAGGAGGATCTCGCCCATGGCACCTCTTTGAATCTCGCCACCATCGGCGTCGATCGCTGGGTGTCCCTGTGTGCACTCAAGCGCGAGGGCTATGTCCAGTCGTTCCCGTTGTTCTCGACGGGATCGAAGCTCATCATCAACGCCAGGTGCGAGACGAACGGATTCGTTCGTGCCGAGATCACCGACAATTGGGGCAATGCCTGGCCGGGTTTTACGGCTGAAGAATCGGACCTGTTCACCGGCGACGATATCAGCCATGTCATGTCATGGAACGGCCGGACCGACGTCAATTCACTGCCGGGGTTCTGCAAGGTCCGGCTGTATCTGTGTGACGCGCATGTGTTCTCCTTTCGCATTGCCGACGAATAGGGTTCCAATGGCGACCGACTTGATTGACAGTGCCAGGCTGTTGTTTCTCCGTGAACTCACCCGGGACGTGGTCGAGGCGTGTCGAGTGCGGCCCGGCACCACCCGGGAAGGCTTGCCCGCAAACGTCACCGGCAGGACGCTTTTCGCCGCTGCCGGCGGCGGGTACCCGGCCTTCTGGCTCGAAGACTTTACGTTCGCACTCGACTGCGGCTTGATCACCACCGATGAAGTCAGGGATATGCTCGAGCTGACATTCGAAGCGCAACAAGGGCCTGAAACCCGGCACCTCGACAGCGGCGCACGGGTGCCGCCATTCCAGATACCCGACCATGTACTCTTCGACGCCGGGGCGGTGTATTTCGCCGGCACCTACTCGTCCGGCCCGGACCAGGGCGGCGGCATGTGGGGGAACCTGCCTGAATTGGATGACAATTTCCATGTCGCCCAGGCGGTGTCCTGGTATTTTCAACAGACCCGGGATATCGGCTTCCTTACCGCTGCGATCAACGACATGCCGGTGATCGAGCGGCTCGAGCGCGCCTTTTATGTCCCGCCGTACGACCCGGAAACACAGTTGATTCGAGTGAGCCGGGACGAACGCGGCACCAACTGGGGCTTCGTCGACACCATCGCCATGACCGGTGACCTGCTGTTCTGCTCACTCCTGCGGATGCGGGCGGCGGATCGGCTTGCAACCTTTTTCTCGGCGCTGCATGGGAATGGCAAGGCGGCCGAATACCAGGGTATCGCCGAGACGATCAAGTCGTCCATCCCGGCCGCGTTCGGTACGGACTCTGGCTGGCTTTTGGCGGCAACCGGCCGATGTCGTCAGCACGATGTCTGGGGCACGGTGTTTGCCCTTTACGAGGACGCCCTCTCGGGTGAGGTGCGAGAGCGGGCACTGGCAGCGGTTCTGGACGCTTACAATAACGGTACCGCCACCTTCCGGGGTAATGTCCGCCACGTCCTGACCAGCGATGATTTCAGTTCGACCTCGGCCTGGGAGACGACCCCGACCGAGCACAACAATTATCAGAACGGCGGCTACTGGGGAACGCCTTCGGGCTGGTATCTCCACGCGCTGGCGCAGATCGACCGGGCCGCCGGCGCCCGTTTCATCGGCGAGTATATTGACGAATTGATCGAGGGCGACTATCGCAGACCCGGCACCCGGGGATCGCCGCTGGAGTGGTTCCATCCGGACGGGTTCCGCACGTCGGTTCCCATTTACATGACCTCCGTCGCCTGCCCTTTGGCCGCGCTGATTCGGCTCGGATGCTGATTATGAACGCAGTGATTGAAATACATGGATAGCAAAATGGTCGACATCGATTACCGGGCGCTCGTGTCGCAGGCAGACCTGGTCTACGAAAGCCCCGCGGAATGGTCGGTCGAAGGCACGCCGATCGGCAACGGGCGCATGGGAACGATGGCCTGGACGACACCTTCCGCGGTTCACTTTCAAATTAACCGGTGCGATGTCTTTGCCAGCGACCGATACCACGCGGGCCATCAGTACGGCGACTGCGATTACGCCGGTGCGTGCGCCCAGGTCACGCTCGATGTCGGCGACGACGTGTTCCACACCGGAAACGGGTTCCGCCAGCATCTGTCCGTCTATGACGCGGAATTCACGGTCGCAGCCGCGGACATTTATGTGCGCGGCTTTGTTCACTCGGCCGACGATGTGATGGTGCTGCAGGTCGATGACCAGCGGCCCGACCCGCAGCCGCTGCGGCTCACCGTTTCCATGTGGCGGCCGCCGCAAGTTGAAACTGTCCTGACCCTGTGGCCGGACAAGACGCTGAAAACCGGCACTCATGTGGCGCGTTACACGTTTGAGGAAGGGGCCCACAGCATCGTGCTCCGCCAGGCGTTTGACGAAATCCGCGAGTTCACCGACTCGTCGTATCACGGGACCTCCGCCGTCGCGGCGGCGGTGGCTGACAGGCCGGTCACCATCGACACCGACAGCGACCGCAGCCGCACGCTGGCAACGTCGGCGATGAACGGAAAGGCAACGTTTCACATCGCCAGCGCCGCATCGGAAACGATCGAATTGCCGGAGACAATTGCCGATTCCTCTTACGATGCGTTGCGCCGGGTGCACACCGAGTGGTGGCACGATTTCTGGGCCCGGACCTTTGTACACCTGGGCAGTGCCGATGGGGTCGCCGAATTCATGGCGCACATGCGGACACTCCATCTGTACTACCTGGCATCGTCATCGCGTGGTGAGTTTCCGCCAAACGGTATTGGGCTCTTGTTTCAGACCGGCGGCGACGTGCACCATGCCGGCGCGCAGTTCTGGGTATGGATACAGGAGATGGCGATCTATCCCGCCTTCGCGGCCGATGCCATGGACCTGGCCGAGCCCTACTTCAACATGCACATCCGGCAGCTGCCCGACTGCATTGAAGCGGCGCGCCAGCGCTGGGGGGTGGATGGCGGTGCGTTCTTCTCCGAAACCACTGCGTTTGACGGGCCGGTCGTGTTGCCGGCGGAATCGGCACAGGAAGTTCAGGAGCTGCTGCTCGGGAAAGCGGCAGCCGATTCCCTCTCCCCGGAAACGCGGGCGCGGTGCGCCTACGAGAGCCAGTTGTTCTACATGAGCAACCACAAGGATGACGGCGAGACCTCGCGCCGGGCCTTTGCCCCCATCGGCCATGTCGTGTCGTCGGCCAGTGAAATTGCGATTGCCGCATGGTGGTGTTATCGCTGCACCGGCGACACCACCTGGCTGGCCGGGACAGCTTATCCGCTACTGCGTGAAACCGCCGAGTTCTACCGCCATTTCGTTGTCAAAGATGATGACGGTCGCTATCATCTTCATGGCATAAACGTTCATGAACAGTTCTACCTGGTCAAGGACAGCCTGGTGGATCTGGCGGCGATCCGGGGCACCGCACCGCTGGCCATTCGGGCGGCGGAGATTCTCGGTGTCGATACCGGGCTGCGCGACCAGTGGCAGGAGCTGCTGGACAATCTCGCACCGCACCCCATGGGGCACGAACCGGCGTCGCAAGCCCTGACTCTCAGCGTCCTGGCCGACGACGTCTGGGCTGCCGGGCACCTCGGCGATGTCGACCTCCGACCCGCGGGACACGGTTCCGAAGATGTCTGGCTGTTTCCGGTGTTTCCTTTTGAAAACTGGACGCTGGAAAGCCGCGACCCGGTCGACGGCCGCATTGTGCAGAAGCTGATCGATCTCGTCCCGAACCACAAGTTCGTCATGGAAACCGGCGACTGGCGACCATCGCTCATTCGCACCCCCATATCCTGTGCCAGGGCCGGCCGCGGCGAAGAGCTTCCAGCGATCCTGGCCTCCCACCTGGCGGCCTACACACCGCTGTTGGCAAACGGCCTGAGCCTCTTCGAAACCGGTGTCCAGTCCATGGGCATCGAACATTCCGGATTGCTGGCGACGGTCATGCAGGAGGGTCTCCTGCAAAGCGTGTCGCCGCGTCCGGGCGAACCGGAAATCATCAGTGTCTGCCCGGCCTGGCCGAAAGCCTGGCAGGCAACCTTCCGCCTCCTGGCGCGCGGCGGTTTTCTGGTTACCGCAGCCGTGCGGGATGGTGAGGTCGACTTTGTCGAGCTCGAGTCACGCCTTGGTGAAGCGTGCCGAATTCGCAATCCCTGGCAGCAGCCCTGTTTCCTCACCGAGGTGGACGGCGCAACGCGCGAGCTGGACGGCGACGTCCTTCGCTTCGCCACCTGTCCGGGACAATCGTACCGGTTGCAGCGCCAGCGCGATCATCAACCGGGCGATCGTCGTATCGCACCGGGACCGGTGGCGGGGCCGGTATCGATGTCGTTCACCCTGTCCAGCGGGGTCACCGTGGGCGGCAGTATCGGCCGGCACCGGGATGAGCCGGACAAGGGGCTGCAGGCACGCGAAGAGCAGAAAGCCGCCCACGAATATGGCCGCTGGGGATGAGGCGGCACCAGCGGAATTCAACGGGCGGCGACGGCGCGATCGAGCGCCCCTCGCTGATCGCCGAGGCTTGAGGCCGACGCTTGAACGGGGCGCCACCTCCTGTCATAATGGTTGGCGCCAGATAAAATGTCAACACCTCCAAGTCACCGGGATCTGCCCCTCCCGAACGCTCAATCCTGCGCCGCGCCGCTAACACCTGCGAGCTTCGGCTCACTGGCCCGCTTCGCGTCGACGACCAGGGAGGTCTTGCGTCCGAAGAGCGAGCAGAGGGCAGGGAGCACCAGCAGCGTCAACAGGTTGTCGGTAATGACGCCGCCGATAACGACGGTCGCGAGCGGTCGCTGCACCTCCGCTCCGACGCCCGTATTGAGCGCCATCGGCACAAAGCCGAGCCCGGCAACGAGGGCGGTCATGAGGACGGGACGCAGGCGCATGAGCGCGCTCTTCTCGATGGCTTCGTTCAGCGGCATGCCCTTTTCCTGGAGCTGGTTGATCGTGGACATCATGACCAGGCCATTGAGCATGGCAACGCCGGAAACCGCCACGAACCCGACGCCCGCGGAGATGGTGAATGGCATGTCCCGCAGCCACAGGGCCAGAATGCCGCCCATGGCCGCAAAGGGCGCCCCCGTGAAAATAATCAGGGAGTCGCGCACCGTCCCCATAGAGGTGTAGAGCAGGAAGAGAATAAGCGCCAAGGCCAAGGGGACGACGATCAGCAGACGTTGCTGGGCACGCTCGATGTTTTCGAATTGGCCGCCATACGCCAGGTAATAGCCGTTCGGCAAGGCCACGTCGACGGCGAGACGTCGTTGCACCTCCTCCACGAAACCGCCGATGTCGCGGTCGCTGACGTTGCATTGGATGACGATGCGGCGGCGCTGCCATTCGCGGGTGATGGTGGAGGGCCCTTCGACATGCCGAATGTCGGCCAGCTGGTCGAGTGGAATGCGTTCGCCGCTCTCGGTCGGCACCAGGATGCGGCCGATGGCAACAGCGTCCTGCCGGTAGGGCTCGGCCAAGCGCACGACGAGGTCGAATCGCCGCTGGTCCTCCCGCACCTCCCCAACTTTACGAGTGCCGATCGCTTCGACAATTTCGAGCACGTGGCGAGCCGGTACCCCGTGCCGCGCAATCGCCTGCTGATCGACGGTTATCTCCAGGGACGGTTGACCGGTGACCTGTTCCGTATATATGTCGGCAGCACCGGGGATGGTTTTCAGCACCGCCTCAACTTCTGCGGCTTTCTCCCCCAAGACGTCCAGGTCATCGCCAAAGAGCTTGATGCCGAGATCAGAGCGAATGCCCGCAATCATTTCGTTGACGCGCATTTCGATCGGCTGGGTGAAGATCATGCGCATTCCCGGCAGACCGTCGAGATCCCGGCGCATGATCGCGGTGAGTTCAGTTTGATTGTGCGCACGTGTCCATTGGTCGCGTGGGGTGAGCGTAATGAAAACGTCGGACAGCTCAATGCCCATGGGATCGGTTGCGACCGCTGCGGTGCCCGTTCGCACCCAGACATCGTCGACTTCATCGGGAAACTTGTCAAGGATGAAGTGCTCCAGGTGGGAGCCGTAGCGGGTGGATTCTTCCAAGGATACACCAGCCAGCCGGACGGTGTTGATGACGATGCCCATTTCCGAGAGCCTCGGCACGAACTCCGAGCCCAGCCGCTGGCTTAAGACGATGCTGCCAATCAGCAGGATGATCGCCCCGCCAACGAACCCCAGGCGCCAGCGAAGCGCCCGGCGCAGGAGCGGGCGGTAACACCACTGCGCACTGCGCACCAGCCAGTTCTGGCGTTTTTTCACACCCTTGCGCAGGAAAATGCTGGTCAGCACCGGCATCAGCGTCAATGACAGAACCAGTGAACCGATCAAGGCGAAAATGACCGTCAGCGCCATGGGCCGGAACAGTTTACCTTCGATGCCCTCCAGGGTCAGGATAGGCAGATAGACGATCATGATGATCAGTTCACCGAACATCGTTGCGCGGCGCACTTCGATCGAGGCGTCGCGAACGATGTCCAGCACGGGACGTTGGTCGTCCCGGTCGCCGAGCCGGCGCACACTGTTCTCGACCATAATGACGGAGCTGTCGACAATTAGCCCGAAGTCGATGGCGCCCAGGCTCATCAGGCTGCCGGCGACACCGAAGCGCAGCATGCCGTTGAAGGCGCACAGCATCGAAAGCGGGATCGCCAAGGCAACGATCAGGCCGGCCCTCAGGCTGCCCAGGAACATGAAAAGTACAGCGACCACCAGGATCGCACCTTCGAATAGATTCTCCTTGACGGTGTCGATGACCTGATTCACCAACGTCGTGCGCTGGTAGACGATCTTGATCTCGACCGCTTCCGGCAACGTGGGGCGGATTGCCTCAAGGCGCGACTGCAGACGCCGTGTGATCTCATGGCTGTTCTCTCCCATGAGCATGAAGCCCAGGCCGAGGACGACCTCTCCCTGGCCATTGGCGGTAGCCGAACCCCGGCGAATCTCGTGACCGATCGTGACCTCCGCCACATCTCGCACCAGCACCGGGACGCCGTCGTGGGCAGTAATGACGATGTTGCCGATTTCCGCCTTCGTAGTGGTCAGGCTGATGCCACGGACGAGGTGCAGCTCACCGGCCTGTACGATGTTGCCACCGCCCACGGTCAGATTGTTGCGCTCCAGGGCAACGAAGAGATCGTCCATGGTCAGGTCGTACTTGAGCAGTGCCGCGACATCCACCAGCACATGATACTGACGCAGCTCGCCGCCCCAGGTGTTGACCTCCGCCACGCCCGGCACCGCACTCAGCCGCGGCTTGATTACCCAATCATGCAGCGTGGTCAGTTCCTCGAGGCTCATGGTCTGGCTACTGAGCACGTAATGGAAGACCTCGCCGAGACCGGTCGCCACCGGGCCCATTTCCGGCGCGGCGATGCCAGACGGCAACTCCACCGTCTGTAAGCGTTCCATGATCAACTGGCGGGCAAAGTAGATGTCCGTCCCATCCTCGAAGACGACCGTCACCTGGGAGAACCCGAACTTCGAAATCGAACGAACAACCTCCAGTCCCGGCAGGCCGCTGATGGCCTGTTCAACCGGAAACGTGATCTGCTGCTCGATCTCTAACGGCGACAGAGCCGGGGCAGTAGTATTGATCTGCACCTGTGCCGGCGTCGTATCCGGGAACGCATCAATTGGCAGATTGCGGACGGAGAGGATACCGGTCGACACCAGGACCAGCGCCAGCACGATGACCACCAATCGGTGCTCCAGCGACCAGGTAATAACTTTGTTGATCATCTATCGCCCCTCAGCGCGGGAAAAGCCTCAGTCGACGCCGGGTTCCACTTCACAACAGCCGGCGCCGATGTTGCCTTTCATGATCTCCGTCTTCATCAGGAAGCTGCCCGTGGTGACGACTTCCTCACCGGCGCGCAAGCCGCTGTCGACCAGGTAGAAACGATCGGTCTCGTAGCCGAGTTTTACCTTGCGCGGCTCATACAGCAGATCGGAGTGACGAACAAAGACCAGGTTGCAGCACCCGTCCCACTGCAACGCCTCCCGCGGCACGACCAGGGAGTTGGCACGGTCCCGAATAGTGACCTCGGCGCTGCCGTACATGCCGGCGCGCAACAAGCCATCGGGGTTGTCCACGGTGACCCGGGCTTTCAGTGTCCTTGTCCGGCGGTCGACCTGCGTACTCAGCCAGGTCACTATTCCGGCGAAACGCTGGCCACGCAGTCCGGCCAACTCCAGGATCGCCGGCTGGCCCATGCGAATCCGGGGCAGGTCCGCTTCCCTGACATCAAGGATAGCCCACATCAGAGAAATGTCGGCGATGGCGAACAGCACGTTGTCACCTGTCTTCATTTCCCCCTGCGTGCACTGGCGGTCAATGATGACACCGGCGAAGGGGGCCGTAACCGCCAACAGCCCCGACGTGTCCTCCTCGTCGACGACCTTTTGGATGGCGGGCGGGTCGAGGCCAAGGACGCGCAGCTGGTCGTGGGCCGCGCGACGCTGCGCGGCCAGCACTGACACCGACCGCTGCGCTTCAAGTACGGGTTGTTCAGAAGTGCTGCCCTGGCCGTCCAGCGTGGCGACCTGCTCAGGCGTAAGGTTTTTCAAGGTCTCAGAATCGATGCCGAAGAGCTTCAGCTTGCGCTCGTTTTCAGAGACCATATTCCTGGCCCGCACCATGGCGCTTTGCGCGTCCATCAGCTCCCGTTTCGAGGTTGCCCCACGCGCTATCAGTGATTCTTCACGATTGAAATTTTCTTCCGCGAGCTTCACCAACGACAGGCTTTCGAGGTAACTGTTGCCAGTCAGGCGGACCTCCATGTCATTCATCCGTCGATGCCACGCTTCGAGCTGTCGCACCAGTTTCTCGGCAGCCTGCGCTTCGCGATAAAGCCGTAGGTACTCGGCCTTGCGCTGACTCAATTCCGCCGCTTCGAGAACGGCCAGAACCTGTCCCGCTGCCACCGTGTCGCCCAGCGCCGCCTTAACCTCGTGAACGATTCCACCGGTGCGCGGCTTCAACCGGGCATGGCGATTCGCGTCGTAGTGCAACTCGGCCGGCGCTGAAACGCTCTGGCTGACCGGCCGTTCCGCCACCTTCTCCACCTTGATCCCGGCAGCCTTGGCGATCTCAGGCGTAGTGAACTGTACGCGCAGCTTCTGGGTGTTGCAGGTGACATTCGCGTGGCGCAGGTGGCGCGGCGTATCTTCACCCGACAATAACGGTTCCGGCGGCGGCGGCACCGAACCGCTGGCCGCTGGCGGCGGCGCCGCAGTCTCGGCGTCCCCGGGCGCGAATTTGGACAGGGCGCCGGGATTGCACAACTCGCACTGGGATTCCGGGCGTGAATGCCCGACGCACCAGTCGCCGACAGCCTTGAAGGCCACCTTGACCGCCGGCCAGCACGACGTACACAGTGCTTCGGGGACACTGTGCCCCTGGCAGAAGCCCATACTGTCGATCAGCGATTCGTCGCAGAAGGGGCACTTCGCGTCGGGCATGCCATGGGGACAGGCTCGCACAGCGGCCGACGGCGTACCGTTGCCCGCCGCCGATCCGTTGATCCAGCCCAGACGATCCACCGCAACGATGGCGCCGAAGCCAACACCCAGCAACACGACTGCAAGGCCGATTTTGACGGGCCAGCGGTTCATTTGGGACCCCGTTCGTCCGGCGGGAGGTCGCCCGCTTTGCATTTGGCGCACTGTGATTCCGGTATGTTGTGCCCGGCGCACCAGTCCCTTTCGGCCTTGAAGCCGGCAATTAAAGCCGGACTGCAAACCGTGCACAGGGCTTCGGCCACGTCGTGTCCCTTGCAGAAGCCCTTCGATTCGATCAGCGACGGCTTGCACCACGGGCAATCCGCCTCCGCGATCTGGTGCCCGGCACACCATTCTCCGCTAGCTTCGTGTCCAGGCACGTGAACATCGGCCGCATCGGGACCAGCAGTTGCCGGCGCCGGTGATGACGGCGTGCTTTTGCCGAAGTTGAGGTAGACGAAGCCCGCTCCAGCTCCGATCACGACAATGATGATGACCAGCATGAGGTTGTTTTTCATGGTGTTTCCTTTCCATTGGGTTGTATTTGCAGGTGAACAACGGGGGAACCAGTGAGATTCTCGATATTTGCCCACGCCAGGTTCAATTCATAGAGAACAAGCAACCGGTTCTGCTCGATCCGCGCCTGTGTGCGCTGGGCGTCGAGAAGATCGAGTAACGAGGCTTTGCCGGCGCGGTAACGGCGTGTCGCCTGGGCATAGGAGGCATTGCCTTCGGGGATAATGTATTCGTTGTAGCGTTGCAACGCCTGACGCCGGTTCTCCAGCTGCGCCAACGAAGCCTGTAACTCGGCCAGCAACTCCCGCTCAAGCGCGGAGACCAACGAGCGACTCGCTGCGGCTCGATTGCGAGCCGCCTCGATATGCCCCTGTCGCCGGTCGAACACCGGTAGCGGCAACGAAATTCCGAACTCCGCAAACTCTTCGTCATTTGCATGGTTGCGACCGTAGGCAACGTCGATATCCAAATCGGGTACACGCTTGGCGTTCTCGTGTTCCTCCCGTGCCTCGGCCACCGAGACCGCCCGCCGCTGTCGCTGCAGTTGCGGGTGATGCTCAAGAAGCCCGGCTCGCAGACTACCAAAAGTCGGTGGAGGCGCCGGCTCAGTCAGCACCAGTTTCAGGCGGTCATGTGGAAACCGGTCCAGTCCAAGGAGCGCTTTCAGGCGCCCTTGCACCGCAGCCTGGCGCCGCAGTGCGCTTTCCCGCTCCTGGCTCGAGAGCTCGTGCTCAACCTGGATTCGCTGTGTTTCTGCAGACGATACCGCACCCGCCTCAGCGCGCTCTTCAGAAAGTCGACGTGCCGCCTCGACTTCCTCCATCACTGCTGCCAACTGTCGCTCCCGCACCGCCAGGTATGCCAGTTCAACATACACCTTGCGGATGCGAGACTGAAGATCATGCAGCAGCGCCTGGGCCGCTTGAGCACTGGCCGCGGTCTCGGCTTGGCCCAGCTGCCTGGCCGTCCGCAAGCGATCCCCGATTACCAGCGGTTGGGTTAGGAACAGGCGATCGCCCCCTTCATCTACCTCCAGGCCGGAAGCTGGAACGTCCTCCGCTTCCAGGCCAATCACGGGGTTCGGATACAGCAGGCGCTGGCGGGCGTCGCTGGCGGCAGCCCGCAGCTGATAGTGAGCCGCCTGCACACGCGGATGTTCGGCAGCAACGACAAGCAGGTCGGCCAGCGTCAATTCCGCCTTGGCCAGGCGCGACGATGCTGCATCCCCAGGCACTGGCGCAACCGCCCCGTAATTGCCGAGAACCGTCATCGGCGCACGCCGGTTGCTGGCACAGCCGAGACACAGCAAAAGCGCTGACACTATTGCAATCAAGCGGAACATCACGTCTGTCTACGCTCCCGCGGTAGCTTTGGCGACACCAGGTCCTCCCATGGATCACTGCGAGCCAGAGAGCAAATCAGGAGATTCCCCCCCTCCTGACGCGCCTCCACCAGGCCGGTCTGGCGCCGCGTCTTGAGGTACTGCAAAACCGAAATGTTATCCTGTCCCGCCACGGCAAAAGTAGTTCATCCTGGCACCCGCGACTTCTCGGGCCCGATCAAAGCCGTTTTTGTCCGCAGCCGGCCTGACGGGGGATTGCTTTCGGAACCCTTGAACGATAGCACGATAAGGGATGGGATGCGAACATGAGCACAGACAATCAGGCGGCACAAAACAGTCGCCAAGGCAGTAGACTTCTTCGACGATGACGGAGATTATCGACCACCGGTCGGAATGACTGGAAGGATGCGTTGGCAACTGTTTGAAAAGGGCACGAATGATTGAAATATTCACATCATTGAAAGCGCTGGGCGAGCAGCGCCTTCGGCGCCATCCCCCCAATCTGCCGGCATGAACGACAACGACCGACAATTCCTGATCGAGCTGGCACAGGCGGCGATCGATTCGGCCCGGCTCGAGCCGGGCGCCAGTGCGTTGGACCCCGAAGGCAAGCCGACGGGCCGCCCCAACACGCAGGAGTTTGCGATCATCCCGCCGGGCGGCCGCGCCCACTATCCGGCCCTTTGGGTGGAGGATATCCCCTACACCTTCGCCACCGGCCTGGTGCCGATCGAGGAAGGCCTGAACCATTTGCGACTGATCGCAGCTTGTCAGAACGGCCCGGAATGGCGGGCACTGGAGGGCACGGCAGCGCTCTGGCCGTACGCGGTGCCCGACCACGTGAACTTCGACGGCACCGCGGTTTTCTTTCCAGGCACCTACAGTCCCGACGACGACCAGGGCGGCGAACCGTGGGGTGTACGGCCCCCGGCGAGTAACCATTACGACTTCATCTGGCTGGCGTGGCTGCTGGTTCGGCACACCGGCGACCCGGGGCTGCTGCGGGAAGAGTTTTCAGGCATGGCGCTCCTGGACCGGCTGCGGCGGGCCTTCGACGCCGTGCCCGCCGAGACCCGTACCGGCCTGGTCGCCACCACGGCCGGGGAGCGGTTTGTGGGGTTCCTCTACTGCGACGCCATCTACATGACCGGGCGCCTGTTGACGGCGTCGCTGCTGCGGCACCGGGCGGCCGGGCAGATGGCGGATCTCTATGCCCTTGTCGGCCGGAAGGACCATGCCGAGGCGATGCGCGCCGTGGCTCGGCAGATTGAACAGAACGTCCCGACCGCGTTCACACCGCGCCCGGGTCGAGGGTGGCTGCCGGCGTCCACCGGCGTCTCCAGCCAGGATGACGTCTGGGGAACAATCTACGCCCTGTGGCGCCGCGTGCTTGTGGGGCCGCCGGCGCAGAAGGCTTACCAGCAGATTTTGCGCGCGCTCGATGACGGAACCATCCTCTACGAGGGCGCGGTTCGCCACGTGCCGCTGGACGGCGATGCCTCCGCGACCTCGGCCTGGGAGCGCACCGTAGTGCCACATAACAGCTACATGAACGGCGCGTACTGGCACGCGCCCACCGGCTGGCTGATCGACCTGCTGTCCCGGGAGGATCCGGACCATGCCGGAACGGTGCTGGACGCTTATGTCGCGCACATGCGCGAGCATGATTTCCGGCGCGGGCCGGGGCTCGGCGGGCCCTGGGAATGCATCGGTCCGGAGAAAGAGGCATGGAAGTGCCCGGTCTTTCTGGGCTCGATCACCATGCCGCTCGGCGTGTTGGCGGCCGACTAGTGGCGCTACAGTGCCTGGCCTGAATTATTCAGCCTGATAGCGATGTTCGCACTCACCGCGACGGGCGACAATGACATCGGGCCGTGAGCAGTCGATGGACCACGTCGAAGCCGTGCCCGCCGGCACCACTTCGAGCACCGTGACCAACCGATAGTCGGTGCCGGGCCCGCTACTCATGGCCAGGTGGTTGACCGGGCGTTCGTTACCATCGATGAAATCAGGGCCGTGTTCCGCCGCACTCACATCCCAGGCCGGTGTCACAATGAGATCGGCCTGGTCGCCGCCGATCACGAATCGCCCGGCGTCCGGCTTGATGGGAAAACGTGTGTGAAGATGAAATGTGGCGCCGCGCGCCTGTTCGAAGCTGACCGCATCATCGACAAAGAACAGCGACGGCTCGGGTGAGCAGATCCGCCTGAGATGTTTCCTGAACGGCAGGCCGATCCAGACAGACGTCGTGTCGATGCTCACGTCAAAAGCGGTTTCGTCGCCGTGGCCGGTCGGCAGGATCGGCTGATGCGGGTGCATATGCTGCGCCTCATGGCGATCCCCTGTCTTTGCCGGGCTCAGGACGTTGTGCATGTGAGCCTCCACGAGTACCCGCTCGCCAGGATGGGAGCCGCCCAGTTTGCCACGATCAATGCACACGGCTTCACGAAAAACCTCGAGGATGAAGCTGCCCTTGTCCTGATGCAGATGTCCCCCTCCGGCGGCGCCGCCAAAAAGCTGGCAGCGGACCGGCCCGTGCACCGTGGACCGGCAACTGGCAACGATACCGGTGCTCGGCAGCAGGCAGAAGGGCGGCAGCTCGACGGCACCGTCCGCGGTTGGCGGGTCGGTCAGGATCAAGGCATGCAGTCCATCGATGGTGGCGTTGCCGCTGGCATACGGGATCGCCTGCTCATGCAGCATCGCCTGCCGCAGGCGTTCCCAGCGCGGATCATCGCAGGCAAGTGACATCAGGGCGGCAAGATCCAGTCCGTAGGTGCCGTCGCTGTCGCCATACGGCAAGATCTCGCCGGCCGATTCGACAGTCGACAGGAACATGAAGCAGAAATCGGTGCAGCCGATCATCGCGTCCGGCGTCATCGCCGCCAGCGATCTGCCCCGATAACGGGCCAGCATCGCCAGCGCATAGAGTGCCCGGACAATTGTCGCCGAGGTATAACCCGGGCCCTCGTGCCCGCCATGGTCATCCGTTGCATTGAACACCAGGTCGATCGATTCCAGCAGTTCGCGCTCCGCCTGGTCGAGCCACGAATCGGCCCGCGGAAAGGTCGGCCGCAGCGCCAGCAGCGCCGCAACCCTGCCTTGGGCAAAGCAGGCCGCCTGGTTGCAGTGATAGATGTATTCGCACTCGAGAAAATCACGATTGATCAGCGTCAGGCCCTTCTTTGACATCGCGTCCATGACGATCGTGCGGCCGGCATCGGTCAACGCCGCACCGGCCCAGTCCAGGCCGAGGGCGAGGGCATAGCAATTGTCGAAGGCACTGAAGGCGCGGTGTGAAAAAGTGCTGCCGGGAAAATGCTCCTGGAAACACTCGTCCCAGTATTCAGCATGGGCGATCGAGAGCATGGCGCGGGCCGCCAGGCGCAGCAGTTGCGGGTCGTTCTCGAGCAGGCCGACAAAGCCGCAGGTGACGACTATATTCGCCGGATCACTGTCGCCACGCTCGAGCTCATGGGCCCGATGATGGCGGTTGGGCGTCGCGCCGGACACCATGATGAACTGCTCGGGCTCGGAACCGATGTAACTGTGCGCCTGGGTGCGGATGCGTTGCATCATCCATTGGAAGCGGGGATGCCGGGCTTTTGTCCGGATTGATTCGAGCTCGGGCTCGTCGAACAACAACCCGATCGCCGGGCGTGCAGCGATTGGCCGGGCGGCCGGCAGCAGGAATTCGGGCCAATCCGCGGTGTATGCCGGCGGCCGGCTTTGGCGGATTTGCTCGACTTGCCGATTGACCAGGTTGATGTACTGGACAGTGGCGCTGCCGACGCCCCCGTCAATGGCATCGCAGGTGAAGCGAAGGCGCTGCAGGGTCCGGCCGGTGACCGGCCCGGTGAACTCCCATTTCTTGTCCTGGCCGCGGACCCGTTCGAGGACGGTCTGTTCGCGGCCGTCAATCGTTGCCATGAGAGTGAAGGCAGCGGCGCCGGGCAGAGCGCAACGAATACGCATGGCGTCATAGCCGGTCAACGATATGTCGACGTCGCGCCACATCGTGAAAATCGGCGTGCCCGGCATTGAATCGTGCCAGGAAAAGTCGACCCAGCACCAGTTCTGCGAGGCCGCCGCGCCGGTGCCGGCGACCGGTTCGAAGGTGTACGTGTCCAGCTCCGACAGGGTCGGGTCCCAGAAAGCTTCGATCACCGATTCGGCGTCGTTGATCGGGCGTGGTCGCAAGCTGATACCGTTTGCTTGATGGTTGGAATTGCGTGGTGCTGCAGGCCTGAGTACGCCGGAACATACCTGTTGAGAGAACAATTGCGTAACCGTCTTTACAACGATTTTCCGGGGCGGTTCGGGAAACTGCCCCGGGACTGCCGCCGCTTGACTGCGGAACGTCAAGGTCATAGTGTAATTCATGGGCGTTGGCACTGACCAATGATCTGAAACTTCCAGCGTCGGAGAAGAGATGACGAAGCGACCAAATACGCTTCTCGGGCAGCGGCACGCGTTCACACCGATCGAACTGCCTGGAGCCCGGCGCAACCGACCAATTCGACCAGGGTTTACCCTCATAGAACTGCTTGTCGTGATCGCGGTCATCGCGATATTGGCATCGATGCTTCTGCCGGCCCTGACCCGGGCCAAGGAGGCGGGCTTGCGGGCGGTGTGTATAAGCAACCTGAAGCAATCCTACCTGTCCTTCGCCATGTACAGTGACGGCCAGGACGGTTGGGCGCCCTTTGCCGATGCCTTTGGCGGCACCGCCGGGCCGCCCGGCGCGACGTGCCGCGACTGGACCTCGTCAATGCTCCACCTGGGCTACATGCCGGACGGCCAGGTCATCCAATACGACTACGACCCCCCGGGATCAGGCTACGTGGCTTCCACGCGAATGTCCGGTCTCGGTGCCATCCACTGCCCGGTAATAGGGGCGTATTCCAACAGCAAAAGCCCCGATGACTTCATCTTCAGCAGCCGCGGTTTCGGCATGCGAACATCGGCCAACGGCGAAGGTCAATACAACGGTGAAAAGTGGAGCCTGGAAACAGTCGGCGGGGCAGCCCAGGTAAACGTCTATGTCGGAAAGTTCGAAAAATTGCGCCTCGACCTGCCGTTCCTGGCCGATGCGATCACCTCGAACAATGACGGCGGCAGTTCCATTTTCATTGTTCAGTTCATGGCACTCTGGCCACAGATCACCCGCCCCCACATGGACCGGGCAAACGGCGTGATGCCCGACGGTCATGTCGAGTTGTTTTCGAAGGGCCAGCTGCTTGGCCTGGTCCCGGGCGCCGAGTTCACGTCGGTAATCATGCCGTAAACTGCACGGCCGCAGGATGAGTGCCCTATGAGTACCACAGCAACCCCGCCAACGATCACACATGTCGCAATATCCGTGCTGTTGATGGCGCTGTGCTGTGAGCTGCGGGCCGAGCTTGTCGTGGCCCGCAACGGGCAGTCTGATTACACAATCGCAGTCGGCACGGATTGCTCGCCCTCCGAACGGCATGGTGCGGCCGAGCTGCAGATGTTCCTCCAGCAAATCTGCGGGGCACGCCTGCCGATTACCGACGCGCCCCCAACATCCG
>JASLZG010000067.1:0-6923 GCA_030754995.1 Lentisphaeria bacterium
TGTTTTCTCGAATGCCGCCGAAGCCATGATTGTGCACAGGAGTAAAAGCAGGACGCGTAACATCGTGTACCTCGCTTTCTGTTGATTATCCGAAGAGCTGTTCGATCACCTTCGCACCTTTCTTGGCGAACAAGACAGGGCGACCCGCCGGGGTGACAAGTTCCTTTTTCGGGTCAAGCCCGAAACTATGGCCGATCGAAGCGAAGAGATCCTGCACCTGCACCGGGTTGTCCTTGACTTCCATGCCGTCGTCGCTGGTGCTGCCGATGACCTGGCCGCCGCGCACGCCACCACCCGCCATGACGACCGACCAGGCGTCGGGAAAGTGGTCGCGGCCGCTGCGCTGATTGATCCGCGGGGTGCGCCCGAACTCGCCCATCCACACGACCAGCGTCTCGTCGAGCATGCCGTCTGCCCGCAACTCCTCGACCAGCGCCGCAAAGGCCGGGTCAAGCTGGCTGGACAGGGCCGGGATGGCGTCGAAGGCATCCGAATGCGTGTCCCAGCCGCCGAACTGGACCTCGACAAACGGCACCCCCACCTCGACCAGCCGCTTGGCAACCAGGCAGCCGCGGCCGAAATTGTTGTCCAGCTTATATCGCCGGACCTGCTTCGAGCCGGCGTTGCCGGCGTCGAAAACTTTCGTCAGCTTCGACTCCATCAGGCGCTGAGCTTTTTCGTAGACATCGCGGTGTGCGACGATCGCCGGGCTGTCGCGCCTCTTGTCGAAACCGTCTTCGAACCTGTCGAGCAGCCGCCAGCGCCTGTACCGGCGAACCTCGTTGATGCCGTATGGGTTGATATTGCTGGGCATCTGCCCGGCACTGTCGATGACCAGCGGCCGATACTGTGGACCGAGGAAACCGGGGCCGGCAGACGGCCCGTTGATGCTGATGAAACTCGGAAGCTCAGCATTGAGGTCGCCCATTTCAAAGGAGATCATCGAGCCCAGGCTGGCATATTTCATGGTTGGCAGCGGGGTGTAGCCGGTGTGCAGCAGGTACGACGCCCGGTCGTGGTTGCCTTCAGTCGAGGTCATCGAGCGGATAATCGCCAGCTCGCGCATCTGCTCGGCCAACTTCGGGAGGTGCTCCGAGATGCGAATGCCCTTGGCAGCCGTCCCGATTGCCTTGAACATGCCGCCGTTCGTCGTGCCCGGCTTCGGGTCGAACGTGTCGAGCTGGCTGGGGCCGCCGCTCATCCACAGAAGAATGCACGCCTTCGCCCGTTGCCGGGCCGCAATTTCCCGCATCGCCATCAGCGGATTGGTGCCCGCCATGATGACACCGACCACCCCCCCAGCACCGGCCCTCAGGAAATCCTTGCGTGATAGATGTTCGGGTGTGTCCATGGTCATGCCGCCGCCAATTCGGCAGCGTCGAAGCATCAGTGTCAGTGGATGTAGAAGAATTCCGTGGAATTGAGCATGACCCACGCCACATCCTGGAACCCCTGCAGCTTGCTCTCGGCGTTGTTGACGTGGTTGCGGAATCGCCGCCGCTCACTGGCGGTCGCCGGCCGCGACAAGATGCGCAGCGAGAGCTCTTCCATGCGTGTCTTCATGCCGTCGCGACTCTCGGCCATGTTGCTGATCGGGCTTTCCGGGTCGGCAACGAAACGGTTGGCGATATCGCTGTTCATCATGAACAACGCCTGCTGGATAGTGCCTTGAAAATTGAGGACCTCGCCCATTTCGTCGTTGTCGTACAAGATGACAAAGGTATCCATCTGCTGACGCAGCCGGCGGATGTACTCTTCGCCTGTGCCGCCGCGGCTCATGCTGTCCGTAACCATGTCGTTGAAGCCGCCGATCTCGACCAGGGAGTTCATCAGTTGCTCCGGTGTCATCGCCCGCGGCGAGGCTTTCGAGAGGTAGTTGCTGTCGAATCGGTTGGTGCCGTTCGGCTCGGTCGAGCGCTGGAAGACCTCGCTCTTCATGATCACCCGCGCGAGCCGCTGCAAATCGAAATTGGCAGCGATGAAATCGTCTGACAGCAGATTGAAGACGTCCCGATGCATGGGCCGTTGACGCGTCCCCAGGCTCATGTCATCAACCGGGCTGACCATGCCGCGGCCCATGAATTGAGACCACATCCAGTTGACCAGGGCGAGGCTGAAATACCGGTTGTCCGCAGCCGTCAGTGCGTCGCCCAGGACTCGGCGGCGCTCAGCCGGTTTTGCGATTGGTGCGTCACCCAGGATATAGCGGGCCGACAACGTCTTGTCCGTGTCGGGAATGCGCAGCCGGCCGTTGCCGCGCTGGCTCAGGCGCCATGGGTCGCTGCGGCGCTGCGGGCGCTCCACCTCGATGCCCTGGAAAAAGGCGGCGGTCTCCCAGAATTCCTCCCGCTTCACGGCCTCGTACGGGTGGTCGTGACACTGGGCACACTGCATGCGGACGCCGAGAAATATTTTCGACACGCGCACGGCCATGTTCCGCGGCGCCTCGGACCAGCGTGCCAGGAAGGCGATGCTCTTGTCCTGGCTGCTGCTGCCCTGCGCAGAGATCAGCTGCCGGGCAATTTCGTCGTAGGGCGTGTTGCTGATCAACTGCTCCTCGAACCAGTCGTAGAGCATGTTGAAGAGGGGCTCGTTGTCGGCGCCACGTTGGCGCCCGTTGAGCCGGACCGTCCAGACATTGGCCCAGTGCTCGGTGTAGCCGAGACCGCCAACCAGCGCGTTGATCACCCGGTTGCGTTTGTCGGGGGTCTCGTCCTCGAGGAATGTTTCCACCTCGGCCAGCGTCGGCACCCGGCCGTTCACATGGAGGTGTGCCCGGCGCAGGAACTCCCCATCTGTGCAGAGCTCCGAAGGGGTCAGGCCTTTTCGTTCCCAAAGCTCGGCAAACTGCTGATCGATCTGCCCGGCGAGAATCTCTTCGGAGACGAACGCCAGGGCACTGACCGATATCATGGTTGCGCAACAGAGAATGCTGATGAATTGGAATCTGGACATAAGCGTGATCAGACAGTCACGGGTATTGGGATGTGGTGCGGCCTTAAGGTACATCGGCTGTCGCGATTTTGCCAGTCTGCGGCCCCTGGCGGGTACACATTGGTTGCCCTGGCGCCGGTGCCGCGCCGGACATGATGCGGCGCCAAGCAGGCAGCACGTCCAGCCGCCGCCAGATCCGGCGCCAACGCCAAACGATCATCGAGAGCCCCGGGCAGCTCGAACAGGTCCATATCCCGTGCATGCCGGCAAAATCAACGGCCGCACCGTCTCGGGGCGTCGCAAATTCGCGTTTTATCCGTTCGGGGCTGTTTGTGGGGTGCACAACATGAACAGCAGCCCGCATTGGGCCCCGTATGCATCCAGGCCCGGTCCCCGGACTGCCGCGTGCAGCGGCGGCGGGTAATTGAGGCCGACCATTGATTTTGGCGGTAATCGGTCTTATATTTATCGTTTAGTTGTTTGTATCTGTACGAATCTTTCATTTTCATCTCGGGGATCTTTTTGCTTTCACGTATCACCAAATCCATCAACCGTCTGTTCAATAACGAGGCTGAAAACGCCGACCCCGAACCGGTCGAAGACCCGAAGGCCGGGGCCCCGCCGCCAGCGCCCCTTGCCGAGGTCGCAAAATCAGACGACGACCACCAGCCGGCCCGCAATCGCAACCGGAACCGTAATCGCAACCGGAACCGTAATCGCAGCCGGAATGACCAGCGGGACCGCAATCCGGAGCGGCAAGAGGAGCCGCGGGACGAACGCCACGCAACACCCGAGCCCGCCGTTGACAGCAGCGAAGAGTGGACGCCGCCCACCGACATCCCGGTTCAGGAAGACTCCATGCGGTTCGTCGACTTTGATCTGCCGAAGCCGCTGTTGCGCGGCATTTGCGAGCTCGACTTCAAGTACTGCACACCGATCCAGCAGGAATGCCTGCCGCCGGCACTCGAAGGCCGCGACATTACGGGCAAGGCCCAGACCGGGACCGGCAAGACCGCCGCCTTTCTGGTTGCCATCATGGCCCACATCATGACCAACCCGAAGACCGACCGCCGTGGCGGCGACGTCCGCGCCCTGGTGCTGGCGCCGACCCGTGAGCTGGCGATACAGATCCACAAGGACGCCGAGGACCTCGGGAAATATTGCGGACTCCGCAATCTCGTCGTGTACGGCGGCATGGACCATCGGCGCCAGCGCGATCAACTGTCCGATCCGGTTGATCTCCTCGTCGGTACGCCCGGCCGCTTGATCGACTACATGCAGAGCCGTCATCTGAACTTGCGCCATGTTGAGATACTCATCATCGACGAAGCCGATCGCATGCTCGACATGGGATTCATCCCCGACGTCCGGCGGATCGTCAACAGCACCCCGCGCCCGGGCCAACGCCGGACGCAGCTTTTCAGTGCCACCTTCTCCAGCGCCATCCTGCGCCTGGTCGAGAACTGGCTGGTTGATCCCCTGCGCCTCGAGGTGGACCCCGAAAACATCGTGGCCGACCTGATCGAGGAGATTTTCTACAGCGTCTCGACCGATGACAAACTGTCGGTGCTGCTGTGGATCCTGCGGATCGAAGAAGTCGAGCGCATGCTGATCTTCACCAATCGCAAGGACGAAGCTGCCTACCTCGACGGCAAGCTCAAGCAGCACGGCGTTGCGTCCTGCCTGCTCTCCGGCGATGTGGCACAGAAGAGCCGGATGCGGATCCTCGAGGATTTCCGCCAGGGCAGGACCAAGGTCGTGGTGGCAACGGACGTCGCCGGCCGCGGCATCCACGTCGACAACATCAGCCACGTGATCAATTTCGACCTGCCGTACGAAGTCGAATCGTACGTCCACCGGATCGGTCGCACCGGCCGCGCCGGCACCGCCGGCAAGGCGATCAGCCTGGCCTGCGAATACGGTTCCTACATCGTGCCCGAGCTGGAAGAGTTCATCGGCCGCCAGATCGAATTCACCCAGCCGCCCGGTGAGGCGCTCGAATTGCCGGAGCCGGTGCACGCCAAACCGCCGCCGCGCACCGACGAGTACGCCCGTGGCAACCAGGGCGGCTCACGTGGCGGTGGCGGTGGCGGTGGCCGAGGTCGCGGCGGCGGCCCCTCCCGCAGTCGCGGCGGCCCGCCGCGCGGCCGCAGCAGCCAAGGCCGCTCACGGCATCGTTACTGAGTCCATCGAAACGCCGTTCGCCGACATGCCGAATCTCAAAGAAACCCTTGAAGGGGCCCGCGACGAAGCGCTCGAGGCGCTTGCCGAACTCACCAGCGAAGACGAAGTCGAAGCGCTGCGGATCCGCATGCTCGGCCGCAAAGGCATCGTTCCTGCCGCCATGAAAGAGATGGGCAGCCTGTCGGCCGAGGAACGCCCGGAAGTCGGCAAGGTCGCCAATATCGTCAAGAACCAGCTGCAGGACGCACTGCAGGCCAAGCTCCACGAACTGCAGGCGGCGAGCCGCACCGTTGCGGTTACCGGGCTCGACGTCACCCTGCCGGGGCGCCGCCGGCGGATCGGCCTGAAGCATCCGATCAGCCGTGTCATGGACGAATGCGTGGAGATCTTCCGACGCCAGGGTTTCATCGCCGCCGACGGCCCGGACATCGAGAACGAATACCGCAACTTCGACGCCCTCAACACGCCCGCCGACCATCCGGCGCGTGATTTGCAGGACACCTTCTATTTTCCCGACGGCCGCCTGCTGCGCACGCACACCTCGCCGGTGCAGATCCGCGTCATGGAGAGCCAGTCGCCGCCGGTGCGTATCGTCGCACCCGGTCGCTGCTACCGGCGCGACACACCCGACCCGTCACACGTGCCGAATTTCCACCAGATCGAGGGCCTCTACGTCGCCGAGAACGTTTCGCTGGCCGAGCTCAAGGGCACTTTATACAATTTCGCGCACGAGATGTTCGGCAAGGACGTCAAGACACGGTTCCGTCCGCACTTCTTCCCGTTTACCGAGCCGAGCATCGAGTTTGACATCAGTTGCGTCAAGTGCGGTGGCACGGGTGATGCGGAAAATGGCCGGTGCCCGCTGTGCAAGAGCAGCGGCTGGCTCGAGGTCGCCGGCGCCGGCATGGTCGATCCCGCCGTGTTCGAGGCGGTCGGATACGACACCGAGAAGTACACCGGCTTTGCGTTCGGCATGGGCATTGAGCGCCTCGCGGCGCTGCATTACGCGATCACCGACATTCGGTTGCTGTATGAGAATAACGTTCGTTTCCTTGAACAGTTCTGAATACGCTGCTGCTTTCGCCCTCTGCATGCTGCTGGGTATGCTGGCGGGCGCCGCGGAAACGCCCGACCCCGGCGCCGTCAACAAAGTGTTCGGCCTTCCCATGTTCAGTGACACACCACTGTTCGAGGAGAAGCCCAGCCCGGTCTTGAGGCGTTTGCAGTTGCGGCGGACACAGCGCGGCAGCTTGACGGAGGTCTATTCTGCCACCGGCGGGACTTTCGCCGGGCTCAAGATCGCCGAGATCGGCCTGACCACGCATGGCGGCGTCATCGGTGAGCTCAGCGTCAACGTCCTCAACAAGGGCGATTTCTTTTCCCCCGAGAGCGTCCGCGCTTTTGCCGCTGCCGCCGGCACCGATACCGGCCGCCATCCGGGACGACTCGAGTCGCAGATGCAGAAGCGTTTCGGCAAACTGCAAAAGGAAGCGTCGCAGCACCTCGGCAACCTCCTGACCCAGGCCTTCGGCGAGCCGCAGCGCCATGTCTTCAAGCAGGACCGCCGCCGCCGCCTGCTACGCTGGGACTGGCGCGACACGGCGTTTCTGCTCGACAACGTCAAGCAGGAGTACGTAATCCTGCGGGTGATGCGGATCGCCTCGGCCGACGCCGGTGGCGAGCCGTTGCAACGAATCCATGACAGCGACATCCGCAAACAGTTGCAGGAGAACATTCACACCGCCGACAACGGCGATGTGTCACTGCACAACGTTCCGATGGTCGACCAGGGAGACAAGGGCTAT
>JASLZG010000067.1:6933-18105 GCA_030754995.1 Lentisphaeria bacterium
TTGCGGCGTCGCCTCGGCCGAGCGTGTGCTGCGCTACTTCTCCATCCCATTGGACAGCCATCAACTGGCGAACCTGATGGAGACCGATAAGTTCGGCGGCACCCAGTTGAAGGATTTCGAGGTGATCATGCACCAGATCGCCCATCGGCACAAGCGGGATTTCGACAAGTTCGCGTCCGGGGTGGGGATACGAAATGTCGCCAAGTACATCGACCGCGGCGTGCCGCTCATGTGGGGCGTGTACCTGACGCCGGAGTTCGAGAAAATCGTCGCCAAACGCCAGCCACGGCGGGATCAAGCTACGGCTGCCGACTGGGCGGAAACGGTCAGCAGCGAACGGCGCAATACTCGCCGCATCAAGCCCAAACTCAACGGCGGCCACCTGCGGCTGATCGTTGGCTACAACGCGGAGACCAGGGAAATCGCCTTTTCCGACAGTTGGGACGGTAATCGCATTGTCTGGGTCACCGCGATAGAGGCCAAGCGCTTCAGCATGCCCGCCGCGCTGTATGCGTTGACGCCGTAAGCCGGCAGGATCGTTCGACGGCGGTGACGACCTGGATTATCTGGAGAGTGGACGTCATGCCCGCGGCGCCGGGTTTCCGTTCAGACACTGTTTAAGAGAGAACTTACTGCGGTACTGTACTGTCGGCTGTCACCGGCAAGAATGCGCCGTGCCACAAAATGAGCAGACAACTCCACGAAGGACACCCAATGGCAACGAATAAGGCTGAGATCAAGAAGGGCTTGCTGACCGTTTCGTTCCGGCAGCTGGAGCCGCAGACAATTGTCGACCTCGTCAAGGAAGCGCGGCTCGAATGCATCGAGTGGGGCGGCGACCTTCACGTGCCGCATGGCGACATCGCGGTGGCGGAAGCCGCGGCCGCAATGACGGAGGAGGCGGGGCTCGAGGTGGCGGCATACGGGTCGTATTATCGGACCGGCGTGAGCGAAGGCGACGGGCTGGCGTTTCAGTCCGTGCTCGACAGCGCCATCGCGTTGGGAGCGCCGGTCATTCGGGTGTGGGCCGGCAACAAAGGTTCGGCGGAGGCCGGCCAGGAAGATCGCGACAAAGCGGTCGAGGACTCGGTGCGGATTGCCGGCCTCGCAGCGCCGCATGACATCACAATCGCTTACGAGTGGCACAGCCATTCCCTGACCGACACGCTGGAATCCGGGCGGCGCCTGCTCCGGGACGTTGACCATTCACACGTCAAGACGCTGTGGCAGCCGGACCCGCATCACACGGTGGAAGAGAACCTTGCCGAGCTCGCCGCGATCAGCGACTATCTCGCCAACCTGCATGTCTACCATTGCGCGGGCGAGGAACGCCGGCCGCTGGAGGAAGGCAAGGAAGAGTGGAAGCAGTATCTCGAAGTTGCCGCGGCCGCACCCGGTGAACACTCGGCGATGCTCGAATTCGTCCGCGACGATTCCCCCGAGGCGTTCCTCGAGGACGCGGAGACCTTGCGGCGCCTGTAGGGCCCCGATGGATTGCCTCGACAACTGCCGCTGAACGATCCGCGCCACCTCGGCGACCAGTGCCCGGTACTGCGTGCCCCAATGAGCACCAACCTGATGCCCGGCTGGTGGCTCGCCGGGTTGAGCGTTGCGAAACATCAACCTGGCGCCGCGCAACGGCGGTTTGTAAAATCCGGGCGACAGAACCTGTATATGCGGGTAGATTTTCGAGTATTGTATAAGTAACCCGCTACTAATCGCAATGTTATGAACCTGTGTCCACACTGCCATACCGAGTTTGATGCTGTCGCGAAGGAGTGCCCGACCTGCAGCACTGATTCACCTCAGCCCGGCCAGACCTCGATCATGCCGGCCGACGCCAGCGTCTGGTCGAAGCTGATGCCCAGCGTCGAGGTCGACAGCGGTGTGTACGAGCCGCCGAACCTGGTCGTCAAGCGGCATGTTGTCGCGGGCACCGGTGAATCGGCGCCGGACGAGGCGGACTTCGAGCTCCTCGATATTCTCGGCGAAGGCGGCATGGGTATCGTCTACCAGGCGCGGCAGACATCCGTTGACCGCACTATTGCCCTGAAGATGATCCGGCCGGACAAGGCGGAGCGCGGTGACGTCAAGGCGCGGTTGCTGGCGGAAGCAGCAGTTACCGGCGACCTCAATCACCCGAACATCGTGCCGATATACGACGTCGGCGAGACCGAGTCCGGGGCCTTCTTCTACGCCATGAAAGAAGTCCGCGGCGTGCCGTGGGCCCGTGACCTGGCCGGCAAGAGCCTGAGACAGAATATCGAGATCCTGCTGCGCGTTGCCGATGCCCTGGCGTTTGCCCATTCGCGCGGTGTCATCCATCGCGACCTCAAGCCGGACAACGTGATGCTCGGTGATTACGGTGAAGTGCTGGTCATGGACTGGGGCATGGCGATGACGGTCGGCGACAGCGGCAAGGCGGAGCCGGTGACCTCGCGCAGCAGCGTTGGCGGGACGCCCGCCTACATGGCGCCGGAGATGGCGATGGCGGACCGCGAACGGATCGGCGTGGGCACCGACATTTACCTCCTCGGCGCCGTGCTGTACGAGCTGGTCAGTGGGCAGCCGCCGCATATCGGCCGGACGGTGAACGAGATGATGGATGCGGCAGCGCGCAATGTCATCGAGCCGGTCGAGCCGCAGACCGAGCTGGTGGAGATCGCCATGAGAGCCATGGCCGGCGATCCGGCGGATCGCTTCGAGTCGGTCAAGCAGTTCCAGACCGCGCTCCGCGCCTACCTGTCGCACTCCGAGAGCATCGCCCTGTCCGAGCAGGCGATGCGCGACCTCACTACAGCGCACCAGACAAGCGACTACAACGATTACGCTCAAGCGCTGTTCGGCTTCAAGGAGGCGCTGGCGCTGTGGGACGGCAATCAACCCGCGAGCGAGGGGGAAACAGTGACCCGGGTGGATTACGCCACGACCGCCCTCGAGAAAGACGACCTCGACCTCGCCGACTCGTTGCTGCAGGAGACCCCGGAATACCAGCCGCTGCGCGGGCGCGTCACGGCAGCCCGTGAGCAGCGCCTCGCCCAGCACAAGCGACAGCGGTTCCTGACTAATACTGTGCGTGGCCTGTTCCTCGTTGTGCTGGTGATCTTGACGGTCGCGGTGATCTCGATTCGCTCCGAGAAGGAGAAGGCCGAGATCGCACAGTTGAGCGAAAAAAAACAGCGGCAACGGGTCGAAGAGGAAAAAATCCGCGTCGACGCGGCCCTGGTCTTGGTGAAGGAGCAGCGCGAGCAGGCGGTCGGCGCCCGGCAGGACGCCGAGGCGTCGCTGCACCGTGCCGAGCAAGCCAGCCGCCGCGCCGAGGAGCAGACCCTGCAGGCGTTGCAGGCCAAAAGCCAGGCGGAGGAGGCGAAACAACGGTCCGAGCGCTTACGCCAGCAAGCGGAACGCATGCAGCAGCTGCTCGCAGCCGAGGCCAAGAAGGCAGAGATCGCCCGACAGGACGCCAACGCCGAGAAATTGAAACTGCAGGCCCTGCTCGAACGTGTGCGGCAGCAGGAACAGCAGAACGAAGAGACGGAGTCGGCGCTCAAACGCCAGACGGAGATCGCGGCCCAGGCAGAGCAGCGCGTCAAGTTGGCGGAGCGCCATCAGGAGAAGCTCAAGTACATCACCCGTATCACGGCGATCAACAAGGAGATCGGCAGTTTCAACCTGGCCGCCGCCCGGGCGGAGCTGGCGAAATGCCCGGTCCAGCACCGCAACTATGAATGGGGCCGTTTACTCTATCTCTGCAGTCCCGAGGCGATGGTGTTGCGGGGCCACAAGGAACCGGTGAACTCCGTGGCCTTCGTCGACGGCGGCAGCCGGATCGTCAGCGGCGGCAGTGACCGCCAGGCGATCGTCTGGGACATCGAAAACGGCAGACCGCTGACACTCCTGCAATGTGGGGCCGAGCTGCGCCATGTCGACCGGCACCAGGACAACGGTGGACTGATCCTGGCGACGAGCAACGGGGCAGTGGCCAAACGGGCGGCGAATGGCACCAAACAGATTCTGCGCCAGGCGGCACCAGGGGCGATCGCCGTCTGCACGGCGCTGTCGCCCGATCGCAGCATCGGGGTGACCGGCTATCGCGACGGCCGGGTGGATGTGTGGCTGATCCGCAACGGTGAGCTGCTGCGGCGACTCGAGGCGCATCCCGGCGGTGTTGCGGCTGTTGTCTTTGCCCCGGACAAACGGCTTTTTGCCAGTGCCGGCCAAGACGGTTCCGTACAGATCTGGCGGGTCGACTCGCCGCCGGCCATTGCCCTCGACGTTGAGATCGACAAAACGGCGGCGCCGGACTGGGACGGCAGCCTGGGCCGGCTGTTGGTTCCAAACATCGAGGTGGAGGAGACAACGAAAGTAACCATCCAGCCGGTCATCGAACCGATCGGTCGCCTCGAGCATAATGCGCCTGTGCAGGCCGTTTCTTTCGCGCCGGGCCGGCGCCAACTGTTGACCGCCAGCGGCGGCACCGTCCAGGTGTGGGACATTGGGCGGCAGGAGCTGCTGCAGAGTTGCGAACATCGCAACGAGGTCACAGCGGCAGCTTACTTTCCGGACGGCGAGCGATTTGCCAGCGCCACCGCCGCCGGTACGGTCCACATCTGGCGCGTCGACACCGCCCGGGAAACCCTCGTGATGCGCGGCCACGACGGTGCCGTTCGGGATCTGACGGTGTCACCGGACGGCGCCAAGGTGGTCACCGCCGGCGCCGACAACACGGTGCGCCTATGGGATATCCTGGCGTACCGCCGGCTGATGGTGCTCGATCAGCAGTCCGCCGCCGTCCTTGCCAGCACGGCAGTCGGCGATCGCCTGGTGACCGGATCGCGTGACGGCAGCATCCAGATCTGGCAGCTCAACGACGGCACCCTGCTGCACACCCTGCACGGCCATCAGCAGCCGGTATGTGACCTGGCGTTGACCGGTGACGGTTTTACCAGTATCGGCAGTGACGGCAAGCTGAATGCCTGGGATCTCAGCGGCATCAACCGGCGCACGGCGCAACGCCAGCCGATCGCCGCGCCAGACCAACCCGGCAACGACCTGCACAAACCGGTGTATTCCCCCGATGCTTCGCTGTACGTGCATACTGCAGAACCGCACGTCGGGCTGCTGTCGTTGGCCGCAACGCACCAATCGTATGCCTTTTTCCGCGGTCATGCGGCAGCGATCACCTGCGCCGCTTTTTCGCCGGACGGCAGTCGTGTCATCACCGGCTGTCGGGACGAGACTGCCAAGCTCTGGGACGTCCAGACCGGTCTTGAACTGCTGACCTTCGGCGGCCACGGTGCGACAGTCACCCATGCGAGGTTCACACCGGACGGACGGACGGTGATTACCGGTACCGAAGACGGCCGGGTCTTTGTGTGGAAAGCCGAGGAATGGACGGAATAGCGGCAGAACAGGACACGGGAAGACGGGAGAATTTTGACGTGGATCACATTACCCACGAAAGCCTGCTGGTTCGCATGCAGGACATCCAGGACGGGCAGGCCTGGAACCAGTTTCATCAATATTATCGTACGCTCATCATCAACTTCGCGCACAGCCGCGGCTGCTCAGGCGCCATGTCCCAGGACGTGCTGCAGGAGAGCATGATCACCTTGACGAAGGTGATGCCGAACTTTCGGTACGACCGTGTGAAGGGCAAGTTCCGCACCTTTTTGTTGACCATTGTCTCAAGTCGGATCGTCGATGCTTTCCGGCGCGAGCGGAAGTACCAGGAATGGCAGGCCACCGACAGCGAGCAGATCCCGACCGGCGAGAACACCGCTGAGGAATGGGTGTCGAATTGGGAGGACGACTGGGAGCACGAGTGGCAGCAGCACCTGTTGATGCACGCGCTCGACCGGGTCAAAAAGCGGGTAAAACCGTATATCTTCGAATCGTTTCGCATGTATGTGCTGGAACAGCGGCCAGCGGCGGAGGTGACCGCCGCGCTGGAGGTTTCGGAGAATACAATTTATCAGCATCGCCGACGGATCGTTACGATGTTGCAGCAAGAGGTCGAAGCGATAAAACTGGAAATCGGAGAGATGTAATGAGTAATGATTTCGAACAACTACTGGTGACGGCTTATCGCCGCACCCGCGCCAGCGACCAGCTCGAAGACAATTCCCGGCGCTTGCGCAAGACCCGGCAACTGCTGCTGAACCATCCACCGCCGCCGGAGCCGGGAGCGTACGTGCTCGTGGTTCAGGGCGAAGCGTCCCCCTACTGGCTGTCACTGCACAACGGTGCGACGGTCGGGCGCAGCGACGACGCGGCAATCAAGGTGACCGGAAAATGGGTGTCCGGTGTGCACTGCCGCTTCGAGGCGGACGGCACCGATTGGGTCGTCGTGGACCAGGACTCGACCAACGGGCTGCAGGTCAATGACCATCCCCGCGCGCGTCATATCCTCAGCGAAGGCGACGCGATCCAGGTCGGCAGTTGCCTGCTGATCTTTCTGCAGGTGCGGAAAAACGAGACGACGGTCGACTGACCGGTGTTAGCGAGTTTTTTCGCCGCGGATTTTCTTCCGCCAATGCGCCATCCACCCCCTGGAATCTTGCGCGAACAACCGCCAGTCCACCTTTGACGGGGTGATCCGGTACTGGGTCATCCACGCCGGGATGCGATCGGCCGGCACGTCCGCCCGAGCCGGGATGCGATCCGACTCGTTCACCTGGATAACCAGTTCGCTACGGGTGAGAAAATTGTAAAAGACGGCGGATGCCTCGATGTTGGGCGCGCCGGCGACGACGGCGAGCCCTTCCACCTGCACGGGCGTCGGAGACAACGGCACGACGATCCCGAGCGGATACGTGCCGGCTTGCTGCCGGCGATGCACGTCGTCCAGGTGCCAGATGGAAACCGGCGTGTCTGCCGTCAGGTTCTCGTAGAGTTTGTCGGGCTCGACGTAGACCGCGGTGTTGCCATGCAGCCGCTGCAGCCAATCGAAGCCCTTGCCCGGTTTGCCGTCGCGAGCATGCAGCCGGCAGATCAAAAGGCCGAATATGGTCTGCATGATGTCTGACCGGAGCGGGTCTGCCAGGACGATACGGCCTTGCCACTGCGGCTGCATCAGGTCGTCGAGGCTGGTGGGTGCTGTTTCGGCGGTAAGGTAGTCACGGTTGTAGACGATGACCGTCGGTGAGATGAAGGTGCCGTACCACAGATCGCCCGGGGAGTGATAGGCAGCCGGCACGTTGCCGGCCCAGGCAGGCGTGAACTTCTGCAGCAACCCTTCGGCGGCGGCGGCAGCCAGCAGCCGGTCGGGCACGCCGCACCAGAGATCGGCGCGGGGCTCGTCCCTTTCCGCCCGGAGCCGTTCCAGCAGTTCATCGGCAGGCAGTGCGACCAGCTCGACAAAGATTTCTGGAAAGGCATTCTCGAAACGGTCGAGACGGCCCCTCATGTGCGCCTTGCTGTGGGCCGAATAGAGCACGAGATCATACTTTTTTTCGACCGCCGGCAAAGGCGTCACCGGGGCCTCTGGGGTGATTTGCGTTGATGTGGCCGGGTCATCGCGACAGCCGCTCAGGAGGACGATTGCTGTTGCCAGGGCGAAGGTGATCGGGCAACTACGCATCAATTCTGCTCTCCGGCTGCACGTTGCGGCGGTTGTAGACGATGCGCCCTTCAACGATGGTCATCTGCACGTTGTGTTCGGCGTCGAGCACAACGATGTCGGCCCGGCGACCCGGCTTGATTTCGCCGCGGTCGGCAAGGCCGGTACTGGCGGCGGGGTTGCTGGTGAAGCAGGCGGCAACTTCGGTGTCGTCGAGATTGGTGTAGGTGCCGAGGTTGCGGTAATCGTCGTCGAGGCAGCGGATCGAGCCGGCGAGCGTACCGTCTTCCAGCTCGGGCCGGCCGTTCCTGATATGGGTGTCGTCCTCGCCCATCTTGAAGGTGCCGTCACCGACGCCGGCAGCCGCCATGGAATTGCTGATGCACACCAGCTTGTCATGCGGAATACAGCGGCAGGCAAGGTCGATCATGCCCGGATGAATGTGGATGCCGTCGGGGATGAGTTCGACCCAGAGACGGGCGTCAGTAAGTGCCAGGGCTGCCAGGCCGACATCGCGCTGTTTCAGCGGTTCCATGCTGTTGTAGAGGTGGGAGCAGCGCGAGGCACCGGCCTCGATGGCACGAACCACCTGATCACGATTGGCAACCGTGTGGCCCATCGCCGGGATGACATTTTCCGCACACAGTTTTTCTACAAGTTCAACCGTGCCGTCGAGTTCTGGTGCGAAGGTGAAGATCCTGATCTTGCCCTTGCCGGCCTGCAGCAGTTCGGCGGTTTCGCCCAGGTCGATCGGGCGGATGTAGCGTTCGCGATGGGCGCCATGCTTCGAGGCGTTGATGAACGGGCCTTCAATGTGAATGCCGGCGGCCACGGCGCCGGGCAGCTGTTCGTCACAGCGGTCGGCGAGTGTCTCGACAACGCGCTGGAGGCCTTCGCGTTCATAGGACATGGTGGTCGGGAAAAAAGTACAGACGCCATGGGCTGCCAAAATCCGGGACATCTCGGCGATATCGGCGCCGCGGTCGACATGCATGCAGTCGCAGCCGCCGGTGCCGTAGATCGAGGTGTCCACGAAACCCGGCAGGGCGTAGCAGTCGGACATGCTGAAGACCTTCCGGCCAGGCGGTGTCTGCTTGAACGCGGACATGCCGCCAACGGCCAGGATCCGGCCGCCGTGCAACACGATGGCGGCGTTGTTGATCCGGTGAGCCGGGGTCAGGCAGTGGCTTAACTGCAGCAGCAGTTCGCCGTTGGTTTCGTGTGTCGTTGCCATATGAACTGAACGCAGGATTCCGCCGCGTCAGACTGCGGGGGTGTTGCCAAGGCCTCGCAACGCGCTTTGCACGTCGTTGCGCTGTTGTTTAACGTCCCAGATGCGGCGGCGCAGATCCAGGCGGTCCTCTGCAACCGAGGCGTTACGCTGCTGCTCTCGCAGCGCTTCGAATTCATCACTGAGCGCCCGGTCACGAATTCGCAACAAGCATTCCTGAAAACTCTGTTCCCGTTTCTGCTCGCTGCCGGAGCCGAACTCGGGAGCGAACAGGCATTTGTTGATCTCCGGCAGTTGCAAAGTGCCGGCCCGTTCCTCGATCAGTGAGCGGATCTCATCCCACTCCTCGCCCTGTGCCGCGGCGGCCAGCGCTTCGTTGAGCAGATCGCCGATTGGCGTCGACCGAATGTATTGCACCGGCAAATCGGTCACCAATCGCGGCACGTAGCCTTGATCGTGGTAGGCCAGTTCCAACAGCACGCGTTCCGGCTCGATCTGCGATTCGCCGTTGAGGGCCACCGCCGGCTCGTCCGCGGCAAAAGTCCGCAGGCGGGCACGACGGCGCTGACGGTTGGTCAAGGCTTCGAGCCCTTGAAAGACATAGTTCGGCGGAATCCGCAGGCGTGACGCCAGCGCCTGGCAGTAGTTGGCGCGGACCACCGGGTCCGGCACCTGCGACACCGCCTCGAGGAAGCCGTCGGCAACGGCCTGTTTGCCGGCGGTCTGGGTGATGTCGTTGCGGGCGATCTCGGTGTCAAGCAGAAAGTCGAAGAATTCGCGGCCCCCCTGCAACCGCTGGCACAGAACGTCGGCGCCCTGGGCGCGGAGGATGCTGTCGGGGTCCTCGCCGTCGCCGAACATGACGACACGGGCGTTGAGGCCGGCGGGCAGGAAAGAGGCGAGGCTTCTGATGGCGGCGTTGATGCCGGCACTATCCGCGTCGAACGCCAGGATGAGGTTCTTGGTGTAGCGCTTCAGCAGCCACGCCTGGCGCTCAGTGAAGGCGGTGCCCTGCGGCGCCACGGCGTTGGTCTGCCCGGCTTCGTGGCAGGCAATGACGTCGATCTGGCCCTCACAGATGACGGCGGCGCCTTCAGCCTTGATGCCCTGGCGCGAGAAATTCAGGCCGTAGAGGATCTTGCTTTTTTCGAAGATCGGCGTTTCCGGGCTGTTGACGTACTTGGCGCCCTGATCCTCTGCCAGCGTCCGGCCGCTGAAGGCGACGACGCGTCCCTGCTCGTTCCAGACCGGAAACATCAGGCGGTTGCGGAAGCGGTCGTACGCCGAGGTCGCGGGCGCGCCTTCCTCCTTCACGGTGAGGATGCCGGCGGCGAGCATGTCTTCGAGCGAAAAGCCGAGCTGGCGGCCCCAGTTGCGCGTCATCTCCCAGGAGTCCGGCGCGTAGCCAATGCCGAACTGCACCAGCATGTCATCGTTCAGGGCGCGGCCCCGCACGTAGGCCATGGCCTGGCGCCCGACCTCGGATCGAAGATTCTTGCTGTACCAGCCGGCGAGCTTTTCGTGCAGCTCGTAGAGGCGATCTTTACGGTCGCGGGAGACTTTCGGTTTGCTGGCTTCGCCGCCGGGACCGGATTCGTCTTCATCGGGGATTTCGATGCCGTTGCGCTGCGCCAGCAGCCGCAGGCCGCCAACGAAATCGACCCCCTCGATCTCCATGACGAAATTGATGACGTCGCCGCCTTTCTGGCAGCCGAAACAGTAAAATGCCTGGCGGTCCGGGCTGACGTTGAAGGACGGCGTCTTCTCGTTGTGAAAGGGGCAGGCCGCCTTGAACGAGGCGCCGGCGCGTTTCAGCGGGATATAAGAACCGATGACGTCGACAATATCGCAGCGATCTTTAATTTCTTCTTTGAGTCGGTCACTGATCATCGGAGGATTGTCGTGGCACGGCCTGGGCGATGTGGCCGGTGAGTTGCTGCAGGCGCGCCTCGACCTGGCCGACCGTTTCGGCGTCGTGATCACCCGCAACCTTGAGGTAGCGCTCGTAGTAGCGCCTTGCCAGAGGGTATCGTCCAGCGTACCGATCCCACATCACGGCTGTGTTGAGGTACACAGACGGATGTTGATTGGAATGACGAATGGCTTTCGAAAAGTTGCTCATGGCGTCGATGTAATTGCCCTGGTGCATGTGCCAGATCGCCAGCTCGTTGCAGAGCAGGTACGAATCGTCGAACCGGTCGACGGCCTGCAGCTGCGCAAACAACTCCGGAACGTCCGGCAGGTTCTCCCGGGCCGCGGCGCTGGCATACAGCATCAACGCTTCATCGTGCGTCTCATCGAGCGCCACGGCGTTCTGCAGATAATCCACGGCGTCACCGTAATTGCCGGCGTTGTAGTTGAGTTTGCCCGCCAGGTAGTT
>JASLZG010000068.1 GCA_030754995.1 Lentisphaeria bacterium
CCTTAAAAAGGTGCTCGCTCTTGATGGTTTTCGCAACGACGACACCGCGGCGGAGCAGGCGTGTCTCGGAGTTGTCGTCGCCGCCAAAGACAATCGCGTAGCCTGAAAGCGGATTGCGCCCGTCCATGCAGAAGGAGAAGTTGAGGTCCCGCCGATTGTACCAGCCGCCAAATTTTTTAAACAAATTTTCACCCTGGCCATGCACGTAATGAAAGGTCACATCACCGATATCCCAAGGCATTGCCGGCCGCAGTGACATGAAGAATTCATGATCCTGATCGCCGTTCACGATAGTCTTGCCGACCATGAACGGAACGGCCGCGGAACCGCAGGCCATGAAATTCCAGCGATCCTGGCAAGCCCACCGCGTGTCCATACGGAACGATCCGTCGAGCCAGTTCCACTCTGTCGGTGCGGCCTCGAACAACTCGTGAACGAGATTGTCGGCATAGATCTGGTGATGCGCCGGTAACGGATACGTTACGGCCGGGTCTTGGTCAACCGCGACCACGGCGACGTGCATCGGCCCGCGCAGCACTTTTGACACGGTGTGCCAGGCACCGTCGATCTGCAGGCGGACCGTATCGTCGGCAGCCCTGCGAAAACGCAGCGTGAATTCGTCGTGGCCCGCCGGCCAGGCAGGAACACCGTGAACACGCCACCCCTTCGAGCCATAGGTTGCGTCCAGTGTGAACAGAGACTGGTCGCGCGATGGATCCGGCACCTCGTTCCCGCCCGCAGCAAACAACTGCAGGCGGTATTTCCCGGCGGGCAGATCGCCGAAGGAGTCCAGGTACGGCACCGATTCGTAAGTAAAGGAACCGTGTAAAGGCAGGCGAGCAATGATCGCCGCGTTGGTGTGGTCCGTTTCAGTAAATTTGGACTGTAGAAAAGTATCGCTGCCCCGTGCCCACTTGGCGAACTCGGGGGGATCGGAATCATTTTTCTTGTTCTTGTTGGCGAATTGTCGGCTTCGGACGAAAATCGGGCTCGCATTCTTCACCTGCTGCGGCAGGCTCCAGGCATGGACATCGTCGAAAGCGATGCGGGCCTCCCCACAGGCTATATGAAAGGGGCCGTTGATCTCACGATCGAGTACGGACTGCAGCACGGCAACACCGTCGAGGTAACCGGTAACCGCACACCCCGCTTCGAGGCGCAGGCCGATCTTCACCCAGTTGCTGACCGGCGGACGTTTGTCGGACCACAGCGATACTGTCTGCCAGGGCGCCGCAAACCCATCCCGCTGCAGAAGCGCGAAGGCGCCCTGGCTGCCGGACCAGCCAAAGGCCACTTGCGGACCCTCGGCCTGACCGAAGACAATCAGCATATCGGTATCGTCCGGCACGTGGTTTTGCCGAATCAATCGACCCGTTCGCGGCTGACCGAAAAAGAAACGGGCCTCGGCCTCGGCGTGCGGCATCGGTGTCTCGCCATAAGTCAACAGGCCGTTTTCACGGCCGTGCACGGCAAATGGATTGACCGCGCGCTGAAAATCGAAGCTCTGCTGTTCCGCTTCGGTTGCCGGCATGCCGCCGCCGCGCTGCTTCATCACCCAGATGCCGGAGGTCTTCCGCCAATCGGAATCGTCGAACAGATCGGCGCGCATGAAGCCGTCGGCCACCCGCACTCGAGCATAATCGACGGAGGGCGGCGGCTTCGCATGCAGCGCATCACCGACCAGAAAGGCCCGCCAACCGCCGAGTGGCAGCGGTACGCGTACCCCGTCGACAAACAGCGCGGTCGCGTCGGGAGCCATCAGCAGCCGGCCCTGCTCCCGCAGCTCGCCAGCGTCCTTGCCGTCGATCTGCACACGGCCGTTGCCGGCGATGTAGACGGAATGGTCGGAGGCATCGCCGCCAATCATATACAGCGGCGTCGTCGCCAGCGTCGCGCGGTCAAAGGAGTAGACACGCAACGGCGCCGCGTCATGCTGCCGCGACAGAACCAGCAGCAGCTTTTTCTCGTTGCGCAGCTTGTCCTCGAGCACCTGCCTGGGATTGCCGGCGTGGAGCCATAAACCGGCCAGGATCAGCAGTGCCGGAACAGCCGCAAATAGAAACGTCCGGGTATGCAAGAATATATGTTGGTTGTCAGAAGTTGAGGTGCTGAAGAAGAGACAATCTACCACGAACTACGGATGCGGCGAACCCGCAACCATCCCGTTCGACGAATCGGCGGCGCCTGCTTGATTGCCGGACCAACGAACTCGACGGCCCTTGTGCCTCCCTCCGAAACCGGATGAATAACCTCGCCACCGGCGCTCGTTGGCGGATGTGATACCTCTGTATGCGTTCTATCTGCAAGGGCCATAGACAGTTGCACTTTTGATTCCGCACCAGTGGCACCCTTATTGCTTACATCGCGTGACCCCCACCTGCATTGAAACAGCGAGGACGGCGGCCGCCACTTGATTTTCAAGAGTCAGGCGAACACACTCGCGGCGACCGAACCGAGAGCTCACGTTCATTGAGATGGGCGTCGAGCCGGACGGCAGCCATGGGAACGCTGCCCGTGACGAAGCGGCCGGGCATGGCTGGAAGTTCGAAACGGCCCCTGGCGGCATGTCGCTTGCCGCCGTCTCGTCGGTGCTGATTGGAACGCATGAGGATTTTCTCGTGGTGCCGCCGGGGCATCACATCATCAGCGACCACGACCGAGTGATCGATATAGAACCTGTGGAGTCAGCGCGATGCCGTTCGATGTCGACTACAACCAGGCTCCGTTGTTGCTGATCTGGGAAGTGACCCGTGCCTGCGCATTGTCGTGCCGCCATTGCCGCGCCGAGGCGATCGACGAGCGTCATCCCAACGAGCTTAGCCTGGACGAGGGCCGAAAACTGCTTGACGACATTGCCGGCATGGGCACACCGATCGTCATTTTCACCGGCGGTGACCCGCTGCAGCGGGGCGACCTCGACCAGTTGATCATGCACGCCAAAGCCAACGGCCTGCGCGTCGGCACCATTCCGGCAACGACCGAACGGCTGACGCGGAAACGGGTCCATCGTCTCAAGGTCGCGGGTCTCGACCAGATGGCGATGAGCATCGACGGCAGCACTGCCGAGACACACGATGGCTTTCGCCGCGTCCCGGGTTGTTTCGACAAAGCCATGGAAGCCGCGGTATTCGCACACGCCGAGGAGTTGCCGTTGCAGGTCAACACCGTGTTTGCAGCGTGGAATTTCGATGACTTCGACAACATGGCGCGGCTGGTCCAGCAACTCGACGTCGTTTTCTGGGAAGTTTTTTTCCTGGTGCCGACAGGGCGCGGTGCCGTAATGGGCAGCTGTACAACGGAGCAGTACGAGCAGCTTTTTGAAAAGCTGCATCAATTGTCACGACGCGTCGACTTTGTCGTGAAGGTGACCGAGGCGCCCCACTATCGGGCATACGTCGCACGGCAGACCGGTCCTGCTACCGAGGCCCAACCTGACCGCGGCGTGATGCCCAGCGTGCACCACGGCCATCACGGCAGCATTCACAATCCAACCGGCGGTGTCAACTCCGGCAAGGGCTTCTGTTTTGTCGACCATGTCGGTGACGTGTGCCCAAGCGGGTTCCTGCCAATCGTCGCCGGCAATGTCCGGACGCAATCCGTGATCGACATCTATCGCGACTCGACCTTGTTTCGGGAGTTGCGGGACCCCGAACTCCTGGGCGGCTGCTGCGGCATGTGTGAATACAAGTCGTTGTGTGGCGGGTCGCGGGCCCGGGCGCATGCGATGACCGACGACTACCTGGCTGAGGAACCGTTCTGCGCTTACGGCCGGCAACTGGTCCAGGGCCAGGACCCCGGCGGCGTGACGTCATGAGTTCCGGCGAGCCACGCACCGGCGAAAGCGCCGGTGCGTGGACACGGAGATACTTTCCGCTTTAACCAACCTGGAGGGATTGCAACAATGTCGCCAACGGACGCCAACACTTGGCAGCGGCGGGTGCAGAACGTCCGCTTGCGCACCAAGATCATCGTCCCAATGATCGTCCTCACGATACTGCCGACGGTCACCATTGGTTATTTTGCAATTTCCAGAATGCGGCAGACGCTGCACGAGAATGCCATCCAGGCAATCAAGTTCGACACGGTGTCCAAGGCGCGGGCCGTCGAGAGGTTTTTCGACTCCGTCCAACAGGACCTTGATTTCCTGAGCCAGCTCAGCGAGCTGCGCGGAATGATCGCCGCCAAACACCTTGGGATTCCTTCACAGGTCACCGCCATGCGACTTCCCCTAGAGGAGAAATTCCTCGTCTTCTCCCAAGGCAGAGACGCCTATTACCAGATCCGATATCTCGATCTCTTGGGGCAGGAAGTTGTCCGCATCAATATCATCGACGGCGGCGCCGAGATCGTGCCGACGGCACAGCTGCAGAACAAGCAGGACCGTTACTATGTTTTGACCGGACTTGTCCTCAATCCGGGAGAAACATACATCTCACCAATGGATCTCAACATCGAAGACGGCAAGGTCGAGCGACCGGAGCGCGGCGTCGTGCGCTTTGTCACCGCTGTTGCAGGGCAGGATGGGCAGGGGGCGGGCCTGCTGGTGCTCAATGTCTATTCCGATTACCTGTTGACCCTGATCGGGCCGCTGGCCCCCGATGCCGAAGCCTGGCTGCTGGACCACGAGGGGCAATATCTGGGGTACATCGGTGACCGGAACCGCAATACAGAAGAATACGGACTCGCGGCCCAGCGCCGGATTGCCGATGATTATAGCCCGGCGCAGACCGCCGAGATCATGCACGTCGACGACCGCAGCATTGCGGTGGAAACAAAGACGGCGTTCATCTCCAGCTACCCTATCTTGTTGGCGCATACACCGACCCAACCGGCACGGCGTTTCACGCTGATGGTGTCTCGTCCCCGCGGCCCGGTCGAGACGCCGATCCAAAGGCTGACAGCGGTGTCTTCGGCAGCGCTGTTTGTCGTGATGGTGGTTGCCGGTGTACTGGGAGTAATGATCACACGCTACCTGACCAGGCCGATCCTGCGCCTGCGCGAGGCAACACGGGCGATTGCCGCCGGCGACCTCGACCGGGTGGATGTCTCGACCAATGACGAGATCGAGGAACTGGCCGACGACTTCAACGCCATGGCGGAACAGTTGCGCGAGGCGCATACACGACTGTCGGCCTGGAACGTCCGTCTCGAAAAGGAAGTGCAATCCAAAACCGAAGACCTGCAGCGCCTGCAGGGCGGCCTTGCCCGCGCCGACAAGCTCGCGTCCATCGGCCAGATGACCGCGGCCGTGATGCATGAGATCGGCAATCCGCTGGCCGCGATAAAGGCGAGCATTCAAGTGGCGGAGGAGGACGATACCATCTGTGAAGAGTGCCGGGAAGTCATGCGGGACATCACTGCCCAAGTGGACCGGCTGGCTTCTTTTCTGCACTCTTTCTCACGTCTGTCACGGCTGCGGGAACCGGTCTTCGAGGACGTCGATATTGGCGAGATCGCGCAGGGCGTTGTCAACCTGGTCACCCCGGACCTCAGGCGCCGGAATGTTTCGCTGTCTCTTAAAGATGAGGGTACAAGCTTCCCGTTGACCGGCGATGTCCACCAGTTGCAGCAGCTGCTCATCAATCTTATTCTCAACGCCGGCGAAGCATCCCCGGCAGACAGCAAAGTCGTTGTGCGCATTTATGCGCGGCCGCCCGGGACAAGCCTGACGGAGCCGAGGACCTGCGTCGAGGTAACCGACCAGGGCACCGGTATTGAACCTGCAGTGGCGGAGCTGATCTGGGACCCGTTCTTCACGACCAAACCGGAGGGAACGGGGCTTGGCCTGGCGATCTGCCGGAAGATCGTCAGTGACCATGGCGGCGACATCGCGCTGTCCAATCACAGCAACGGGGGCACGACCGTCACGGTCACGTTTGGCGCGCTGCAACAAGAAGTTATACTGAACGCCGACAGTTGCGGGTCAGGCCTTGCAACAGCAAGGCCGGACCACGATACTATTTGAATGACGGCATCGCGAACTTATTTCATTAAGATGAACCGCCAGGCGGTACGGCAGTGAGCACCGCAATGAAACGCACCATCCTGATCGTCGAGGACGACTACCAGATACGCACATCACTCGACAAGTCCTTTCGCCGTCGCGGCCATGAGCTGTTCTGCGCCGGAGAGCTGGCAGAGGCGCGGGCGGTACTGCGCGAGCGTAAGATCGACCTGATCCTGCTGGATTTCCGGCTCCCCGACGGCTGTGGACTCGACCTGCTGGCAGAGGCGCATGAACTCGACGCCGAGATCGACGTCATCATTATGACCGCGTTCCCGGACGTCAAGGGTGCGGTCGTGGCAATGAAAGCCGGCGCCCGGGACTACATCGTCAAGCCCTTCGAGCTCGAGGAACTCCACCTCAGTGTGGAACGTGCCATCGAAGAACGAAAACTGCGCCGCACCGTTAATCACCTCGAGCGCGAACGTCGTGGCACCGATGATTTTCATGACATCCTCGGTGCCAGCCCGGCAATCGAGGGGGTTCGTGAACAGATTCGCAAGGTGGCTGGCGCGGAGACCCCGGTGCTGGTGTACGGCGCTACGGGCACCGGCAAGGAGCTCGTGGCCGATTCCGTTCACCGGCTGTCCACCCACGCCACGGGACCACTGGTGAAAGTGAACTGCAGCGCTTTCCCCGAGCAACTGCTGGAGAGTGAGCTGTTCGGCCACGAGAAAGGCGCCTACACTGATGCCAGGGAAGCCCGGGCCGGGCTGTTTGAAATGGCCGACGGCGGCTCCCTGTTTCTCGACGAAATCTCAGAGATGAAGCCCGTACTGCAGTCAAAGCTGCTGCGGATTGTCGAGGGCCAGCCTTTTCGCCGGGTGGGCGGGCAGCGCGAAATCCATACTGGCGTACGGATCATTGCCGCGACAAATTGCGACCTCCAGGAACGTGTGCAACTTGGCGAGTTCCGCGAAGACCTCTACTACCGGCTCAACGTCTTTCAGATTGTCGTGCCGCCGCTGCGCGAGCGCGACAATGATGCGGTGCTCATTGCCCGGTCGTTCCTGCAGCAGGCGGCAACCGCCCTGCGCAAACCTTGCGACCAGTTGACCGGCGCCGCGGAGGAGGTCCTGCAAGCTTATCATTGGCCGGGCAATGTCAGGGAGGTGCGCAACATTATCGAGCGTGCCGTAATCCTCTGCGAGAGTGAGACGGTGGGCGTTGAGCATCTGCCCACAGAACTGCAGACCACAGCCTTCGTAGTCCGTAGATCGTCCGGGACCAACGGTGACGGCATGGCGCCGCTGGCCGCCATCGAACGCAGTTACATCAACTACGTTGTTGACCGTGTCGATGGGAACCTCTCCGAAGCAGCCCGGGTGTTGGGGATTACCCGCAATACGTTGAAGGCCCGGCGGCGGCCGGTTGGCGAAGGGTAGCTCGGTTTGTTGTTCGTTACCCGTCAACTCGATGGTCAACCCTGCGAGCCTGGTCAAATACTGATTCCTGCATTGTAAGATTCTCATAATCAATAAGTTATGATTCCTTAACGGCGCCTGCCCAAGATTACACTCGATTATTGACCAGCCCTGCCCTGCCGGGCCCCCGGCGTCGATGGCCGGGAAAAGCGGCACAACAGACTACGACATAGCCTGTTACATCACACGCCGAAGCATTGGCTCCATCTGTGCACTTGTTTTATGCGCGCCTGCGTACATCTGCACTTAAGCCGAAGCAAACGGATCACCAACTCACGAGCCTGCCCCAATGAAGCATGGACAAATTCTGTTTCATGCCGTTGCCATCGCATCGGTCATTGCTTTCCCCGCAACTGCTGACTATCCGCTCAATGACGATGAGTCCCTGAAAGCGTATGGCGATGTGCGACTGCGCCTGGAGAGGGATGATGACTCCGAGAAAGCGGACGGCAGCTTCCGGCGAGACCGCGACCGGTTCCGCACCCGCCTGCGCCTCGGCCTCAAGTACCAGGCCTCGGACAACCTGTCGTTCAACATCAGGGCCCGCACCGGCAACCACGATGCGCAGCAGTCGCCGCACATCACGCTGTGGCAGGACCACGGCAGCGCCGGTGAGCAGGGTGACGTGACGCTGGACAAGGCTTACGCCAAACTGACGATGTCCCAGTCCTGGATCAAGCTGGGACGCGATGGCCTGCCGTTCTGGAAGCCCAATGAGTTTCTCTGGGACGACGATGTCTATATCGACGGGCTGATGACCGGCTGCAACTGGGACTATCCGAATGCCTCAATGGCGTTCAACGGGGCCTTTGCAGCGCTGCCCGACGGGGACGACCGGCACGCCCGAAGCAACCGCAGCACCGTCACCGCCCTGCAATTTGTTTACCAGCGGCCGGTCAGCGATGGCAACCTGACGATTGCCGACGGGTTTCTCTATATCAACGACAACAACGACAACGCCAACGGGATCAATCAGGCCGAGGGCGAAGACCTCGATTACCGCATCAACGCGGTCAATATCCAATATAAGCTGAAGACCAGGGGCCTGCCGCTGGCGGTCGGTGCGGACTACATGCACAACTTCGCGGATGGCGCCAAGGGCGATGCCGGCAACAAGGATCGTAACGATGGATGGGATGTTTACGCCAAGCTTGGGAGCCTGAAGGAGCCCGGCGACTTTCTGGCCGGCTACTACTATGCCCGAGTCGAGAAATATGCTGTCGCCCGCCACCTCTCCCAAGATGACTGGTTTCGTTGGGGCTCGGCAACGCAGACGCGCTCGAGCGATTACAAGGGACACGAAATTCGAGTCGCATACGCCTTTACCAAGAAAATCAACCTGGTGGCACGCGGCTATCTGGTCGATGCCATAAGCACCGGTGAAGACGGCAAGCGATTCCGACTCGATCTCAACGTCAAGCTATGACCCGCACACCCCCAAGAAAAGGAGTTGTACCCATGACAACAATCCGAAAGCACAGGCAGGCGCTGTCCGTTTGTTCAGCCGCCCGCATCATACTCGTGATTGTCGTTGCCGCGGCACCGCTGGTGCTCGTCGCCGCACCGCCGGCGTACACTGCAGCCACGGTGGAAAACGGTGGCAGCGTCAGCGGCAAGGCGCTCTTTACGGGCGAGCGCCCCGAGTCGAAGTTCAAGACGATCACCAAGGATGTCGAAACCTGTGGTGAAGGCGACCGGGAATTCGACATCACCACCATCTCCGACGACAACGAGATGAAGGATGTCGTGGTCTACATTGCCAAGATCAAGGAAGGAAAATCTTGGCCGGAACAGGATGGGCCGTATGTCCTGGAGCAGGAGAAATGCGCCTTTCATCCGAAGGATTACGTAGTCCGGCGGGGGGCTGAATTACAAGTCTTTAACAAGGACAAGGTGTCCCACAACATCCACACGTACGAAATCGTCGGACGGGCGCGCATCACGATGTTCAACAGCGGCCAGCCGGCCGGCAGTGACTTTTCCAAACCCCTGACGCTGCGCCGGCCAAACTCCCATGCGATCAAGCTCGAGTGTGACCTGCACAACTTCATGCATGCCTGGATGTTCGCCGCGGACAACCCGTATTACAGCGTGACGACCGCCGACGGGAGTTTCTCGATCGCTGACATTCCACCGGGTAAATACAAGTTCGTGGCATGGCACCCGGTACTGGGCGAGCAGAAAAAGTTTCTCGAGATCGCTGCGGGTGAGAACACTGAACACAGTTTCACCTTCAAGAGCAAGAAAAAGAAAAAGAAGAAAGCACCAGCGGCGGTGAAAACCGAGGCACCGGAGCAACCATGAAGAAATTAAGACTAATTCCCCGTGTAGTAACGGCGCGGCCACTGTGTTGCCTGGCGGTTGCCGCGGCGCTGGCGAGTCCGATACGGGCCGCAGCGCCGGCCGCCACGTATCCGGAACTCGGGCCGTTGCCGGTGCTCAAGGTCGACACGGCAAAGGCCGAGCTCGGCAAGCACCTGTTCTTCGACAAACGACTGTCAGGCGACGCGGCCATGAGCTGTGCGACCTGCCACGAGCCGCAAAAGGGCTGGGGCGACGACGCGCCGCTGTCAAAGGCATATGTGGGTTCGGAATACTTCCGCAATGCCAAGACGTACCTCAACTCGGTCCATGCCCGCTACTTCTACTGGGACGGCCGGCTTTCCGGCAGGGACGGCCCGACGCTGGTGCGTGACTCGATTACCGAGACCCATTTTCTGAACATGGATGGGCGCCTGATGTTTCTGCGCCTGCAACAGGTGCCGGAATATGTCGAGATGTTCGAGGAGGCCTTTGGCAACGAGGCAAGCTTCGGGCGCGTGCTCAAGGCGGTGGCGGAGTTTCAGAAGACGGTGGTGTCGCAGAATGTGCCGTTTGACAAGTTCAAGACCGGCGATGCCGGCGCCATGTCGCCCGAGGCCAAGCGCGGCCTGGCACTGTTCAGTGGCAAGGCGGGCTGCATACAATGTCACAACGGGCCTTATTTCAGTGATGCCACGCAACACCGCCTCGGCGTGCCCGATAATCCTGACATCCTCGACAACCCCCTGCGCCACATCACCATGCGCTCGATGTTCAAGTTCATGGGCGTCGACAACTTCGAGAATATCCAGGTGGACGTTGGCTTCTACACGGTATCGAAGCTCAATCGTCACCGTGGGGCTTTCATCACGCCGACCCTGCGCGAGGTCACTCGCACCGCGCCGTACATGCACAACGGCATGCTGGCAACGCTCGATGACGTGATTGCCTTCTACGACCAGGGCGGCGGCGATGTGCCCGACAAGGATCCATTGCTGAAGCCGCTGGGCCTGACGGCGGCGGAGAAGGCGGAGCTGAAGGCCTTTCTCGAAGCGTTGAGCGGCGATCCCGTCATCGTCGAACCGCCACCGGAGTATGAATACAAGGTCATCTCGAACTGGACGGAGGAGCCGAATTGAAGACGCATGGACGAAAAATCACAGTGCCGCCGGGGACGGTGGTGAGGACCCTGGTCCTGACTTTGCTGTCAGCTGTCGTGGTTTGCGGAGCTGGCGACCGGAACTCTGAATTCCCGCCGATCGGCCCTCTCGGGCCGGTACCGGTGCCTGACGACAACAAGATGACTCCGGCCAAGGTAGAGCTTGGCAAGCTCTTGTATTTCGACTCGCGCCTCGGCGGCGATATGTCGACCTCCTGTGCCGACTGCCATTCGCCGGACCTCGGCTGGCAGGATGCCCAGGACATCTGTCGCGGCTACCCGGGCACGGAACATTGGCGCAACTGCCAGTCGATCGTCAACTCCGGGTATTACACCAAGCTGTTCTGGGCCGCCTCGGTGACGTCGCTCGAGAAACAGGCGCCCAGTGCAGCCCGCGGTGCCGTGGCGGGAAACGGCGAACGCGACATGATGGAAGAGCGACTTTCGCAGGTCCCCGAGTATATCGAGATGTTCCGTGAGGCGTTCGGTACGCGCCGGCCGCTGCTGCGTGATGCCTGGCGCGCCATCGCGACATTCGAACGGACGCTGGTGCAGCGGGACACACCGTTCGACCTGTATATGCTTGGGGACGAGACCGCGCTGGACGAGGAGCAGATCATGGGTATGGAGCTCTTCCAGGGAAAGGCAGGCTGTGTGCAGTGTCACAACACCCCGTTTTTCTCCGACGAAAAGTTCTACAACCTCGGGGTGCCGGAGAACTACAAGTTTGAGGAGTCGGCACTGCACCAGATCACCTTCCGCTTCGAACAGTATGCCAAGGGCGTACCCGAGCACATCTACCGGAAGACGAAGACGGACCTCGGCCTCTATTACCGCATGAAAGACTACGAGAGCATGGGAAAATTCCGCACCCCCACCCTGCGCTATCTCGAGTACACGGCGCCGTACATGCACAACGGCGTCTTCTTCGAACTGGAGGAAGTCATTGATTTTTACAATGAAGGCGGCGGCGAGGACGTGATCAAGAAGGCGTTCGGACATTCCACCAAGACCAAGCTGCTGAAGCCGCTTGGACTTGACGATGAAGAGAAGGAAGCGCTCATCGCATTCCTGAGGTCGTTGAGCGGTGATGAAATCACCATGACACCGCCGAAACTTCCCCTCAACGCGGTGATGAAACAGGAGGCAAGGCGATGAATCAGAATCTACCGGACAACCAGCAACAGACAATCATCCAAGCCGGGCCAGAACCGCAGGGCACTGGGGCATGCATAAGCCGGCGGCGTTTTCTGCTGAGCGGCACCGCCGCTATGGCCTGCACCATCCTGCTGCCCGGCGTTGCGGGAGCCGCCGGCAACATTGTCGACGCGGTGACCGCCAAGTACCCGACGAAGAAGGTTGGGACGCTGTCGCAGCTCAAGGACGGAGTTCAGGTCATCTTTTCGTACCCGGAACCGACGGTGTCGAATTTTCTCGTCAAGCTCGGCGAAAAAGCGGGCGGCGGTGTTGGGCCCCTGGAGGATGTCGTCGCATTCAATGCGCTGTGCACCCATATGGGCGGACCAATGCTGGGGAGCTATAAACATGAACACAAGGTGGTTGGGCCGTGTCCGTTTCATCTAACCACCTTTGACATGAAGCGCCATGGCATCGTTGTCGCCGGTCACGCGACCGAGTCCCTGCCGCAGGTCTTGTTGACCGTCGAGGGCGATGACATTTACGCGACTGGTTTCATTGGACTGATTTACGGACGCCACCAGAACACCTGACGCCCATCCAGGCAACAGTCATCCAGACAAAAAGGACAAGACCATGGCAAAGCCATATTACGAACCAACAGACAGTATCCCGCTGCCACCAGCCGACGCCGAAACGTTGACTACCGCGTGCGATTACTGCATCGTCGCCTGCGGCTACAAGGTTTATCGCTGGCCGATCGGCAAATCGGGCGGCCCCAAGGCCACGGAGAATGCGCTGAAGGTGGACTTTCCGCGCAACATTCTGCAGGGCGGCTGGATTTCGCCCAACATGCACAACATCATCAGCCACAACGGCCGTCAGCATCACGTGGTGGTTGTCCCGGACCGGGAGGCCAAGGTTGTCAACAAGGGCGGCGCCCACTCGATCCGCGGCGGCGCCATTGCACAGAAGTGTTTCAATCCGAAAAAACCCACGAAGGATCGGCTGCAAACCCCCCTGCTTCGGGTCAACGGCGAGCTGGTGCCGATCAGTTGGGACGCTGCCACGGACATCTTCGCGGAGGTTTCGAAACACGTCATCGACAACTATGGGTCCCATGCCTGGGCCCAGAAGCGTTATTCCTACCAGTATTTCGAGAATACCTATGCGCTGTCGAAGTTCGCCTGGGTTTCCATCAAGACACCGGCAACCGCGGAACACGACAATCCGGGGCACTTTTCTTCGACCCCGGGATGGCGCGATATCGGTTTCGAAAACTTTGCCGCCTGTTACGAGGATTACCTCATTGCCGACACCGTAGTCATTTCCGGCACCGACCCGTTCGAGACCAAGACGATCCTGTTCAATGAATGGATCCTGCCGGGCGTCCGCGAACGTGGCAACAAGCTGATTTATATCAATCCGCGCAAAACTACAGGTGCCGCCTTTGCCGAGGCCAACGGCGGCCTGCACCTGTGGCTCAACCCGGGCACCGACACCTTGCTCTGCATGGGGATCAGCCGGGTGATCATTGAGAACGGCTGGGAAGACAGCAAGTGGATCGAGGAATTCACCAACAACAAGTGGGAGTCCGACTCCGGTTTCGGCCAGGGCGTCCGCAACACCCCGTGGCAGTGGCGCACGACGTGGGGCAAGTTCCAGTGCAACGGTTACGAGGATTTCAAGAAGTGGCTGCTGTCGCAAAAGGAATCGGAACTGGCGCATGTGTCCGAGATGACCGGGGTCAGCATTGCGGACATCCGCCGGGCCGCCGAGATGATGGCGAAACCCAAGGCTGACGGCAGCCGCGTAAAAACCACGATCGGCATCGAAAAGGGCAGCTACTGGTCGAACAACTACCTGAACACCGCCTCGATCGGTGACCTGGCACTGCTCTGCGGGACCGGCAATCGCCCCGGACAGATGATCTCACGGATGGGTGGCCATCAGCGTGGCGGTATGACTGCGGGTGGCTACCCGCGCAATCATTCACCCGAGAAGTTTGCCGGGCGCCGCCGCAAGGGACTTGACCTGGACCGTTGGGTCGAGGCCGGGAAAGTGCGGTTCAGCTGGGTGGTCGGCACCACTTGGGTCAACGCCATGACGGCAACGGGGCACCTCTTCGACACGCTGGCAAAGCAGACGATCAACAGCCCGCACCAGCTCAAGAGTACGGATACCAAGGCCGCCATCGAGGTGTTCAAGCAACGGACCGACGCCGGAGGAATGCTGCTGGTCGAGCAGAACATCTACCTCACCGAGGACCTCGGCAAGAAGCTGGCGGACCTCGTGCTGCCCGCCGCCATGTGGGGCGAGTGCGACTTCACGCGGGCCAACGGCGAACGGCGCATTCGCCTGTATTCCAAGTTCATGGACCCGCCCGGCGACGCCAAGCCGGACTGGGAGATCACCGCCATGCTGGCCCGCAAGATGGGCTTTGACGGCTACGACTGGAAGACGTCGAACGATGTTTTCGAGGAAGCAGCCCGCTTCGGGCGTGGCGGTGTGCTCAACTACCATCCGCTCGTCAAGTACGCCAAGAAGCACGGCAAAACGGGCCATGAACAGTTGCGTGAATACGGCACGACAGGCATCCAGGCGCCGATCCGCCTGGAGGACAACGAGCTGGTCGGCACCAAGCGCCTGCATGACCTGTCGCTGGCGCTGCCGGAGAGCGGGCCGGAGGGGCATACGGTGTGGCCCAAGAAACTCAAATCATTCAACTCCCAAACAGGCCGGGCCAACTTCATCAAGACACCATGGTTCCTGTTCGGTGACTTCTACGATGAGATCAAGCCACGGGACGGCGAGCTCTGGGTCCTCAATGGCCGAATCAACGAGATCTGGCAGTCGGGATTTGATGACATCATCAGGCGTCCGTACATCACCCAGAGATGGCCGGAGAACTTCCTCGAGGTCCACCCTGACGACGCCGCCAAGCTGGGGATCGAGTCTGGAGATTACGTGACCGTCACCAACGACCGGGTTCCGGTACAGGTCAGCGGCTTCATCGCCCGCGATGTCGATGACCTCCTGTTCACCGGGTTGAAGAAGAACGGCCATATCGTCTACGACAAGGCCGAGGTAAAGGCGGTCGCCATCGTCATGCCGGTACCGAAGGTGGGCACCACGTTCATGTATTTCCTGAACCAGAAGGAATCGGCCAACCGCGTGGTACCGCGGGTGACTGATCCGATCAGCGACAACTATCGGTTCAAGCTTGGCTTCGGCAAGGTCGCCAAGAGCGGGGAGTCGCCTTACAAGCACACGTTCGCACAGATGTCTTTTGCCTCGCGGGCGATCATGTAGGGGGCCGAATGGCACCGTGCGCGCAGTTCCCGGTGATGTGTTAGGGCCCTTATACGGGCTCGTGCCGTGGGTCGCTAAACACGTGCATGTGATGTGTGAATAGTCAGGAAAGATCGGAACAGACTCATGCCAAAAGCTGCACGCATCATTCTCTTCGGCCTGACCTATGTCGTCGCCTACATGCTTCTTGGCGTCTACCTGTTTCGTCTGTCCGGCGCCTCGGTCCCCACAGATATCAGCGGCGAGATCTCCGTGGCGGCGGGAGAGACGGTCTTCAACGGGCTCGGCAAATGCTCCACCTGCCACAGTATCGGCGACGAGGGGTCTGCCGTCCGCTGTCCAAACTTCGGGGTCGATGCACCACGGTTTACAGCGCCGATCGGCCTCCGCGCCGCCAGCCGCAAACCGGAACTGTCGGCTATCGAATACATCGTCGAGTCGATCTACAATCCCAATGCCTACGTTGTCGAAGGGTTCCCGAAGAATGTGATGAAACCGATCAATCGCCCGCCGATTGCTCTTGACGATGATGCGATCACATCCGTCATCTTGTACCTGCTCGAGAAATCGGGGATCGACGTGACGGACAGCGTCATCAAGGAGGTGGTCACCGCCCAGCATCCATTCCGTGGCAAAGACGCCGCAGGCGAGGCCGGCGCCGCCCCCGCCATCACCTTCCCGGAAGGTGATCACGAGGAAGGCTTCTACGTTTTCGAGAGCATGAAATGTTTCCAGTGCCACCTGATCGAGGGCGCGGAATTTGATCCCGGCGAACTGACTCCGGAAGACCTGCAAGGCGGGGTCGGGCCCGAATTGACCGGGATCGGTGCGATCCAGACCTACGAGTACCTGTACGAGTCTGTAGTCAATCCCAACGCTGTTGTACTGCCCGACCCGTCGCCGGACAAGAAGTACTCCGCCGAAGACGGGATCTCCAAAATGCCGGACTTTCTTGATACCCTGACAGCACGTGAACTGGTCGACCTTGCCGCCTATCTCAAGTCGCTGGGCACCGACCTCGAACCCGGCGAAGACGACGAATGAACACCGGTAACTCACATATCCGACATCGCTGTGAAAGCCTGCGGCCCCACCGGCCGGGAATCTGGGTGCTGGCGGCAATGGCGCTGCTGCTGCTGCCGGCACTGGCATTTGCCGAAAACACCATCGGGGCGGAATACCGGACCTTTTTCGGCCTGAACCCGCGGACCACGGTATGGGTGATTGGGGAGATCCATTTGCTGTTTGCAGCATTTGTTCTCGGCGTGCCGATTTTCGCGGTCGTCGTCGAGTTCGTCGGGCTTCGCACCGGCGAGCAGAAGTACGACCACCTGGCCCATGAATGTACCGCCTTGCTCTCGGCTGCATTCTCGACAACCGCCGCCCTCGGCGGGTTGCTGGCCTTCGCCGTGTTCGGCCTGTATCCAAGCGTGATGGGGCATCTGACTGGGGTCATGCACAAGTCGTTCTACATCTACGGCCTGCTCTTCTTCGGCGAGGCATTCACGCTTTACCTCTACTACTATTCGTGGCATCGCATGGCATCTACGGAGACCAGGCACGCCGGCATCCGCAAGCTGCTGGGCACACCGGCAACCATTCTCGGCATCGTCATCGTGGCGCTGTTTCTGTACCTGTTCTTCTTCAACGGTGTCGGCTCCCATCCCAAGCGCATCGAAGTGACCAACCAGGACGTCGCAATGACCTCCGCAGCACCGGTCGACGGTGCTGATGCCGCGGCGGCGGAGGCCGCCGAGACCGCCGAGACCGCTGAAGCCGCCCCGCCTGCCGGTGATGAAACCGCCGAGGCGGTGAAGGAATACCGCTATGGACCGGTCCATCCCATTTACTGGTGGTTCGGGATCGGCTTCGTCGTATTTGTCATCGTCTACGTCCTCTTCGCCTGGGCTGCCGGCCCCAAGACGATGCACATTTTTCTCGGTGTGATGCTCAACTTCTTCGGGCTCGCCCTGCTGCTGGTCGCGAACTCCTGGGCGACCTATATGATGTCGCCATCCGGCCTCCACCCCGACACGATGGCGTTTATCGGCAGTACATGGGACGCGGTGAGCAATTATCTCTGGCGCCCGCTGAACCTCCATCGCCTGCTCGGCAACATTGCGTTCGGCGGTTTCGTCGTCGGTGCCTACGCGGCCGTCAAGTTCCTCACGGCGAAGAATGATGCGGCCCGGGCGCACTACGACTGGATGGGGTACATCGGGAATTTCATCGGCATTTGCGGCATGATCCCGCTGCCGTTCGCCGGCTACTATCTCGGCCGCGAGGTGTACTCGAACAGCCCGATCATGGGCAACGACATGATGGGCG
>JASLZG010000069.1 GCA_030754995.1 Lentisphaeria bacterium
AGATGTTGATGGTGGTGATTAAACGAACAAATGCAGGCTTTGTGAAAAATCCCAAGGACCGTCCATGCGGCCGCGTATCTCCAGGTGGGTGCGAGAAAAAACACGACCAAATCTAGGCCAAAGGCAAATAGAATAATGGCAATGGGCCAACGATCGGCTTGGTAGCGAAGTATCTTCATGGGAGGGAGATGAACTATCGTTTTGTGCAGTAAGACAAGAAAACGGGCGAGATCAGTCAACACTAGCTTCAACTGCCCTCTCCTACAAGCAACAACGCGACTGCGGAATGTGAATCGGTGTTGGACAGTTGCATAAAGGGCCGCCGCCGCCTCTTCCACGGAGTGACCATGAGTGTAACTTATCCGGATGAACGACTACAGTCACGACGACCTGGCCGATGTTGCGTTGACCCTCGGTGAGCGACTCAAACTGCAGCCTGCAGCGCTGCCGCTCGATGTTTTCGATGCGCGTCAGCAATTGCAGGATTACCTCGCGGGCGTGCTCACCGAGATGCTCGACAAGAGGGCGTCGCGGCTGATGCCGATGTTCTACCGGCTCGACATAGCGGAGGCCAGGGTGGAGGAGATCATGCGCGCCTTGCCGCCGCCGTCGGTGCCGGCGGCGTTGGCGGAGCTGATCATCGACCGGCAGCTTGCGAAGGCACGCACGCAGCGCTTGTATCGGGAAGGACGCCTTTGACCAAGCCGATCAGCCAGCTTGCTTCGCCCGGATGCAGGCGCAGAGGCTGTCGATGGACTCAAGCGTATCGGCGGTGATATCCGCCTGGTCGAACTTGACGCCGAACTGCGACTCGATGGCGACGATCAATTCGAGAATGCGGAACGAATCCACTTCGTAGTCGGACAGCGGCGCTGCTGGCGAGATGTCCGCGGGTTCGAGATCCAGAAACAGACTATCGATCATCAGGGTGATAAGTTCTTGTTCCATCTCGCGTGCTGCTATTCCTCAGGTTTTTCGTTTTCCGATTCCTTTTCCCGGTTGATTTCCTCGTGGCCGCACTCGAACTCCTCGCTGCAGTCGGGGCAATAGTCGAACGATGAGAGATGCTGCACCCACCGCGTCTGCTGGAGCTGCGGGTAGAACCGCTCTTCTTTAAGAATCTCCGTTATCAGCAGGCGGTAGGCATCGAGCGCCGTGTAGTGGGCGCACATGTCGAAAGCGATACCGTAAAGCGCCATCTTGGTCAACAAGGTGCGCAGCGCCACCTGCGCCTGGTTCTCATTGAGCGTGTCCGGATCGGGCAGGCAGTCGAGGGAGCCGACCACCGAATCCATGGTCTCGCCGTTCCCGAACTTGATCAGGTAGTCCATCAATTCGAGTTCACGAATCGAATCGTTGTCGTCGTCGACAGCGCTGCGGTGGAGGCTGGCTGATTTGGCGTCGAGATGCTGCTGCAGGCCGTCCGGCAGCAGCTTGAACTCACTGGCCTCCTCCTGGAATTCCACATCGTCCGGCAGTTCATCACCGAACGGCAGGTCGAAGTCATAGTCATCGTCGATCTCCTCGACTACTGTCACTTCCGTCGATGAGTCCGTGTCGATGTCCCGCACCAGCGGATCGATCAACTCGACGATGACCCGGCCGTTCTGGCTGAACCACTCCAGGTACAGCGACGGTTTCCAGGCGTTTTCGTGGCGCGCTTTTACCTGCAGTGCCGCCGTCATCTTGCCGGTCGGACCGATCTGGTGCCAAGCCAGTTCTGCCAGGTCCGGCCACGCTTTTTCCGGCTGGTGCGGGTGACGCGATTCAAAGCGGATTTTCCGCCCGTCCAGGTCAGGTTCGCAGTTGCCGGTCAGGTCGAAGCGGATACAATCCTCGCCGTTCCGCAGACCGAGCCAGCCGTGGACACAATTGCGGCGTGAGAACAGTTCGCCGTGCGCCACGATGTCGCTGAGGTTCAGGGGCATGGATGATGCCGGATTGGAGTGGGGTCAATCTGCCGGGTGTACTCCAAAGTTAGATTAAATCCCGGTGGAAATCAAGGACGCAGGTCGCTACCGTAAATGTAACGCGACGCTCTCCAAATGAGCCGTGAAAGCGCCAGAATGCGGAGACCGCAGTGAAAATCGTTTCCGGCAAACAGATGCAGGCATTGGACCGGCGGACCATCGACGGCGGTGTGCCGGGCGAGTTGCTCATGGAGCGCGCGGGGACCGGCGCCTTCGAGGCGCTGCTCGAGTTCATCGAGCTCCTGCCCTGTGCACATCGGCATCGCGTCGTCGTGATCAATGGCAAGGGCAACAACGGTGGCGACGGTTACGTCGTCGCTCGACTGCTCGCCGAGCGCACCGGTTATGAAGCGATCGTCTACGCCACCTGCCAGCCGGACGAACTGTCGGGCGACGCCAAGCTCAATGCCGATCGCCTGCCGCTGCCGATCAACGTCTGCGACCGCTTGCCTGACGACGCCCTGCGGCCCGGAGCGGTTGTGCTCGACTGCCTCCTGGGCACGGGTATAAGTGGGCCCGTGCGCGAACCGTACGCCACGATCATCGGCCAGATCAACGATTCGCACCTGCCGGTCGTTGCCATGGACATCCCGTCGGGCGTCGATGCCGACACCGGCGCCGTCGCCGCCGTCGCGGTGCGTGCCGACCTGACAATCACCATGGCTTTGCCGAAAATCGGCCTGCTGCGTGGCGCCGGTGCCAACCTGTGCGGCTGCCTGCGATGCGTCGATATCGGTATCCCCGCGACGTTCGTCGATGAGGTCGACAGCGCCGCTGAAGCAACGCTGGCCGCCGACGTCCGCCCGCTGATGCACCGGCTGCCGAGTGCGATACACAAGGGCGACATGGGCCGCATTCTCATTGTCGGCGGCAGTGCCGACTACCCCGGGGCACCGATGCTGGCCGGCGCCGGGGCGCTGCGCGCCGGTGGCGGCCTGGTGACCGTCGCCTGCCCCAGCTCGGTCGGACCGGTGCTGGAGCCGCAGGACAACGCGCTCATCCGCAAGCTGATCGACGACGACGGCCGCGGCACCCACGGCCCGGTGGACGCCGCGGAGTTCGCTGATCTCACCGCCGACAAGAACGTCATCGCTGCCGGCCCCGGCCTCGGCGGCAGCGACGCGGCGCTCAGCCTGGTGCGCGATCTGCTCGGGACCGACAAGCCAGTCGTGCTCGACGCCGATGCCTTGCGTGTCTGCAGCGATTGCGGTGAGCGTCTCAAGGCCCGGGCCGTGACCGTGCTGACGCCGCATCCTGGCGAGATGGCCCGCCTGATCGCCTCCTGCGGATTCGCCGGACTCGACACCGCGGACCGCGAGTCCCAGGCATCGACCGTGGCCAAAGAGTTCAACGCCATTGTCGTGCTCAAAGGGCACCGCACAATTGTGGCGGCGCCGGATGGCCGGGCGTTCATCAATACCAGCGGCACACCGGCCTTGGCCACCGGCGGTTCCGGGGACGTCCTTTGCGGTGTCATCGCCGCCGTTCTCTGTCAGCTCGACAACCCCGTCGCAGCGGTGCGCCTGGCGGTCTTCGTTCACGGCCTTGCGGCTGAGTTGTCGCCCAAGGGCATGCGTGGCACCACTGCCGACGATCAGCCGCAACTGATCGCCCACGCTCTGCAGCAGTTGTCGCCACTGGCGTAGTCGTGGCACCTGCAGATCACCGATGTTCTCTGGACCGTAATCGGTTGACATTCGGCCGGTTTCGCCGATATTACTAATTCCCCAAACCGATTTTCGTTGTTTTTTGCCCCTGGAGGATACAATCATGAGTCGAGTCTGCGATGTCAGCGGTGCCCGCCGGACAGTTGGCGGTTCTATCGTCCGCAAGGGTATGGCGAAGAAGCAGGGCGGCATTGGTACGCACGTTGTCAAGAACAACAAGCGCGTGTTCCTGCCGAACCTGCAGAAGCGCCGGATCTATGTGCCGGAACTGGACCAGTGGGTGATCCTCAGGATCACCAACAAGACGCTGCGGTCGATCCAGAAGAACGGCGCCTACAAGGTACTCAAGGAGGCCAAGGCCAAGGGTACGTTGACGGTCAAGATCCCGGGTATCTGACGACCCGCGTCCAGATAATATTCTGATCCTGAAAAAGCCTGCGCCGTCCGCAGGCTTTTTTTTTGCTACTGCCAGGCGCCGGCGATCGACCGGCACCTTCGTCCCGGCGGTCCTGGCCCCCGCGCCGCTGAAGACCCGTTCGCGGGCCGGCCCAGGCAAGTCACTTTCCTGAGTGACGGCGTCGGTTCACCGATCCCGGCGGCGGCGGACGGCGGCGAACAACTCGCCCGGTTCTTTGGCGCCGACCAGGTGGAGCACCAGCAGGTAGGCGGCGGCGGCGGCGGCCAATGGCAGAAACACGGCGATCGCCTTTGAGGCGAGTCCGGGTGAAGCCAGGGTGGTTGCAAAGTGTGCCGTGGCCCATACGGCGACACCGGCGACGGCGACCGCAACGAGCATGCGCGCACCTGCCAGGAGACCATTGCGCCAGGCCTGCATGGTCGGCTGCAGATCGCGTTTCAGCAGAACCATAAGGATCGCCACGTTGACGTAGGCGGCAATAGTGGTCGACAACGCCAACCCGCAATGGCGCAACGGCACCATCAATGCCAGGCTGAGCAGGACGTTGAGCACCAGGCAGAAGACGCCGACCCGCACCGGGGTTTTCATGTCCTGCCGACTGTAGAAGCCGGCCCGGACGATCCTGACCGCGGCGAACGCCGGGATGCCGGGTGCGTAAAACATCAAGGCGGCGGTGGTCTGGCGGGCACTGTCGGCATCAAAGGCGCCCCGTTCGTAGATAAGTCCGACGACGGCGTTGCCGAGGTACATCAGCACCAGCACGCAGGGGACGGAGACGAAAAACACCTGTCGCAGCCCGTAGCCCAGGGCATCAACGATATCGCTCTGCCGGCCGGCCGCGAAGGCGCGGGAGAGCAGCGGCAGGCTGGCGGCCGACAAGGCGACGGCGAACACGCCGCCGGGCAGGTAGACGAGCCGTTCGCTGTAGGCCAGTGCGGCGACGGACCAGGGATCGAGGCAGAGCGCCAGGATTCGGTCGAACATCACGTTGATCTGGTAGATCGAGGCACCGATAACGCCGGGAATCATCAGGTGCATGAGCCGTTTGACGTCCGGCGTGACCTGCGGGCGGGCACGTTGCAAGGCGAAGCCGAACCGCTTGAGCACCGGCCACAGCACGGCAAGCTGCAGTACTCCCGCGACGACGACGGCAATCGCCAGCACTTTCATTTGCTCGGCGGTCGTGCCGACTCGCGGGCACAGCCAGAGGGTTGCCGCAATCAGCGTGACGTTGAGCAGCACCGGCGCGACGGCGGGCGCGGCGAAGTGGCGAAGGCTCTGCAGCACGCCGCAGAGCAGGCCGAAGAGGCAGATGAACAGCGTGTACGGCAGCATGACTGGCAGCAGTGCCAGCACCAGGGCAGGGCGCCCGTCGGGGAAGAACTGCTGCAGCAGCAGGCAGATGAGGGCGCCGGCGACAACGATTGCCAGCAGCACGGCGGCGGTCAGCAGGAGGACGTTGCTGAAAAATGCGAAGGCCGCAGATTTGCCGTGGCGCTCCAGTTTCTCATTGAACAGCGGCACGAACGCTTCGGACAAGGCGCCTTCGCCGAAGACGCGACGGAACAAGTTGGGGATCGTGAAGACGGCGAGGAACATGCTGTAGGCGCCGGTGGTTCCGAAGACGGCGCCGTAGGCGATGTCCCTGGCCAGCCCGGTGAGGCGGCTCAGGAGCGTGCCGGTGCCGCCCACGAGCATGCCGCGCCCGATGAGGCGCGTCGAGCCGTTGTCCGGCGGCGCGGCGGGTTCCTGGGCCCCGTTTTCGCGGGCCGGGTCAGGCATCGGGTGTTAGGCGCCGGCCGAGCCATTCCAGGGCCGCCTCGCGGGTGATGAGCTCGCCATTCAACTGCAGTTCCTCGAGTTCCCTGAGAATTTCCCCGATGACAGGTCCGGGCTCGATGCCGCGCTCGACCAGGTCGCGCCCCTGCACCAGTGGTTCGGGTATCGGGGGTTCGTCGCGCAGCGCCGCCAGGCGATCGAGAAGAAACACATAGTTGTCGAGGTTACGATGGCAGGACAGGCAGTCGAGCCGATGCAGTTCGAGCTCACAGTCGAAGTCGGGGCGTCCGAGCAACCGTCGCAGGGTCGATGGCCGCATCTTCTGCACCTCGGAGAAGGTCATGTGATTGTAGACCGTTTCACGTACGCAATCAATGAATTGCCGCGAACAGCGCAGTCGCTGCAGGAGCGCCTCTGTCATCTCGGCGCCGACGCGGTTGTGATTGGGAAAGGTCTCACGCCCATGGGTGCCGATTTCGAATGTCGGTGGCTTGCCGACATCGTGCAGCAGGGCGCTCCAGGCGATTTCCGGCGTTGGGTGCACCATCATTTCGAGCAGCATCAGGGTATGCACGAAGACGTCCCCTTCGGGGTGAAACTGCGGCGGCTGCGCGACGCCTTTCATGGCACTGATTTCCGGCAGCACCTGCTTGAGCAGGCCGGTTTCATCGAGCAGGCGGAAGGCGTGCTGGGGCTGCGGGCCACACAGCATTTTCGTCAGTTCGTTGAAAATGCGTTCGGGGCTGACGCCGGTGATTTTCGGGGCGTGTTTGATGATTGCAGCGCGGGTTTCCGGATCCAGTTCGAAATCGAAACGGGCCGTAAACCTGACCGCCCGCAGCATGCGCAGGTAGTCTTCGCCGAAGCGCCGGTCCGCGTCGCCGACTGTGCGGATGAGGCCGGCATCCAGGTCGTGGAGGCCGTCGACAAAGTCGATGACCTGCTCGGCCTGCGGATCGTAGAACAGCGCGTTGATTGTGAAATCGCGCCGTTGCGCATCGTGCTCGGCATCGGAAAAGGTGACGGAATCGGGGCGCCGTCCGTCCTGGTAGCCACCGTCTTCACGGAAGGTGGCCACTTCGGTGTGGAGGTCGCCGTCGCGCACGATGACGACACCGAAGGCGGCACCGACCGCATAGGTGTGCGGGAAAATCTGCTGCAGGACATCGGGGGTGGCGTCGGTGGTGACATCGACATCCTCGGGTATGCAGCCGAGGAAACGGTCGCGCACGCTGCCGCCGACGGTGCAGGCCTGGTAGCCGGCCGCCTGCAGCCGGCGGGCAACGTCGTAGGCGGCCTGCTCGGCTGCCGACACCGGCGCCAGGCAGTGTTGGATGCGTTGAGCCAAGAGAATTTTGCGGTTTGTCGGGGCCATGCCGGTACGTGTTCAGCATTGCAGCGGCACAAGGCACGCTGCTGCTGGCAGCTCGGACGATAAACAGGTCCCGGCGTTTCTGTGATCCCGCAACTTTGCAACGATGTCGCGGTCTGATATAGTATCATCGTAGTGTATCCATTGTCAACGGCCTGGATTGAGTTGATGAACGACCGGTCTCCGACTTTCACATATCTCACGACGTCGATCCTCATCTCCCTGGTGCTGCATCTCTTGTTGTGGCAGGCTACGGCGCGCATACAGGTGCGGCCGATAGAGAACGCCGCCACCGGCAACGAGCCGGACGAGAGGCGCGTCCGGGTTGAGTCCCTCGACATTCCCGACTTGCTGATACAGCAGCCGGCACAGCAGCAGAATGTCAAGATACGCCTGTTCAAGAAGCAGAAGCACCAGTTACAGAAGCTGTTCGAGAGCGAGGGCCTGATCACGCGGCCGAAGCCCAGGCTCTCCGCCAGGCTCACCGGTCTGGGCGTTGACCTGTTGAAGGATGAAGCACGCGTCGAATCGCGCTACCGCGGTCCGATCACATCGCCGCCGCCGGAGATCCTGGCGATCCGTGCCGCCGATCTCCCTGCCCAGAGCCTGCTTACCGGTCGTCGGATAATTCCGGACGTCAAGCGCTATGTGCTGGACGATCCGGTGGCGCCGTCGCTGGTGTCGCTGCATTCGGGCGGCGGCGTTGACAGTGAATCGGTCGAGCTGGGGATGCGTTTCGAGTTGCCGACGCGGCCGTTGCACCCCTTTCCGCCGCCGGAACCGGGAGACCTGCCGATGGTGGCGATCGACGACACGCGCGACAGCGTTACCGACCGCACAGAGGTGAACATCATCGACTCGATGCTGGATGTCGAAGTTTCGGTGTACAAAGATCCGAAACTTGGCGGCGGTTACTTCAAGGCGGTGATCAACACGCGCGCCGGCAGTGAATCGCTCGAATCGATACCTCGCGATGTGCTGTTTCTGGTTGATGCCTCGGCCAGCATCACCCCGCCGAAACTGCGGGAATTCCGCAAGGGCCTGGCGCTGGCGCTGGATTATCTGTCGGCCGACGACCGGTTCAACGTGGTGGCTTTCCGCGACAAGCCGATCCGGCTCTTTCCGGATTTCAAGGTTGCCGATGAAGACGCCGTCGTCGCGGCCCGCAAGTTCCTCAGTCGCCTCCGTTCAAAAGGCAAGACCAACGTCTACGCCGGCCTGGCGCCATTCATCAACTTCCCCCGTCCCGACTCGCGCCGGCCGTACCTGATATTCCTGCTCAGCGACGGTCGTTCGACGACGGGCAGTGCCCTGGCCGACAACGAGTTCATCACCCAGATCATCCAGCATAACCGGGCGCGCGCCTGCGTTTTTTCGTTCAGTGCCGGAGAGGAGAGCAATCTTTTCCTGATGGATCTGCTATCCTACAAGAATCGCGGGTTGAGCTTGCACGCCGACAGTGTGACCGGCGCTGACGAGGCGTTGTCCAACTACATAAGCGGGAAGTCGGAGGTGCTGGTATCCGATCTGCACTGCCAGATTACCGGCAAGCTGTTGGAAGACATCTATCCGCGCGAGCTGCCGCATCTCTTCCGCGACGATCCGCTGACCGTGTACGGCCGGTTCCCGAAAGGCGCCGACGAGATCGGCATCCAGATTATCGGCTACGACATCAACGGCGAGCGCGAGGAACTGATCGTCCGCCAACTGCTGAGCGAGGCTGGGCCGGCGGACTCGACCCTGGCAAGGCAATGGGCGGGTCAGAAGATTTACTATCTGGTGGGCGAACGCACCATCCGCAACTCACCTGAGATCCAGGCGGAGATCGACGCGCTGGCGTCGCGCTACGGCCTCGCCGTGCCGTATTGACAGTTACTCTTTCCAGCCTTCTTCGCCCTGCTTCAAGCGCTGCGAAATTTCGGTGACAGCGGCCTTGGCGGCCATCTGCACGGTGGTATCGCCATCGTCTGCGAGCACCTGCAGGCGTTCGCGGTCCGATTGATCGCCGATCATCCCGAGTGCCATGACGGCGGCGGCCCGAACCTGTGCCGCGTCGTTTTTCATGTACGGCCTGACGATGTGCGACATGTTCGAGTTCTTGGAGCGTGAGATGCCCTCCAGGATTTCGCCGATCACCTCCGGCTTCGCCGCGACTTTCCCCAGGAGCTTCCCGAGCTGCTGGCCGTTGCCGGCCTTGGCGATCTCCATGTACGCATTGATTCGCTGATCACGACTGCCGGTGGGCAGACGGACCGGCAGCGTTGCCTCGTCCTGGCCTTGAGCTTTCTCGAGGATCTTCCGGGTGGCGGCATCGACCACGGCGTTGGGCACCGGTTCGGGCAATTCCGGCAACGCCGGAGGCGTGAAGGAGGGCACGGCATCTACCCCCGCACCCGCGTCGCCTTCGGCCTCGTCTTTGTCTTCGAGCGCCTTGAGAAAATCATCCGGCTGATACAGCAGTTCATCGATGCTGTACGAATTTACAATGAACGGCCATTGGACGAACCGGGCTTTCTGGCGCTCGTACCGGGCGGCAGCGTCCTTGGCCGACTTGTCGTAAGCCTTTTGGCGCTCTGCCTTGTCCCCGGGCGACTCATCGGCGGGCGGCTCTGGTGCCGGCGGTTCGTTGTAGTTGCCGACGATGACGCGGACGGCATGATCGCCCTCTTCGTTCTTGGCACCGACAAGCAGGGTGTAATTAAAGCCGTCGAATCCCTCGATCACGACGCGGCGCGCATTGGCCAGTCCGAGGTCTTCGTCACTGGCGGCGGGATCGGCGATACTCTTGAAGCTGGGGCGGCGCAGTGCGTTGCCGACCTGCGAGAGTTTGCCGGCATCGAGTTCACGGCCTTCGGGTACGGGTGCCTTGTAGTCGAGCAGGCTGCCCTTGTCGTCGCGCTCGATGCGCCATACTTCCGTGTCGCCGTCGTAGGCGACGGCGCGCTTCAGTTCGTCGATTTCGCAGAACTCCTTGTCGACCCACTGGTCGTTGGTTTCCTGGACTGACCAGAAGGTTTCGGTGACCAGCGACACCGTTTTGTTGACCCGCACGTAGCGGCCGACCGGGCGAGGGCCATAGGGCCCGCCGGACTCGCGGGTCTTCGTGTTGCCGAGCACGATCGAGCCGACGATACCGTCGGTCTTGTCGTGGAACTGCAGCAGCGTGCCTGCGCTTTCGCCCTTGTCCGGCACGTTGACCCCGAGCCGTTCGTAGCGTTTCTCTCCCACCTCGAGGATGTGCCCGGCCTCGAGATCAGCGATTATCCGGAGCATCGTCTTGATTTTTGCGAAGTCCGCAGGGTAGTCGAAGAGGTCGAGGCAACGCCAGGTGCCGTCTTTCTTTGCGAGCTCGACGGTGTTTTGCTTTGCCGTGATGACGATATGGGCGATATCGTTGATCGGGAAGTCGGGCAGCAGCAGGGCGTTTTTGTCGATATCGACAATCTCTTCGCCTCCGGCGGTGCCCCAGAGCTGGCCGCTTCTCTTCAAAACGAGCGCGCCGATGACCGTCGCGGCGACGCAGATGATGACCAACGGAACGAGATGCTTGGCTTTCACAGAATACCCCTCCGCCGCTTAAAGAGCCAAAAGATAATACCGACAATGAACACGGCTGCCGGCATGGCCAGAATATTGGTCCAGGTGACGACTTTCTCGATCTTGTCGACCTCGCGGTACATCTCTTTTTCGAGCTTGCGGATGGTCTTTACCGCTTCCGACCGCTTCTTGTTCAGCCGGAGGCGTTCCTCGTCCTCTTCGGCCGAGCGGACGAACTGCTGGTTCGTACCGGCCTTGGCGCTGCGCATCTCGCGGATCTTCTTGTCGGTTTCCTGCAGTTCTTCGTTGTACTTTTTCACCTCGGCGCGGCGCTCCTTCTCGGCCTCGGCGCGTTTCTCGTCGATCAACTCGAAAGGCCGGCTGGTGATCGTGCGTGAGCGGATAGCGATGAGATGGCTGCTGCCGCTGAGTTGTTCGACGATGTTCTGCAGCAGGTTGTTGTTGTCGGCGGTGACTTGCAGAACTGTCTGGCCGAAAATACTGCGGGTCGGCCGAATCCACAGATCGTTGAACATCATGTCGGCGTCGGCGAAGAGGATAATCGCGCTGTCTTCGGCGGCTTCGGCCAGGTGGTTGTCGGGTTCGTCGGTTTCCTCGTCGTCCTCGGTATCGACATCGGCCGGGGGGCCTTGTGGGAAGGCGCTTTTGAGGCGGCCCGTGAGTTTGACCGCCAGGGCGTGCTCCTTGTCGCTGGCCTTGTAATCATTGCGGATATTGGAGTTGCCGAACATGAGTTTGGATTTGTCGACTTTCATCGACTCCCCGGACGATCGCAGCAGAACGGTGCGTTCGATACCCTCGGCGCCGGCGCCTTCGAAGACGCCGGCATAGGCGATTCGGACTTGGTCCAGGGAGTTGGTGGTGATGTCGGCCTGGTCCATCCACTTGTTGCCCAGCGCCAGAATGAATGGCTGCGGTTCGGGCTGCATGCCTTGGCGGCTGGAAAACATTGCGGCGTTCCCGTTATCCATGAGCATCTTGTCGGTGTCGAACGCGATGCCCCAGGCGTCGAACAGCCGGGGCAGGGTCGACATGCTCTCGGGCGGCGGTCCCATCTGTTGCGGGCGGTTCTGCTGGTCGACGGCGGAGATCGGATCGACAAAGGCGACCAGCTTGCCGCCACCCATGAGGAATTGATCAACGGCATACTCGGTGCCGGGCGTAATGTCCTTGACGTGCAGCATCACCAGGGTGTCGATGTCCGAGGGGATGACATCTGCGGTCGTTTCGATTTCCCGGACGTTGTAATCCTTTTGCAGCTCGCTGACGAAGTACCAGGGCTGGGTGCCACGCTGGCCCATCATCGGATTCTGCGCCGGCGCGCCCATAACCGGCAGCGACGACATGATGCCGACGGTGCTTCTCTCCGGGTGTGTGACCCGGTAGATGGCACGGGCCAGGTCATATTCCAGCGTGTTCTCGGTGGCCGGGCTGAGGGTCGGTAGGGCCAGCGTCTCGTCGAGGAAACTGATCGCGATTCCCAGATAGATGATCTCGCCGGTCTGGGTCATCTGGCCTTCGACGCCGTCGATGCCGGCCTTTTCCTCGTGGTTGTTGGTCGGCAGCGGATTGAGCCGCTCGACTTCCAGCTTGCCGTCGGCGGCCTGTTCGTGTTCCTCGACCTGGTCGTCGACGCGCCGCGAGAAACTTTTGAGGAACACCGGCATTTCAACCTTGCCCTTGCTGCAGTAATAGCGGAGTTGCACCTGTTCATTTTTCTCCAACGGCAGTTCCGTAAGGATCCCGCGGGTGCCCGTGGAAAGGGTGTACAGCTTGTCCGCGGTGAAGTCCATGCGCATGGTCAGCGTACTGGAGAAAACGTTGATCCATATGAGTGCATTCAAGACCAGCAGCACGGCGACCAGTGAAAAAACGACGGTGCGAATGTTTTTTGATCCTTTATCCATGGCGGTTCTCCTAAATCGAGCGTTTGCTGCGCAGCACAATGCCGGTGGCGAACAACGAGAATACGATGACGGATAGGAAGTAGAGGACATCCCGAACATCGACAACGCCGCGCTGCATTGTCTGGAAATGAGGAACGACGCTGAAGCCGGCGATGAAATCGACCAGTGTGTTGATGTTGATCCATGCGACTTCGAGGTCCAGCACGGCGTCGGTCACCGGCGGGAAGCCGCACAGGATGGCCAGCAGACAAATGACCACGGCGATGACGAAACTGATCACCTGGTTGCGGGTAAGTGCGGAGGTCAGACAGCCGATCGCGAGAAAGGCGGCGGCCGTGAGGAAACTGCCGAAATAGCCGGTCAGAACGATCCCGTTGTCGGGGTTCCCGAGGATGTTGATGCTGATCACCATCGGGAATGTGAGCACCAGCGCCAGGCCGAGGAAGAGGCTGCCGGCGACGTATTTCCCGGCGATCGCGTGCCACGGTTTGATCGGCAGGGTGAAAAGCAGTTCGATAGTGCCGGTCTGCTGTTCTTCCGACCACAGGCGCATGGCCATGGCGGGCACGAGGAAGAGGTACAGCCACGGGTGCCAGATGAAAAAGGAAGACAGTGTTGCCTCACCCTGCTCGAAGAAGTTGCCCCACATGAACGTGAAGAAGCCCATCAACATCAGGAAGATGATGAAGAAGACATAGGCAACCGGCGAAGCGAAGTAGCAGTACAACTCTTTCGCGGTCACTGCCCGGATGTTGCGTATGGCGGTCATTTCTCCTCCCCCTCCTCCGACGACGTGATCTCGCGAAAGACGTCGTCGAGACGCCCCTGCTCGGTACGCAGTTCGGTGAGTGCCCAGCCCGATTGCGCGACCGCCCCGTGCAGTTTGCCGGCCAGGTCGTCGACGTCGTCGGCAGGGAATGCCCGCACCCGGCAAACACCGTTTTCCTGGTCGAGGCAGACGACCTTGTCGACTTCGGTCATGTCTTTGAGGCGTTGCGAAATTTTCTCGAACGGTTGCCTGGCGATAGTCATCGTGACGGCCCCGGCAATCTTCGAACGCTCACGCAGCTCGGACGGCAGGCCGTCGGCGACCAGTTCGCCGTTGTTGATGACAATGACGCGCGTGCAGATGGCGTCGACTTCCTCGAGGATGTGCGTGGAGATGATGATCGCCTTGCGCTCGCCCATGCGTTTGATGAGGTTGCGCATCTCGTACTTTTGATTGGGGTCGAGCCCGTCGGTCGGTTCGTCCATGATCAGCACATCGGGGTCGTGCAGGATCGACTGGGCAAAGCAGGTTCGGTGGCGATAGCCTTTTGACAGCGTCTGGATCGTCTTGTGCCGGACGCTTTCGAGGGAGCAGGTCTCGATCGCTTCGGCGACCGCGCCCTTGTGGTCCTGGCCGCGCAGGCCGCGAAGTTTCGCGATATAACCGAGAAACCCCTCTACCGACACGTCGCCGTAGAGCGGCGCGTTCTCGGGCAGGTAGCCCATCATCGCTTTTGCCGCTACGGGCTCGTCCTCGATGCTGTGTTCGCCGATCCGGACGGATCCCCCGTCGAGGTGCAGGAACCCGGTGATCATCCGCATGGTCGTAGACTTGCCGGCACCATTCGGTCCGAGAAACCCGAGCACCTCTCCCTTCTTTACATCGAAGGAGACATCGTTGACGGCGCAGTTGGTGCCGTACCATTTCTTGAGGTTCTTCGCTTCGATCATGCTGTAACATGCCCTCCGTCGTGATACACAGGTGCGAGGCTTTGGCGTCCAACGGGTCCAGCCACCAGCACTAATAAGGAATATGAATCTGTGATATGGATCAGCGAAGACGCTTAAAGTAGTGTGGTGTTGGTGACGGCGCAACCGTAATCCGGCAGATTTTTCGGCCAGATTTTCCGGCAGATTTCCGGTAGATTATCCGGTGGATCGTGATAAGACACCGGCGGCCGTTGAAAGTTTCCGGCGGGCCTCCGGCGGCTGTGTCAGCCGTTGCCAAGCACAGACCACAGGCCGCTCGCCAGGATGGCGGCGGCGGCGGCGGCGATCAGGCAGCGCATCACCTGTGTCGTGCGATCGGTTCGCCGGCGTTCCCGGCCGCGGCGATTGACGACGACATGCTGGAGATGTGTGGTATTGTCCGGATGGTCGATGGGTTTCGGCATCGACCGACAACATATTGTTCGGGAACAAGGGATACAACGCATGGAAATTTTCGACACGCACTTTCATCTGGCACCCGGGGATGAGCTTGGTGCCATTGCGGCGCGCGCGCTTGCCGCCGGCGTCACCCGCCTGCTGGTTGCCGGTGCGGCGGTCGGCGAGGCGGAAGCCGTGTTGGGACAGGTCGCGGCGGTGCCAGCGGTTTTCGCGGCGGTTGGTGTGCATCCGCACGAAGCCGGGAAGTTCGACGGCGACATCGGGTACTACCGTGGACTGGCCGGGCATCGGCGCGTCCGTGCGATCGGTGAGATCGGGCTCGACTACTACTACGACAACGCCCCGTGCGACACGCAGAAGGCGGTGTTTCGGCAATTCCTGGAGCTGGCCCGGGAAACCGGTCTGCCGGCGGTGGTCCATTGCCGCGATGCCTATGACGACTGCTATGCGTTGCTGGCGGAATGTCTCGACGGCGGCCCGTTCGTGGTCCACTGCTATACCGGTACGGTCGAATGGGCCCAGCGGTTTCTGGCGCTCGGCGGGCATTTGTCATTCACCGGAATACTGACCTTTCCGCGCAGTGACGATGTGCGGGCAGCGTTCCACAGCGTGCCGCTGGACCGGCTGATGTTCGAGACGGATTCGCCGTACCTGGCGCCGGTGCCGCTGCGCGGTCGGGTCAACGAACCGGCCAACGTGGCGCATATCGTCACCTATGCTGCGGACGTGCTCGAGATGCCGGCGGCGGAGCTGGCAGCGGTGACGACAACCAACGCCCTGGAGTTTTTCGGCATCACGGCGGATGCGGCGGTATAGCCCCGCCGGTGTCTATTTGCGCCGATGCTTGACCTTGAAGATCCAAGGGTACTTTTTTGCAACATTTCTGACGTTTTTCTTGTCGATGAGAAGGTAACGGCTGTCGAACGCTTCCCTGTAATCCTCGGGAACCGGGACTTTGTTGTCGACAGGTTTTTCAGGGTGCGTAATGACTGCGGCGGTAATCTTGCCTTGTTCGATATACTTCTGCAGCCCATTGAGCCGCTGGTTGAAGACAATGAGCTTGGGCCGCTTGCGTTGGCGCCAGAACCGTATATTTTCCGGTTTGGCCGGCAGTCCGACCATTGAAACGATGACTCCGCATTGTGCCGCGCCGTCCTTGACGAAATTATCGAACTCCCTGCCAGTCCAGTATTTGGACATGTGCTGGGGGTTGGTGCTGTCCACCCGATCAAGCGGTATGTCGGGCGAACGCACGAGCTTGACGGCAAAGGCGTCCTCGGCGTCCTCGGCGTCCTCGGTGTCCGCGGCGCCCGCGACGAGCCACTTCTGCCGCTCCTGCAGCACCAATTCATTCATCGCTGTTGCCGGCTTCTCGATGAACAAAATGCCGGTCGGCCCTCCATGGCCCAATTCGGCCAGGTATTCACCGACGCACTGCATCGCTGCGTACTCGTAAGCCGCTTGCACCTTTTGCTCTGACGTGGCAAACATCGGGCCGACCAGTCGGGAGATCGCTATGGCAATGGCCGCGATCGTACCGAGACCGGCGAGCGGGCGGCCCCAAATGGCGCCGCCGTGGTACCCGGCCATGCCGATGATTATGACCAGTGCTGACGCGCCGAAAAGTACATACCAAAGTGTCGTCACGCTTGAACACCCGTGGTTATCGTGATTTCCGTTTGCTGGTTTGCTGTGGTAGCAGGTGTGGCTGAACGTCACGGAACACAAAAGGCACTTATTATACGCAATTTAGATAAATTACCAAACCGCTTTGTCTTGAATCTGCGGTGAGCCCCACTATATTCTTTGGTTAACATCACACGGTGTACACCGTGTACACCGTACATGTAACTACCGGTTCACCAGTTAATGGGCTTGATAGTCCTGATACAGCAGCAAAACTCTTAGGGGAAGATGATGAATACTGCGCAACTCCGCACATCTGTGCGCGCATCCGGATTCACGTTGATCGAGTTGTTAGTCGTAATTTCCATCATATTTATTCTCGCCGGGATGTTGTTTCCGGCGCTGATACAAGCCAAGGCCCGCGGCAAACAGGCCAAGTGCGTCAACCGCTGCAAGCAGATGAACATCGCCGTTCAGTTCTACGCAGATGAGTTCCAGGGATACTTCCCGCTGGACGGTCCGGATGATGCATTGCAGGGTAAAGACGTGTGGTTCCAGAAGCTGCGCAAGTTCCTGGGCGACAATCTGGACACCTCCACCGTTCTCGAGTTCGTCAAGGATCCCGGCATGCCGCGAGGCGCCGAGCACGAGGTGACAGACTTCAAACAGACCAATTACATGTTCAACAACAAGCTCAACCAGACCCTTCCCTATGCCGCTCCGGACCATTCCGGGGCATTGAAACTGGTGCAGGTCATCGATCCGGTCAGCACCATGATGATTACCTGCGGTGGTGTCGCCGACCTGCGAACCGGTGACGAGACCGACCACACCAACGACTTGCTCAGATATCCCCATCCGACCATCGGTGCCCAAGCCGATATCCTGTTCTCCGACGGACACGTGCAACCCATCAAGAAACTGAATGTCCCGACTGCCGGCACCGATTCCTTCTGGGAACCCCAGTAGTTGATGAAATCGACAGCCGATCGTTCGCCGACCACGGGATTGACCTCTCGTGGTTCTTTTTTTTCGATGAAGGAGATGGCACAATAGATATCGGCCAAGCCCACACCCGACGATGACCTACAATTTTAATGCTGGTCCCGCCACCATTCCTGCCAGCGTCATGGAACGCGCCCGCGGCGAATTCACCGACTACGCCAACTTCGGTTACAGCATTATCGAAGCCAGCCACC